>SKMN01000019.1 GCA_007121015.1 Coriobacteriia bacterium
CTCCACCGGTTCGCGCGGTGAAGGCCCGCTGCACGTTGCGTTCCGTATGAGCCGAGAGGCCGCTCGCCAGACGAGCGGCCTCTCGGCTCTGAAGTGCTTACTCGGCGGCGCCGGGCATGTCGTCGTCGATCGGCTCGATGACCTCGGCGACGATCTCCGGGCCAGCCATGCGGATCGACACCCCGTCGAACCGCTCGCCCACGATGCTTACCGCGCGGCCCTCGAGCGGGGCGAGCACGTCGTGAAGCTCGTCGCCGTTCGCGATGACGGCGATGTTCGCGGCCTCGTCCACCTCGGCAGCGGGGTCGACTACCGCCCAGAACCCGCCTTCGAGATCGACCCACGCCAACATCCCGATCGCCTGCATAGTGTCACCCTCCAGCTCGTAGAGGCCAGGAGCGAGTCTCGCGGCGTCATCGGGCACGTCCGCGTTCCCGTTCGGGACCTCGGTCGGCGGTCCGTCCGGCGGCGCGCATCCGACGAGCACGAGCGCGAGCGAAGCCGCAAGTGCGACCGCGAGTATCCGTGTGGCCATGGAGTGTCTCCCTTCGGTCGTTCGGGTTCGTACCCCTTTGACGTTGCCGCTAGCGGGCCGGTTCACATCGGAAAGACACGCTGGCCGTCGAGGGAGCGTGGGGCGTCTCGACGTTGGCTAGTCGCTGGTCATGAACGCCTCGGAGTCCTTCTTGAACGCCTCTTCGACCATGTCCCAGGCCGCGTTCCAATCTTCTTTCGCGGCTTCCCAGGCGCCGTCATCGGTGTCGTCGAGTTCGGACAAGCGTTCCTCGCCGTCCTCGATGTGGCGCTCGAGCCGAGACACCGCCTCGTCGAGCCTCCGACGGTCCTCGTCATCGAGAGCGGAAGCGCGCGCCTTGAGGCCCGCGACGACGCCTCGCCACTCGTCCAGCTTCGATGCACACATCGCTCTGCGATCTTGCGCGTCTGTCATGAGAATGCCTCCCCCGGGTCGCTCCTGCATCTACCGCACACCAAGGAGATACCCGGTCGGGCCGGTCGCAGCGTCCCGTGCGCGTCTGCGTCTCCGATCCGGTATCCCGCCGTCACACGCCGATCATCATCGAGACGAGCACGATGAGCGCGGTCACGCCGCAGAATGCGAGCCCGACGATCGCCCGTTTCGCGAACGGCGTGGAGAGCGCGAGGATCCCGGCGGCCGCGCCGAGGAACCACGCGATGACGCCCGCGGTCGCGAGGACCTGTCCGAGCACGGACGCCCCGTCCGCCCGTTCGGGCACCAGCGGGACGCCGATGGCCGCCACGAGCGAAATCGCGCCTCCAGCTATCGCGAGTCGGGCTGTGGCTTCGTACGAGAGTCTCCGCTTCTTCGCCATCACGTCTCCTTGAACACGGTCGAACGCGTGTAGGGCACCATCGTACCGTGAAGAGAGCGAGGTGTTCTCCTACTTAGGAGTCCGAGCCGCCCTCGGGAGAGGTTGCGAGCGGCAGACGGAAGCCGACCGACGCGCCGCCTTCCGGAGCGCTCTCGGCGAACACCGTGCCGTCATGGTCCTCGATGATGTGCCGTGCGATAGCAAGCCCAAGACCTGCTCCGCCCGTATCCACTGCCCTGGCGGTATCGGCGCGGTAGAAGCGCTCGAAGACGTGCGGCAGGTCTGTGGCAGCGATGCCGGAGCCGGTATCGGTGAGACGCGCCTCGGCGATATGTCCGTCTGGCAAGGGTGTGACCGACGCCACGACCGACCCGGTCGAGGTGTGCCGTAGCGCGTTCGAGAACAGGTTTCGAACGACTTGCGCCAGGCGCCTCTCGTCGCCGTTGACGATGACGGGCCCGGCAGGTGTCTCGGACCGGACCTCGACGCCGGGTTGCGCGTGGGGCCCGGCACGCTCGGCCTCGTGCCGGACGAGTGCTGCGAGATCGACCGGACGCATCTCGTAGCTCAGGCATCCCGCTTCGGCGAGCGCGAGCTCCTGGAGGTCGTCGGCCAGGCGCGAGAGGTGCACTAGGTCGTCGACGACCGACTCGACGCGCGACACCTCGAGTGGCAGCACTCCCTCGGCCATGCCTTCGGCCTGCGCACGGGCGGCTGTGAGCGGGTTGCGGAGTTCGTGGGCGACATCGGCGACCATGCGGCGGCGGAGGTCCTCGGCGTGCTGGAGGGCGTCGGCCATCGCGTTGAAGCTCTCGCCGAGGACGGCGACCTCACTCGGGCCGCTGACCGCGACGCGGTGGCCGAGGTCGCCCGCGGCGAGCACGGAAACGCCTTCCTCGAGGTCGCGGAGCGGGGCGGTGAGCGTGCGGGCGATCAGGAACGCGGCGAGTGCGGCGACAACTGCAGCGACGAGGCCGCCGAGAAGCACTCCCCGGTCTACACTCGCAAGGAACGTCTGCTCGGCCGCGCCGAGGAACGCCGTGCGGCCCGGCCCCATCATGCCTCGGCCGTGCATCCCGGGACCCATCTCGATGTACGTGCCGAACGCGGACGTGAAGGCGGTGCGCGCGACGATGCCGACCGTGACGACCGAGCCGAGGCTC
Organism: Coriobacteriia bacterium; assembly: GCA_007121015.1. Lineage (GTDB taxonomy): Bacteria > Actinomycetota > Coriobacteriia > Anaerosomatales > SLCP01 > SLCP01. The sequence continues at coordinate 2,516 of SKMN01000019.1, forward strand.
ACGGCGAAGATGCCGAGGAACATGCGCCAGAACAGACCCGAACGAGCCATCGGTCAGCCCTCCGCCTTGTAGCCGACGCCGATGACGGTGCGCACGTAGCGAGGGGAGCGAGGGTCCTCGCCGAGCTTGCGGCGGATGTTCTTGATGTGAGCGTCGATGGTGCGTTCGTAGCCTTCAAACGCCTCGCCAGAGGCGACCTCGAGGAGCTGGCCGCGGGTATAGACGCGGCCGGGGTGCGCTGCCATCACCGTGAGGATGTCGAACTCGGTCCGGGTGAGGTCGACGAGCCGCTCGCCCACGACGACCGCACGACGCTCGGGATCGATGGTGAGGTCTCCGATGCGGATGGGTGCGGTGTCGCGCGTCTCGGTGGCGCGCGAGATCCGTCGCAGTACCGCCTTCACGCGCGCGACGACCTCGCGGGGGCTGAACGGCTTGGTGACGTAGTCGTCGGCGCCCACTTCGAGCCCGACGAGCCGGTCGACCTCGTCGCTGCGGGCCGTCACGAGGATCACCGGCACGTCGAGCGCTTGGAAGCGGCGCGTGAGCTCGAGGCCGTCGATGCCGGGCAACATGATGTCGACGAGGGCCAGGTCGGGGTGGCGCTCCTCGGCGAGCGCGAGAGCGGAGACACCGTCGGTGGCGGTGAGCGTGCCGAAGCCCTCGGCGCTCAGGTACTCGGCAAGGACCTCGACTATCGTGGCGTTGTCGTCGACGACGAGGACGGTTCGCACGCTACGCTCCTCGGGTGGTCGCGGCGGGCAGTGGACCCTCAGTCCAGTATGACAGGGTATACCCGTGGCTACTGGGCGTTCGGACAACCGTCGCACTGGCCGAGGCCGCGCTCGCCCTTGAAGCCGCGTCCGCCACCGAAGCCACGTTCGCCATCGAGGCCACGCTCGCCACGAGCCCGAGCCTGGCCGCCCATGCCGCAACCGCCGCCACGGCCGGTGTCGGTAGACTGCACGCGCTCGGTCAGGCGCTCACGCATGCGCTCGAGCGCAGCATCCGCCTGCTCGCGCGTGACGGCGCCGGCGGCGACCGCTTCGTCGAGCGCGTCCTCGCGCACGTCGAGCGCCGCGTCGACGAGCGCCTCGGCGCTCACGCCCGCGTCTGCGGCGATCTCAGCTGGGCTCTCGCCGGCAGCCCGCTTCTCAGCGACCTCGTCGGTCGAGAGGCCGGTGAGGTTCGCGAGGATGTCGAGCAACCGTCCACCGGCGTCTCGCATCATCGGTCCGAGCCGCAGCCCGTCGCCGCACGCGGCAACCGTCCGATCGCCTGCGGGAACGTCAGGCCTCACGGCGAACGCGCCGCTGATGTTACCGATGACGAGCCCGGCGACGAGAGCCGCCGCCGCGAGCGCCATCGCACGTTTCTTGTTCACGCTTCACTCCTCCTTGGTTCACTGTCGGTCATCGTGGTGCGTCTCTATCATTCCTCGGCGGCGTGAATTCGGCGTGAACGCCGTGCGCTCGATGGGTGACGGCGGTCGGCGGGTGGATGCTTCTGGTAGGCTCGTGGTCGGCTGCGTGCCACACGACCGTGTTCGCGATATCGGCTCTTCAGGGGGTCGAGCAGCGCGTATCGAAGAAGGACGCCGGACGCGAGTGGGGCAAGGCTCTCGGCGTCAAAGGCATGTTCCGTGCGCTCAAATGGGGCCGGAAGCTCGAGAGTGTGGCGACGACGGACATCGGCGATGACGAGTACTACATCAGCGCGCTCACCGTCGACGAGCGGTGCCGGGGCAAGGGCGTCGGCTCGAGACTGCTGGCCGAGGTCTTCCGCGACCATGACGTCGTCATCACCGACGTCAACATCGCGAAGGACGATGCGATCCGCTTCTACGAGCGCAACGGGTTCGTCATCGAGAAGAAGATGACGTTTCAGCACAAGGTTGCGGAACTGGGGAACTATAAGATAAGGCGCGGCTAGCGACGCGGCCCACAGTTTGGCGTGCGGCAAGGAGAGGACTCGGATGACGGAGAAGGGCTCTGCCAAGGGATCGCCGATCGGCCCGCTGGCCGTCGTCGCGGTCGCGGTCGTGGGCATGGCGCTCGTGGGGACGGGCACGGTCGACCTGCACTTCCTGGCGGGAGGGTGGTTCGCGCATCACTGGCTCGCCTGGGCAGGTGCTCTGTTCATCGCCATCTATACCGCGGCCTTCTACGTGCTCAAGAGTCGCAAGCGTGAGGGCTACGACACGCTGCTTCACGTCCACGTGTACGGCAGCCTGCTCTCGGCGGCGCTCGTCGCTCTCCACTTCACACAGCACGTGACGCGGCCTGCGGAGTTCTACCCTGACCTGGGCACCGGCCTCGTGCTCTTCTCGGCGCTTATCGTATCGGTGATCACCGGCTTTCTCATTCGTTTCCGGTGGCTGCGCGATGGGGTGCGCGAGTGGCGTCTTTTCCATACGGGAGCAGCGGGGGCCTTCTACCTCGCCGTCGTCGTGCACGTGCTGCAGGGCCTCCGCGTGCTGTAGGTGTCGCGAATGAGCATTCTCGTCGGGCCGTCGTGCCCATGAGTCGCTCGAGCAGAGTGAACGCTCGGCCATCCTGCCACTCGTTGTGCACGAAGGAGCGAGCAGCAGCTCGCCGGCGAGGCCGGGACGAGGGGATGCGGCTGCGATTGACCGTCTGGCGAGGCCGCAATACCATAGCGAGCGCGACGGGCATGTGGTCGGGTCTGAGGCGTCCGCACTGCACCGCATCGAATGTCGGGCGACCGGGGGAGGTGAGGATCGATGGAGTCTTCCAGGAGCAAGCCACACGAACCCGTGATCGTGGGCGGATGTCCGCGCGCCCTACGCCAGGAGGCCCCGAATGTCGACCCTGACCGAACTCACACGTCCCGACCGTCTCGACGAGCTGCGTGAGTGGCTCGACGAGACCGGCACGCTCGACATCGCCGATGAGCTGACGCGACTCGACCCCGCGCAGCGCGCGGTCGTCTTCCGCCTCCTCGCGAAGGACCGCGCGCTGACGGTCTTCGAGTCACTCGACCCGGCGCACCAACAGGAGCTTCTCGACGGTCTGCGCGCCGAGCGTGTCCGCGAGCTGATCGAGAGCCTCGATCCCGACGATCGCGCACGCCTCCTCGACGAGATGCCGGCAAAGATCGCAAAGCAACTGCAGAGCGGTTTGTCGGCCCAGGACCGCTACGCTACCGCGACCCTCCTCGGCTATCCGGCCGAGTCGGCCGGACGCGTGATGTCTCCTGAGTACGTGAACGTGCGCGCCAGCATGAGCGCGGCCGACGCGCTCGCCAAAGTACGGCGTGTCGGAGGCAACGTCGAGAACCTTCGCGTACTGACCGTGACCGATGACGCCCGCCGGCTCGTGGGGACCGTCGACCTCGCGACGCTCGTGACGGCGAGTCCCGCCGCTCGCATCAACGACCTGGTCGAGGCGGAGACCTACTCGGTTCGCGCCGACGAGGACCAGGAGGTCGCTGCCCGACTCATGCGGGAGGCGGACCTCGTGGCACTTCCGGTGGTCGACCGGGAGGATCGACTTGTGGGCATCATCACCGTCGACGATGCGATGGCCATCCTCGAGGCTGAGGAGACCGAGGACATCTCCCGTATCGGTGGCGTGGAGCCGCTCGAGCGGGCGTACATGTCGGCGTCCGTCCTCGGACTCGCCCGCAAGCGCGCGGTGTGGCTCCTCGTCCTCATCGTCGCCGCTGCCCTCACGGTCAACGTGCTCCAGTTCTTCGAGGAGACCCTTGAGGCGCTCGTGACGCTCGCACTCTTCATCCCCCTCCTTATCGACACGGGAGGCAACTCGGGCTCGCAGGCTTCCACGGTCGTCATCCGTGCGATGGCGGTGGGCGAGGTGCGCTTCAGCGATCTGCCCCGTATCATCTGGCGCGAGACGCGTGTCGGACTCCTTCTCGGTGCGATGCTCGCGTTCGTTGGATTCCCGATAGTGGGACTCCTCTTCGGGTGGGACTTCGCGACGGTGATCGCCTTCACGCTCGTGGCGGTGTGCACGTGGGCGTCGTTCGCTGGCGGCATGCTACCGGTCATCGCGAAGCGCGTCGGCATCGATCCGGCCGTGGTGTCCGCACCGCTCATCACCACCCTCGTCGACGCTACGGGTCTCGTCATCTACTTCCTGATCGCACGTGTGGTGCTGGCCGACCGGATCGCCGGAGTGGCATCCGCCGCGATGTGATTCGCCCGATGTCAGCCGAGAGTCCGATAGGGCGCTTCACGGTATCCGTGCTCCACCTGTTAGACTCGTGCGCGTTGCCGTTTGTCGATCCGTCGTGTGGTGCGGACAGCGTGCCATGACAGCACATCGTAGGAGGGCGTGACCGATGACCGAGTTCTGGCGTGCCGTGATCCTCGGCGCGGTCCAAGGCGTGACGGAGTTCTTGCCGATCTCCTCTTCCGGACACCTCATGCTCATCCATACGGGGCTCGGCTGGGTCGAGTACGGCCTTGCCTACGACGTCATCTTGCACCTCGCGACGCTGCTCGCGGTCGCCATCTACTTCCGGACCGATATCGCGGACATCACCGTGGCGTTCTTCTCGAAGGACCCCACCCGAGCGAGCGAACGGAAGCTTGCGTGGCTCATCGTCGTAGCGACCGCCGCGACGGCGGTCATCGCGGCTCCGTTCAGTGGCGTGATCGAGCGGGCGTTCGGCTCCATCACCTGGATCGGGGCCTTCTTCTTGCTGACATCGGCGGCGCTCGTCGCGGCAGAGTTGTTGACCCGCAAGCAGATGCACAGCCTGAGCGAGCTTTCGTGGCAGAAAGCCGTGCTGGTAGGGCTCGCGCAGGCGGTCGCGCTCTTCCCCGGCGTGTCGCGGGCGGGTGCGACGATCGTCGGGGGCCTCGGCGTGGGACTCGACCGGGAGCAAGCGACCCGGTTCTCGTTCCTTATGTCGGGCCCGATCATCTTGCTTGCCGGGGCCAAGACGGCTCTCGATGCGATCGCGGACCCGCAACCCTTCATCGGCATTCCTGCCGCGATCGCCGGCAGCGTCGTCGCATTCGTGGCGGCCTACCTCTCGATCGCCGCCCTGCTCGCGTTCGTCAAGCGCTACCCGCTCTACGTGTTCGCCGTGTACACCGGCATCCTCGGCGTGGCGACGCTGGTGTGGCAGCTGACGGGATGACGCGCGGGGTCGCCGACTGCAGTGACTCGGTCGCTCGGAGCCGATGAACGGTGCCCGGGAGCGCTTGAGGTGCCGCTCGTCACACTATGCTGCCGAACGGCAAGTGACCGTGTGCTCGCGCGATCCCCGTCCCGATGAACCTGGTGTAGGGCACGGAGACCAGCGGCGCCGAGCCGCAGTAGACCAAGGAGGAACCACCATGAA
>SKMN01000015.1 GCA_007121015.1 Coriobacteriia bacterium
TCTACCAGCTCCACTCCGCCAAGGAACCAGAACGACGCAGCGAACACCGCTGCAGCCGCAAGCACGACCAGCAGCGGTACTATGAGTGAGCGTCTCGTAGCGGCGGTCGCCGCTTTCGGTGCATCAGTCACGCGCGTGTAGCCCCCTCCGCGAGCCGCGCCCTGCGCGACCCTTCGGCAAACTCTGGGGATTATACCATTGCATATCTCAGAATCTACCTTGCAGTGCGACGAGTGCCTGGTCGGACAGGTCGGTCGCGATCCCTGAGGTGTCAGGCCCCACATCGGCCATGACGGCGACGAGCGCCTCGGCGAACTGCACAGCGATCCTCTCTCGTTCAGTATCGGTCAGATACGCCGCTCCCTTGAGGTACTCGCACGTCTCCGCACCGCTCAACACCTGTTCGCCACGGGGGAAGCTGAACAGCCTCTCGCCGGTGAAGACGTCCACCGGCCGAGGAGAATCGAGTGCGAGCCCCCCCGCCGCGTCCACCGCCGCGACCCACGCGTCCCGCTCGAACACCACGTACCCGGGCGCAGGGCCTCCCTCGAGCCGTGCGACGGCGGCCGCCACGGCCGCACCGCCGCCGAACGGGTAGGCGTCACGCAGCCGGTCGTAGGTCGTGCCGGGGATGGTGAGCTCGGTCATCGGGTCGTAGACGGTGAGCTCGCCGCTCGCGGTGTCCACCGCAGCGACCACGGGGGTCTCGACGGTCCCGTCCTCTCCCGGGCACGCCACCGCGAGCACCACTGTCGCAGGCAGCGTGTCTCTGCCGGTGGCCGGGATGTCGAGTACGAGCACCGCCGCAAGCCCCACGCCTGCCAGCAGGACTGCAAACGCGGCGCCCCAGCCCGCAGCACGCCACAAGCCCCCTCCGCGCCCCATATCACTCTCCCAGATAGGCGATGATCCCTGTCGCCATGCCCTCGGCCAGCTTGTCCTGGTAGTGCGGGCTCGAGAGCAGCCGGTCCTCGACCGGGTTGGTCATGAATCCACATTCTACCAGTACGCTCGGGACGGTCGCCCAGTTGAAGCCCGAGAGGTCGGTGCGCGCCGTGATGCCGAGGTCGGCTGCCCCCGTCGACGCGACGAGCGCATCCTGCACGAGTCCGGCGGCCCGCTGGCTCGGATCGGTGATGGACCCGGTCCACTGCCCTGCTCCCGGATAGAACGTCGCGATGCCCGCGCGCCCGGGGTCGGTGCTGCCGTCCGCATGCACGCGCACGAACAGGTCGGCACCGGCGTCGTTGGCCATCTGCGCCCGCTCGGCGTTGGAGATGTTGACGTCGTTGGTGTCGCGGGTCATGACCACGGTGATCCCGGCGGCCTCGAGCCGCTCTTTGAGATTCATCGAGATCTGGAGCACGACCTCGTATTCGGGGACGCGGGTCGTCACGCCGGTCGTGCCGCCGGTCACCCGTGCTTTCGTCTCCGAGGCTCCGGGTCCGACGGGCTCTTGCCGGGAGTCGCCGCGCGCCTGGTGGCCGGGGTCGATGCAGACGACCTTACCCGCGAGCGCACCGGTCGCCGGAGCGCCGGACGCGCCCGCCTCGGCCGGTATCACGAGCATGATCGCCGTCCCGGCCGGCACGAACTGCAGGGCCGCGGGTTCCTGCGCGATGACCCCGCGTGCCGCGCCTACCGCGTCCGCCTCGGTCGACGGGTCCTCGGTCACCCTCACGACGAGGCCCGCGGCCTCGAGCACGACCTCGGCCTCGGCGAGCGGGCGGCCCACAACGTCGGGTACCTCGACGCTCTCCGGCGCCGCGGTCGTCTCTGCCGACGCGGTAGCGACCTCCGCGGCCACGACCGGCTGCTCGGCGCGCACCTCAGGTGTCTCGGGCTGGCTGTCGCCCGCGAGCAGGACCGCGGCGGCCGTGCCCGCAATCCCGAGCACGCCTGCAACGGCGAGCCCGATCGCCGCGAGGCGCGCGCGTTCGCTCCGTGAGCGCTTGCTTCTCTCTGTTCGCGAGATCCGTTTCATGGTGTGTGGAGGAACGATAGCACGCGTGGCTGGTCGACGGCGACCGCGCCACACGCACGAGACCTCCCCGGCCACCCGGCACTCGCCGGGCAGGACCGAAGAGGCCTCGAGAACAGACTGGTGGGCCCGGCAGGATTCGAACCTGCAACCAAGGGATTATGAGTCCCCTGCTCCACCATTGAGCTACGGGCCCGTACGACTGCAAGGCCAGACTATAGCAAGTCGGCACCCCTGTTGCACCCCACCTGCGCGTTGCGTATACTGCGCGATGGTGTCGCACCCCCTCTGCGACCCCACAACATTCCTCGGTAGCTCAATGGTAGAGCATCCGGCTGTTAACCGGAGGGTTGTAGGTTCGAGTCCTACCCGAGGAGCCAGACATCCCACAGGCCGCCCGCGAGGCGGCCTGTGTGCGTTCTACACTCACCGGGCACCGATGTCTTATAATAATGACCCGGCCGAGAACATCCTTACAACCACCACCTCATCGCCGGGGGAGGATGCGCATGGTTGCACGCGTGCTGGTCGCCGACGACGACGCATCGAGCCGTTACCTGCTCGAGTCCATCCTGAGCTCCGCAGGCTACGAGGTCTCCGTGGCACCGGACGGCAGTGCGGCCCTGGAAGCGGCACGCCGCCAGCCTCCCGATCTCCTCATCACCGACATCCTCATGCCCAACATGGACGGCTACGCGCTCTGCCGTGAGTGGCGCGCGGACCCCGATCTCGCCGACATCCCCCTCGTGTACTACACCGCGAACTACACCGACCCGGACGACGAACGCTTCGCCGTGAGCCTCGGCGCCGACTGCTTCCTCCTCAAGCCGATGGACCCCGACGCGCTGCTCGAAGCGGTCGACACCCTGCTCGAACTCGACCGGTCGGGCGAACTGTCCCACCACACTCCTGGCACCGACAACGAGACCGAGGTGCTCAAGGAGTACAACGCGCGCCTCGTGAGCAAGCTCGAACGGCAGCTCACCGAGTTGCAGAGCGCCAACGAGTCGCTCACCACGCTCGTCGACGGGACGATCCAGGCGATCGCCAAGCTCGTGGAGGCGCGCGACCCCTACACCTCGGGCCACCAGGAGCGCGTCGCCGACCTCGGCGCGATGCTCGCCGCCGAGATGGGACACGACGAGGACTTCCAGCGCGGCATCCGTATGGCCGGACTCCTGCACGACATCGGCAAGATCTACGTGCCCGCCGAGATCCTCACGAAACCCCGCCGCCTCACCGAAGTCGAGTTCGGCATCGTGAAGCTCCACCCGGAAGTGGCCTACGACGTGCTCTCCCCCATCGAGTTCCCCTGGCCCATCGCAGACTACGTCTACCAGCACCACGAGCGCATCGACGGTTCCGGCTACCCGCTCGGACTCGCTGGCGACGACATCGTCATGGGAGCGCGGATCCTCGGGGTCGCGGACGTGGTGGAAGCGATGTCCTCGCACCGGCCGTACAAGGCCGCGATCGGTCTCGAGCCGGCACTGGCCGAGATCGAGGCGAACTCCGGTGTCCTCTACGACAAAGACGTCGCCCGGGCGTGCCTCCGGCTCTTCCGGGTGTGTGGCTACGAGATCCCGCCGGCGTCGAACACGCCGCTGGTGTTCTAGCGCGGGTCAGCGGTCCAGCGGCGCGCTACTCGAGGTAGTCCTTCAGCCTGCTGGAGCGCGAGGGGTGGCGCAGCTTGCACAGCGTCTTGCTCTCTATCTGCCTTATGCGCTCGCGTGTGACCCCGAACTCCCGGCCCACCTCTTCGAGCGTCCGCGGGTGCCCGTCGGTGAGCCCGAACCTGAGTTCGATGACCTTGCGCTCCCGCTCGGAGAGCCCGTCGAGCACCTTGGAGAGCTGCTCCTGGAGCATCGAGAAGCTCGCGGCCTCGGGCGGGACGACCGCCTCGCCGTCCTCGATGAAGTCGCCGAGCTGGGAGTCCTCCTCCTCGCCGATGGGCGTCTCGAGCGAGACCGGCTCCTGGCTGATCTTCAAGATCTCGCGCACGCGGTCCGCAGTCATCTCCATCTTCTCGCCGATCTCCTCGGGAGTGGGCTCCCGGCCGAAGTCCTGCAGCAGCTGGCGCTGTACGCGGATGAGTTTGTTGATCGTCTCGACCATGTGCACGGGGATGCGGATAGTGCGGGCCTGGTCGGCGATCGCGCGCGTGATCGCCTGGCGGATCCACCACGTGGCGTACGTCGAGAACTTGAAACCCTTGGTGTAATCGAACTTCTCCACGGCCCGGATGAGTCCGAGGTTGCCTTCCTGGATGAGGTCGAGGAAGAGCATCCCTCGGCCCACGTACCGCTTCGCGATCGACACCACGAGGCGCAGGTTGGCCTCGACGAGCTGCTGTTTGGCGTCGATCCCCACCGCCTCGATGCGGTGGAGACGGCGTCGCTCGGCACGGTCGAGCTTCACGCCGGCCTCCTCGGCCTCCTCGAGCTTAGCGGTGGCCTCGAGACCCGCCTCTATCTTCATCGCAAGGTCGATCTCTTGTGCGGCGGTGAGCAGCGGGACCTTACCGATCTCTTTGAGGTACATCCGCACCGGGTCACCGGTAAGAGGCGCGAGGGCGGCATTGTCGGTGCGGCGCTTCGCCTTCTTCTTGGCGGCCTTGGCCGGTTTGGGCAGCGGGATGTCGATGGCCTCCTTCTCGCCGGAGAGGTCGTCGTCGACGTCGTCGTCGCTGTCGTCGGCATCGGAGCTGCTGGCGCCGGGAGCTCCCGACGGCTCGTCGACGACCTCGATCCCCGACTCACGGAAGAACGCGTAGATGCCGTCGACCTGTTGGTCCGTCAGGTCGATGTCACCGATGGCTCCCTGGATCTCCTCCTCGGTGAGGTTGCCCTTCGCGGTGCCCATCTTGGCGAGCGTCTTGACCTCGGAGAGTTCGAGCTCGGGCGTACGCTTGGCAGCCGCCTTCGATGCCGGGTCGGGCTTCGCGCCCTTCTCGCTCTTGGCCTTGACGGCCGAGGGCTTCTTCTCGGCGCCTGACGCCGTCTTGGACGACGTACGCTTCTTGCTATCGGTACCGGTACTGTCTGTCACTCGAAACCCCACACTTCCACTTCTATCGGCATCGCACCGCGGCGAAGCTCTTCCCGCTCTGCCTGCAGCGCCACGACCTTCCTGAACTCTTCATCGGCAGCTGCGCTGTCGCCTGTAGCCTCAAGTTCTTTGTGTCGTACCTTGTGTTCCCTGATTTGACGCTCGAGCGCCGAATCCTTGAGTCTGATCACCAAGTCACGAGCAATCGAGTCTACATCTTCTGAGGTCGGCGCGTCCACGAGCAGGCCGGACAACACGTTCGCAGCTCTCGGGTCACGCTCGGCGACCGCCCGGTAGATCTCGTCGTCGGTAGCCGAAGAACTCGCGTCGCACGCGGTATCCAACAGCAGCCGGGCGATCGGGTCCGCGAACAGTCCCCCTTCCAGCAAGCGACGTGCCCCCTCTCTCAGGTGTGGCGAATGCACGACGATACCCACGAGCGCTCGTTCCGCACGCATGGCGGCATCGAGGTGTTCCTCGGCCACCGCTGCGGTCTCGCCGGCATCGTCTTCGGGGTCCTCGGCCCCGCGCGCGGGCGGTCGCGCCTCCTCGATCGCCTTCCTGGCGGTGGCGTAGTCGACGCGGAGCCGGTCCGCGAGGTGGTTCGCGTAGTCCTGGCCGAGGATGGTGTGCTTCACCGGCGCCACCACCTGCGCGGTGTCCCTCAGCGCGCGAGCGCGGCCTTCAGGGGTCGCGAGGTCGTGCGTCGAGAGCCGCTGCTCGATGGCGAAGCGCAGCAGCGGCTCGGCACCCGCTATGACCTCGCGCATCGCGTCTGCGCCACGCTTGGCGACGAGGTCCGCGGGATCGAGCCCGTCGGGCAGCAGCGCGACCGTGAGATCGAGTTCGCGCTTACCGGGCCCCCCGGCGACCGCAGCGTCGATGAACTCGACGGCGCGCGCAGCGGCGCGCATCCCGGCCTCGTCGCCGTCGAAGAGGTAGACGACCTTCGTCGCGAACCGCCCGAGGAGCCGCATGTGCTGGCGCGTGAGCGCGGTGCCGAGCGTGGCGACCACGTTCGTGATGCCAGCCTCGTGCAGCGCGATGACGTCGGTGTAGCCCTCGACCACGACCGCCACCCCCTCGGCCACGATCGCGTCTTTCGCCCGTTCGATCGAGTAGACGTTGGCCGACTTGTGGAATACCGGCGTGTCCGAGGAGTTCAGGTACTTGGGCTCGCCCGCACCCACGACTCGGCCGCCAAAGGCGATGACCCGTCCGTGCAGGTCGCGGATGGGGAACATCACGCGCTCGTAGAAGCGGTCGGTCACCCCGCCGCCGGCGCCATCGCTACCGCCGCCAGCGCCACCGTCACGCCGGTAGCCGAGGTTCGCGTCGACGATCTCGGCGGCCGTGAACCCCTCGGCCCGCAAGTGACGGACGAGCGCGCCTCGGCCGGGTGCGTACCCGAGGGTGAACCGGCGTGCCACGTCGATGCTGAAACCCCGCGCCGACAGGTACTCGCGTGCGGCGGTCGCTTCGGGCGTGCGCGAGTGCGTGAGCTCGTGGTGGTAGAACGCCGCGGTGGCTTCGCACGCCGCGACGAGGCGTTCGCGGTAGCTCCGTGGCGCGCCGGCCTCCTCCTCGGCGATGTCGATGCGCTCTCGCTCGGCGAGCACGCGGACGGCCTCGGGGAACTCGAGATTCTCGCGGCGCATGAGGAAACCGAACACGTCGCCGCCCTCGCCGCATCCGAAGCAGTGCCACAACTGAGTGGCGGGATCGACCTTGAACGACGGGGTCTTCTCGCCGTGGAACGGGCAGAGCCCCCAGTGGAGGCGGCCCTTCTGCTTGAGTACGACGCTTTCGGAGATGAGAGCGACCACGTCGGTCGCATCGCGCACGCGCGCGACGTCCTCTTCGGGGATCCGACCCACGCGCCCTCCTCTCCTGCCCACACTCGAACGTACCCGTCCGGCGCCCGCACGTACCCGGCCGCCGTCAAGACGACGAGGCTCCCGGGCGCTTATCGCACCCGGGAGCTCCCGGCGTCACTTCTTACGCGCAGTGGCGCCTGGCCACCGGCGACTCCCGGCGCTACTACCTGCCGAGGAACCCGCCGCCCATCGCCACGAACAGCGGTACGAACACGAGGCTCACGACGGTCATGAGCTTGATGAGGATGTTCATCGACGGACCCGAGGTGTCCTTGAACGGATCGCCCACGGTATCGCCGACGACGGCGGCCTTGTGGGCCTCAGAGCCCTTACCGCCGTGCTTGCCACCCTCGATGTACTTCTTGGCGTTGTCCCACGCGCCACCGGCGTTGGCCATGAAGATGGCGAGCAGGAAGCCGGTCACGAGCGCACCGGCGAGCAGGCCGGTCAGCATGTCGACGTTGAGCGTGCCCACGATAAGCGGCGCGGCAACAGCGATGACGCCCGGGACGACCATCTCTTTGAGCGAGGCCTTGGTGGAGATGTCGACACAGGCGGCGTAGTCCGGCTTGCCGGTGCCCTCCATGATGCCGGGGATCTCGCGGAACTGGCGGCGGACCTCCTCGATCATCGAGAACGCCGCGCGACCCACGGCGTTCATCGTCA
>SKMN01000074.1 GCA_007121015.1 Coriobacteriia bacterium
GCCGACGGCAACGAGGCCATCGGGCTCGGCGCGCTCGCCGCCGGGCTTGGCATGTACTGCGCGTATCCGATGACGCCCGCCTCGAGCCTCCTGCACTTCTTGGCGAGGCATGGCGGTAACAGCGGTGTCGTCGTCAAGCACACCGAAGACGAGATCGCGGCCATGAACATGGTCGTGGGCGCGGCGTTCGGAGGGTCCCGCGCGATGTGCGCGACCTCCGGGGGTGGCTTCTCGCTCATGGTGGAGGCGTTCGGGCTCGCGGGAGTGAGCGAGTCGGCGGTCGTGGTCGGCCTGTTCACGCGCCCGGGACCGGCGACCGGCATGCCCACGTGGACCGAACAGAGCGACCTGCGGTTCGCCATGCACGCCGCTCAGGGTGAGTTCCCGCGCGTCATACTCGCGCCCGGCGACCGCGACGACGCATTCCATCTCGCGTGGCAGGCGTTCAACCTCGCCGACGTCCTTCAGACGCCCGTCATCATCCTCGGCGACAGCTACCTGTCGGACAACCGGCAGTCGGTACCGCCGTTCGACACAGCCCGCGTCGAGATTGACCGCGGCGAGCTCATCACCGCCGGCGAGGTCGAAGAGTACGCGCGCTACCGCGTGACCGACTCCGGCGTCTCACCGCGCGCACTTCCCGGGGTGAAAGGGGCCGAACAGGTCGTCAACTCCTATGAGCACGACGAATTCGGGTACGGCGCCGCGGGCGAGGTCGCCGAGAACCGCATCGCGCAGAACGAGAAGCGGATGCGCAAGTTGGAACTCGCACGCACGCTCGTGCCGCCACCCGCGTACTACGGTCCAGACGACGCGGAGTTGTCGATACTCGTGTTCGGCACCACTAAGATGCCGGTCCGCGAGGCGATGAAGTGGCTCGAGCGCGAGGGCGTTACCGTGAACCTCATGCAGGTCGTCACCGTGTGGCCCTTCCCCGCCGAGGAGGTCTCCGAGTTCCTCGGCAACGCGAAGCGCACCGCCATCATCGAAGGAAACTACACCGGGCAGCTCCAGGGGCTCGTGCGCCAGGAGTGCATGACCGACGTCGAGCACACGCTCCACCGCTACGACGGGCGGCCGTTCTCGCCCGAACAGGTATACGCGTACGTCAAGGAGGTGCTCGCCTGATGCCCACCGTCAAGGAGTATACGACCGCGAACAAGCCCACGTGGTGCCCCGGGTGCGGGAACTTCGGTATGTGGGAGGCGCTCAAGCGCGCATTCTCCGAGCTTGAGATGGAGTTCCACGACTACTCGATCGTCTGGGGCATCGGATGTCATGGCAACGGCGCCGACTTCACCAAGACCGCCGGCTTCCACGCGCTCCACGGACGCGCGCTGCCGGTCGCGACCGCGCTCTCGCTCGCCCGCCCGGACGTGAAGGTCATCGTCGAGATGGGCGACGGCGACGGCTACGGGCTCGGAATGGGGCACTTCGTGCACTCGGTGCGACGCAACATCGATATGACGTGCATCGCCCACAACAACCAGATCTACGGGCTCACGACGGGGCAGGCCTCTCCCACGACCGAGCACCTCATGAAGACGGTGTCCACCCCCGACGGCGTCCTCGAGGAGCCGGTGAACCCCATCGGGCTCGCGCTTGCGCAGGGCGCCTCGTTCGTCGCGCGCGGGTTCGCAGGCGACATCCCTCACCTCGCTGAGCTCTTCAAGAAGGCGATCACGCACAGTGGTTTCGCGCTCGTCGACGTCTTCCAGCCGTGCGTGACGTTCAACAGGCTCAACACGTTTTCGTGGTTCAGGGAGCGCGTCTACAAGCTCGAAGAGACCGCGCACGACGTCACCGACCGCACGGCGGCGTTCGACCTCTCGCTCACGACCTTCCACGAGATGACGTGTGCACCCGACGAGTGCCGCGTGCCCATCGGCATCTACTACCTCGATGAGGAGTTGCCCACGTACAACGAGGGAGTCGACGCGGCTGCGGAGCCCGGTTGGCGTCAGGCCGAGGAGCCCCGGGACATCTCGAAGGTCATGGCCTCGCTAGGCTGACGCTCCCCCATCCGCACGGCGGGTAAAGGGATTCTCGGCCCCCCATAGCTGCTTGACGAGCACCTGCACGATGGTCGGATCGAACCGTCGGCCGGCCTCTAGCTCGAGTGCGCGGAGCGCGCCGTGATGGCCCAGGGCCACACCACCTTTCCCTCCTCGGCGCATCGAGTCGAACGCGTCGGCGACCGCGATGATCCGCGCCTCGAGCGGGATGGCCTCCATCAACAGACCGTCAGGCCCGCCACGGCCGTTCCACTGCTCGTGGTGCGCGCGTACCCACGGAATGAGGTGCGACATCCGCGCGGTGCGCAGGAAGTGCTCGCCTGCGGCGGCATGGGTGGCTCCCGTGGGGTCCCCGCCGGTGCGGTCCGACTCCTCGGCCGAGCGCTCCGCAAGCTTCCCCACATCGTGCAGGAGCGCCGCGATCTCGATCGCCCGCACGCGACCCGGCTCGAAACCCATCTCCTCGGCGAGTCTCACCGCGACATCGGCGACCGCCCGAGAGTGCCCGCGCATGCCTGGCTCGACCTCATCGACCGCCGTCGTCAACGCGTGCGCGAGTGCACGCACGGCGGTGTTCTTGGCCGTCTCGACACGCTCGACCGGCGCTCCCCTGCCCACATCGGCGTAGGTCGCCACGCGGACGCCAAGCGACTTCGCCCAGCGCTGAGCGGCAAGCGCACGCTGCACCAGGGTCTCCGGATCCTCGGCATCATCGGGATACATCGCGACGCCAGCCGTGAGCGAGACGGGCAGCGTGGCTACGGTCACGTCCTCTGATACGCGATCGACGCACCGCCGGGCCGAGGCGAGGACGTGAGGTACATCGACGTGGGGCACGACGACGAACAGGTCGTCACTCGACACCCGGAACGCGCGATCCGGCCGCGACGCGACGCATTCGGTCACGATAGCCGCTACCTCCCGGAGCACGCGGTCGCCATGAAGGTGTCCGCCAACCTCGTTCAGGCGCTTGAACCCATCGATATCGAACGCAAGCAGGGCGGTCCGCGCTGCAGACGTCGTATCGAGTGATTCGCGGAGCGACGCCGCGAACGCACGGCGATTCCTCATCCCGGTCAGCGAATCGCGCACCGAGCGCTCGAAGAGGTGCGCGCGCTCGAACGTGACGAGCCAGCTGCGAACGACGAGCACGGATGCGAGCGCCAGTGCAAGGACGAGCATGACGGTGGGGACCTCGTCGCCTGCCACGGTCAGCGATGAGACCGCGACGAGCGGCACGGCCAGAGCCAAGGCTCCGGGAACCGCGGCAGCCAGGCGGGGCGAGATGTCGAGCGACGCCCGCACCATCCGAGGAGTCGGACGGCTTCCGCGTTCGGTGAGCCGGTAGACGACCGCCATGAAGAGCAGGAAATGGCCGGTCGTGAAGACGTACTCGAGGATCGAACCGGCTATCTTCGGGTCGGCGGACGTCTGGTACGAGAGGTACCACCACGGCCAGCCGAGGATGCCGAGTGAATAGATGGTGATCGACAGAGCCACGAGTCGTTCCCACATCCGCCAGCGGTAGACCTTGTAGCCGACGAGCGTGCTGAACGTGGCGAGGATCATCACGGTGCCGAGGACCGGATACGCCGACCCCACGAGTACGAGGCCGAGCGACCGCCGGGGTATCTCGGCGAAGAGTGGATCGAGCACGAACCGGTAGACGATGGCGTAGCCGATCAGCATGACCGCAACCATGTCGAGGTAGTACCGCACGCGTACCACACGCGGTTCCGTGCCGAACCGGGTCATCGACATCACCAGCGCGAAGAATGCGAGCGCTGCTGACGCCTGGATGAGCTCGAAGGGATGCGGCAGTCGGGGACCGAGAGGGTCGATCATGACGACCCAGCGGACGAAGTACAGCTCGCCCCAGAAGAGCAGCGTGGTCGCCACCGCGAGCAGGCCCCAGAAGCGCCGCTCCTCTCCCGAGACCCGCGCGAACACCACCCAGGAGCCAACGGCGGACATCGCCATCGGCACCATGCCGAGTCCCCACGAGAACATGACCTCGCTGCGCTCGCCTCCCAATGGCAACACGAGCATGACGTGCGACACGATGAGCGCGCCGAATAGCAGCCATCCGCCGCGGCGCACAAGCCGTCCTCGTGGCGTGAGGCCGCTCACCGCCATGCCGGCTCCTCCTTCCATCCGAGGACGGTGCTCTCGCCGACGACCTCGATCAGCGCTTCGGTCACCACCGGGTCGAACGCGGTTCCCATGCGTTGGTCGAGTTCGTGAAGCGCTGCTGCGCGCGACAGCGGGCGTCGTCCTGCCGATCCCGCAGTCAGACGCTCGAGCGCGTCGCACGCGCTGACGATGCGAGTCGCGAGCGGGATCTCCGCGCCACGAAGACCATCGGGATGGCCGGTCCCGTCCCAGCGCTCGTGGTGAGCTCGAACGACCGGCGCGAGGCGCGAGAACGAGGTCGAATCGAGTATCGCCGCGCCGACCACCGGGTGACACTCCTCGTCGGATCCGGTGCACGGTACCGCTCGCCTGCGCGAGGAGTGGGCTTCTACACCGATCGCTATCCTGCCGATGTCATGCACGAGGGCGGCTAGCTCGATGTCCTGGACGTCGGAGCCGTCGAGACCGAGACGCCGTGCCACGAGCACAGATAACGCGGCGACGTTCCGAGCGTGATGCGGTCGTCCATCGAGGTACTGGTCGCACGTCCTCGACACCGCTACGAGCATCGCGCGCTCGTCGCCCTCCTCCCCCCGGATGAACCGGCTGACTTCGTCCAGCACGCCGAGAGAAGATGCCTCGTACTGGACGACCCGGTCTTTGCCGTGGTGCTTCGCCCAGTGCTGGGCGCTGTCGGCTCGGATGATGAGTCCTTCGGCCCCGTCGGCGTCGTCGGGGCAGGTCGCGGTGCCCCACGAGGCGGTGAGCGGTAGTCCGGATGCGGTCAGCACGTTGGCCAACGCCGTCCGCATCTCCTCGGCGACACGTAACGCCGTCCTGCGGTCTGCCCCGTCGACGACTGCGACGAACTCGTCCCCACCGAGACGCCCGAGCATCCCCGGGCGAAGAACCGCCGACAGCGCTTCCGCTGCGTGAGCGATGAGGCGATCCCCCTCCTCGACGCCGTACAGCGTGTTCACCACCCCGAAGTCATCGAGATCGAACACGACGATCGACAGGTGCTCGTCGTACCTCGTGGCCGTCCGCACCCACTCAGCCAGGCGAGCGCGTGCGGTACCCGGGTCGAGTACGCCGGTGAGGGCGTCCCGCTCGGCGCTCACCCGCAGCATGCCCGTCTCGAGTCCGGCGATAGACGTCCTCGTGACCATCGCGACACACGAGACGGCAGCGGCGGCGAAGTAGACGAATGCATGCGATGAACCGCGGGGGGCGGACAGTGCCGCCGATCCGAGCACCGGAACAGCGATCACCGAGATACTCGACGCGGTGAGGGCGAAGCTCATCGAGGGGCCGAGGCGACCTATCCACGCGGAACTCCGATCGTACGCGACGCATGAGAGCCCGTCGGACGCGCGGAGTGTCGAACTGGCTAGCAGTGCGACGTGACCCGCCAGCAACGAGGCCTCGATGAGCACCTCGATGCCTTCGAGACGAGGAGTCGCCACCACCCGACGCCACACGGGGTAGCCGACAAGTGCCCATCCGTAGACGACGAGCGCGGCGGCGAACGCCTTCTCCCAATCGGTCCACGCCGCACGCTTATAGCCGACGAATAGCATCGTCGCCACGGCGAGTACGCCGACGCCGGATGCCACGTACAGGGCGCTCAACACGATATCGGTGGTGGGCGTTCCGGGCACACGCGAGAAGGTCGCGTAACCGACTGCGAACACGACCGCCATCGTGCCCGTCGTATCGGCGACACGGCGAGCGCGGACGAGCGGTTCAGCCCTGCCGAACGTCACCCGTGACGCGGCCGCTGCGAGAAGAAAGCCCCCTGCGACAAGGTTAGCGACGTCGAATCCCGACGGTACCGACGGTACGAACGTGGCCTCGGGCCCCATGATCGCCCGGGTCGCGTTCAACCAGACGTGGCCGACGAGAAGGGTCGCGAGCATCGCCACCAGAAAAGTCCACGTCCAAGCGTCGCCACTCCCGCGGGAGGAACGCCATGCGCGCATCGTCCCGGCGAGTGTCACCGCTACCGCACCTGCGAACAACAGTCGTGCGGCCCCCAGTGCGACCGGCTCGAGCGAGCCGGCGGTCCGCAGCGCGACGAACGCGAGCACGTAGACGACGCCCAACCGCCACACCGTGGCAGCGGTGACCGGTCGCCTGTCCCTCACCGATGGAGGCACGCGTTCCGTCTCCCTCTCCTCCTCCCGCGCTCGCTCCCCGCCGACCGTGCCCACACAGCCCAGGCCCCTCGTTGCCGATTCTAGCGGAAGCGCAGGATAAGGAGATACTCACACGAGGAGGGCGGCCCCGCGGGGGCCGCCCTCCGTTCGCGGACGAAGAGTCGACGGATTCCTGCCTACGGACAATCGCCCGCGGTCAGGTCCGCCCAGTCCTTGGCACACCGTGGATCGGCAGAGCCGACCGGGAAGCCGTCGGCGTCCTCGATCTCCACCTCGGTGCCGCTGTTGTTGTACATGTCGAGCAGATCCTTGATGCGCAGCATCTCCGCTCGGTCGTCACAGGCCGCCAACGCCGCCTGCGCACTCTCGATGATGTTCATGCCTGGATGCATCGGATCTGCGGGAACCGGTGCGCCGTTATCGAGCCCGGTGTTGAGTATCGCCGCTACGAGCTGCTGTGACAGCAGGATCTTCGCCTGACACAACGGGCTACGACGCTGACCCTCTGAGTCCCTTGCGGGGTTCGACCACAGGATGCCGAACACCTCGCTGGTGTCGGTGAGCGTCTTCCAACCGAGGTCCATCGTGCCACCGAGGTGGACGACGAACACATGATCGGTGTAGTCGCAGTGGGTCTTCCAGAAACCGATGGTCCGTGTGGCGTCGCCTACCATCTCGACGATCACAGCGGCATCGTCCTCGACCGGGCCGACCGGGTTGCCGAGTACGTCGAGCGCCTCAGCGGTCGCGGTGTTGGTCTTGTCTGCGACGATGTTGGCCTCATCGTAGACCTCTTCCCACGACTCGCCGACAGCCAGGTCGAACGGACCCCACATCATGCCGTTGGTGTCCTCGACCATGACGTCGAACAGGTCGCTGTCGCCACAGTTCCAAACGACGATCTTCCACGTCGCGGTCCCGTCGTAGGGACCGGTCTCGACATCGCTGAAGATGCCGTCACCGTCGAAGTCGACGGTCTTCTCGATGGCGATGCACGGGTCGATGACCTCGATGCACGCCTCGTCCTCGACCGGGCCGACCGGGTTGCCGAGCA
>SKMN01000034.1 GCA_007121015.1 Coriobacteriia bacterium
CGCGACCGCTATCGCATCCGGCAGGGCGACTACCGCATCGTCTACGAGATCGAAGACGACGTGGTCACCGTCTGGGTGGTGAAGGTCGGGCACCGGCGCGACGTCTACCGGGGAAGGTAGGCGCACTCGGAAGCAGCCTACGCATCGTGCGGCCGAGCGCGGCCGCGTGTATCTCGCGGTTTGACACGCCGCCCTCCTCGGTCATACCATAGGTACGAATAATGGTATGACCGAGGAGGCGCATCCGCGTGACCGCCAAGATCACCATCTCGCTCCCCGACGACCTCTTCGCGCGTCTCGACGCCGAGGCGGCCGAGTCGGGCGTTTCCCGCAGCGAACTCGTGCAGGAATCGCTCGCGACGTATCTCGACAAGACGCGCGAAGAGCGGGTCGACGAGGCGCGCCGCGCACGGATGCTCGAGGCGCTCGAGGGGATGCGGACGTTCCACATCGGACGCGAGGTCCGCGACGACCGGCCTTCGCTCGAGATTCTTCGCGAGGTCCGCGAGACCCACGACAGCGCACCGATGCGAGACGTTCGCAAGGACCGTCGATGAGCGGGGGACGTCCCGTCTATGTCTTGGATGCCTCTGTGGGCGTGAAGTGGTTCAAGCCTGAGTCGGGCCGCGAAGGTGCACTCGAACTCCAGGCACGGGCAGCCGTTGGTGAACTGTCGCTCGCGGCGCCGACGCACTTCGTCCACGAGGTGCTGTCCGTCGTTGCCCGGCACTACACGCCGCGCGATGTCGTCCCCGCATGGGAGCGGATCACCGCCTCCGGCATCGCGATCCTGTCGCTGTCCGACGAGGTGGTGGCCGAGGCTGCGCGCCAGTGCGAGACCCTCGGCTGCTCGTTCTACGACGCACTCGCGCCCGCGTGCGCTGCCCTGCTCGGCGCCACGCTCGCGAGCGCCGACGAGTGCGCACACGGCGACTACCCCGGCGTGCATCTGGTGGTGGCCGAGGAGTGAGGTTGCCCGGGGTCGGCTCCGGGGGCGCACACCGCGCCCCCCTCGGCTACAATGCACGTGTCGCCCCGCGCGACCGCACGACCGCGCCGCGACAGACCGCGACCCGACCACTGGGGAGGACCCACACCGCATGCGTGCCGACCTATCGCCCGAGTTAGCGCCCCGCCTTGCCGAGGAGCTCGGCCTGAAGCCCGCCGAGTACGAGCACGTCGTCGAGATCCTCGACCGTACACCCACCGTGACCGAGCTCTACATGTACTCGCTCATGTGGTCCGAGCACTGCAGCTACAAGCACTCGCGCAAGGCGCTCCGCATGTTCCCGACCGAGGGGCCTGCCGTGCTGCAGGGACCGGGCGAGAACGCCGGTGTCATCGGCGTGGGTGACGGGTGGGCGGTCGCGTTCAAGATGGAGTCGCACAATCACCCCTCGGCCATCGAGCCCTACCAGGGCGCGGCGACCGGTGTGGGCGGCATCATCCGCGACATCTTCACGATGGGCGCGCGCCCGATCGCGATCCTCGATAGCTTGCGGTTCGGTACGCTCGACAAGCCGCGCCAGCGCTACCTGTTCGAGGGTGCTGTGGCCGGCATCGGCGGGTACGGCAACTGCCTCGGCGTGCCCACGGTGGGCGGCGAAGTCTACTTCGAGGAGGCCTACGAGGGCAACTGCCTCATCAACGCGATGGCCATCGGGCTCATGCGCGAGGAGGACCTCATGCGGGCGGTCGCGGCCGGGCCGGGTAACCTGCTCGTGCTCATCGGCTCGACGACCGGGCGTGACGGCATCGGCGGCGCGAGCGTGCTCGCGAGCCAGGAGTTCGACGAGAAGGCCGAGGAGAAGCGCCCGAGCGTCCAGGTGGGCGACCCGTTCACCGAGAAGCTGCTCATCGAGGCGTGTCTCGAGCTGCTCTCGCGCGACCTGCTCGTGGCGCTCGGCGACCTCGGCGCGGCCGGGCTCACGTCGAGCGCGAGCGAGATGGCGTCGCGCGGAGGGGTGGGACTCGAGATCGATGTGACGCTCGTGCCGCAGCGTGAGGACGCGATGAAGCCGTTCGAGATCATGGTGTCAGAGTCGCAGGAGCGCATGCTCGCGGTCGTCACGCCGGAGAGCCTCGGCGAGGTCCAGGACATCTGCGAGCGGTGGGGACTGCCCGCGACCGTCATCGGACAGGTCACCGACACCGGGCGGTTCGTCATCCGCGAGGGCGACGAGGTGGTGGGCGACATGCCCGCCGCCACGCTCGCGCACGACGCGCCGATCTACGACCCGGCCGCCGAGCGCCCCGCGTACCTCGACGAGCTGCACGCGTTCGACCCGCTCGCGGAGTTCGACCACCCCGATGAGCCCGAGATGCTCACATCCACGCTGTTCGACCTGCTCGCGAGCCCCAACATCTGCTCGCGCCGGTGGATCTGGGAGCAGTACGACCACCAGGTCATGCAGGGCACGGTCGTCCTGCCCGGTTCCGACGCCGCCGTGCTACGCATCGGGCTTCCTGGCCGGGGCGAGGTCACGGAGCGCGGTATCGCGGTCTCGAGCGACTGCAACGGCCGCTACGTCTACCTCGACCCGTACGTGGGCGCGCAGATCGCGGTGGCCGAGGCGGCGCGTAACGTCGCGTGCTCCGGCGGGCGGCCCGCAGCGATCACCGACTGCCTCAATTTCGGCTCTCCCGAGAAGCCCGAGGTGTTCTGGACCTTCCGTGAGGCCATCCGCGGCATGGCGGACGCGTGCCGCGCGTGGGAGACGCCCGTCATCTCCGGCAACGTCTCCTTCTACAACGAGTCGTTCGGCCAGCCGATCTACCCCACGCCCACCGTGGGGCTCGTGGGTATCCTCGAGGATGTCGCGCATCACACGACGCTCGCGTTCAAGGAGGCGGGCGACGTGATCGTGCTCCTCGGCGAAACCGAGGCCGAACTCGGCGGGAGCGAGTACCTCAAGGTCGCGTTCGACACCGTCGCGGGCGCGCCGCCGCGCGTGGACCTCGAGCACGAGGCCGCGTTGCGCGAGGTGCTGCTCGCTGCGATCGGTGAGGGGCTGCTGCGCTCGGCGCACGACTGCTCGGAGGGAGGCCTTGCTGTCGCGCTCGCCGAGAGTTGCATCGCGGGCGGCGTCGGCGCCGACGTCCACCTAGACCTCGACGAAAACGGGGACATGCTGCCGCCGGTCGCGGCGCTGTTCTCCGAGACTCAGGGCCGAGCCGTGGTGAGTGTGGTCGAGGACGACGTCAACCGTGTGATCGAGATCGCACTTTCTCACGGTGTGCCCTACGCGGTCGTGGGCGAGGTGGGTGGCGAGTCGCTGCGCATCGACGGGCTCGTCGACGCCGAGGTGGCCGCGCTGGAGGGCATCTACGAGGACGCGCTCGCCACGTACGTGCACCCCGAGGAGACATTCGCGAGCGAGGAGCTGCGCGAGGGGTAGGTACGATACGCGGGAGACCCCTGACAGAGCATGGACGGCCTCACCGGACTCGGGTTCGCCAAGTCCTGCGTACTCCTCGGCGAGTGGCGGGTGATCGCGCTCGTCGTCGCTTTCGTGAGGCGGTGGCGGAAGGCCGCCTTGCGCTAGACGGTTCTGCGCGATATCTGTCCGGCGAGCGGCGGCCAACAAGCGGTCTCAAGCTGCCGCCTGTCGGAATCATACTCATGAATGGTTTGCAGCAGGGAATCATTGAACCTAGAGGTGCGTTGACAGGCGATGCCTGGATCGCACGGGGTGAAGCGAGGACACGTCGGCCGTTACTCGGTCACCAGTGGCCGACGAGGAGCGAGTGGTGAGACCGGCCCCCTGGTGCCGGTCTTTGTCGTCTTCAAAGCACTCGTGAGCGGGAGGGGCACCCACATCGAGAGGAGGGGTGACGGCTCAACAGGTTCAAGGAACCGTGTAGGCCGTGTCTGGACACACATCATGGCGCATCGCGCGCCGGAAGTAAGGAGGGGGCGTATGAAACGATGGCGAGTTAGCAGACTGGCGAGGATTGCGGTGCTCTCCGTGTTCGTTGTGATGAGTATCCCGTTCTCCGGGGTCGCAGTGGCTGAGGAGACCCGTCCGCTGGTCGACCCGATTCTGCAAACGAGTGCGACGTTCGACTTGAAGAGTCCGCCGGTCAACTGTCCTGAAGACCAGTGGCTGAAGATCGAGACTCCTGGGCCGACTGGCGACGGGCCTGAGACGTACACGGTCAGCAAGAGCGTACCCAGGTGCGACTCCACGGGTGAGGCTACCGTAACGGTCAGTATCGAGATCTATGGCTCCAACCGGAACATGGTCAGCTTCGAGATCGAGGGCGGCAGGACTGGAGCAGTCTACGTCAAGGGTGGTGCGGGACCAGAGGGTCTCCATGGCAACCTGTACTGGTACGCCGACGGTGGCTACCCGGATGGCGTAACCGAGGACTGGGATCTGGAGACACCGAGTGGACTGGGCATCAGCCATGTCGGCTTCTGCCTGTGCGCTGATGCTGCCGTGCAGAAGAACTGGGAGTTCACGGCTCCCGACGCGTTCGCGGGTGAAGGATACGACTACAAGGCGTACTACAGTGAAGTCGATCCTGCAGACGCGACATTCGATCCGGCGACCGATTGGCTCGAGGTGGCGCTCACGGACGATAACGGCGTGTATGCCGGCACGACCTACCATGACGACGACACGACTATCTGGTGGAAGTGGGTCGTCTACGATGGGATGAACGTCGTGTTCGAGTCCGCGGTGGATGGGCCGGAGACCCTGATGCTCGACGGCAGCCCGTACACCAACGACTTCAAGCTCTGCCTCAAGGCATGGCTCTGGAACACTCCTGAGCTGCTGACACTGCTCTTCGATGAGATCGAGCTCTCGGCATTCTACGCGCTCGAGGACCCGGCTCTGGCCGAGAACGGAGTCGGCTGGACGGAGGTCGTGCTCGATGAGGACGATGGCAGCTTCTACGCCGAGACACTCTTCGAGTGCGGCACCGAGATCTGGTACTACTTCGAGGTTTCCGGCTACAGCAACGGGACTCGGTACTATAACAACATCACGCCGGTCCTCTCTGAGGTTATAGCCGGATCCGCGACGGTGGAGAACGTGTTTGTCGAGCCAAGGACGCTCAAGACGTTTGAACTGACCGCATGCGTGGAGCCAGCTGGTGGCACGTACTACGCAGCATGGAGTCTCACGGGCGACGATCCGTGGCATGTGGTCGAGCTCGCGCCGGTCCCCGGTGAAGAGTGCCTCTACTCCGGCGAGGTTCAGCTGTTCGAGGGCATGGAGATCTACTGGAAGTTCTACGACGCCGAGTGGAGCACGGTCGTCCTCGGACCCGAGACGCTCGAGGGTGCGACGATGGTGAACCGCTGGGAGCGCACCGGCGTTACGCGCACCATCGGGTATTGGCAGACGCATCCGTGCATGACGGAGCTCGTCTTCGATTCCATCGGAGGAGAGATCGACATCTGCTGGACCGAGCTCGACAGCATCGAAGAGGTCATGGCGGTGCTGAACTGGCCACAGATGTCCGGTGCCCCGAGGCTCAGCAACTACCACAAGGCAGTGCTGCAGACCTCGCGGCAACTCGTCGCGGCGACGCTGAACGAGGGCCTTGGGTCGACGATGCCTACGTACAACGGCATGTCCGCCAAGGACGCCTTCTGCGAGGCGATCGACGACAAGGACATCACGACCATCAGGGCGATCGGAGAGCTGCTCGGCGAGTTCAACAACAGCGGTACCGAGGAATGGCTGCCCGAGTGGACGTGGGACTGCTGGGTCGCTGCTGACCCACAGCTCGCACGCGAACTCGCTGCAGATGGTTGGCCCGCTGTTCGAGGGGCGCTTCCGTAGCAGCCTCTGAGCAGCCACCGCGCCTGTGCGTGACAACGACTAAGGGGCCGCCCTCGATGCGGGCGGCCCCTGTCTTTGCCTCAAGTGATCGGCTCGGGCGACGAACCGTTCCTACCTCTTGGGCCCCGTCGTCCTGCCGGGGCCTCCGCCACTGCTCTTCGAGTTCGATACGGTGACGTCGATGCTCGCGCTCGCGCTGTTTCCGTGCGTATCGACGGCAACCACTTCGATCGCATGCGAACCGTCGGGATAGTGCTTCGTGTTCCAGCGCTGGCTGTATGGTGCCGCCGAAGACGAGCCGATGAGGACGCCGTTTACGTAGAAGTCGACGCGGGCGATGCCGCTGTCGTCGGTCGCTGAGGCATCGATCCTCACGTTACCCGACAGCACGGCTCCGTCCGAGGGGCTCACGATGCTCACCGAGGGAGGGGTCTCGTCCGACTCCGGTTCGGGCTCCGGATCGGCTTCGGGCTCGGGGGCTGGCTGAGGTTCCGGTTCGGGCTCCGGAGCAGGCTCGGGCTCGGGGGTCGGCTCAGGTGCGTGTGAGCCGCCTGCAGCAAGCAGGGCTCGTTCCATGTGGATCCGTCCCCAGCCGTACTCGATGTCCCAGCCGGGATCGCCGAGGTCCGTCGCTGTCGAGTTGAGTATGGAGCGGACATCGGCCGGCTTGAGCGAGGGCTCTACCGACAGTACGAGGGTCGCCAAGCCTGCGACGAGAGGCGATGCCACGGAGGTGCCTGATGCGAACGCGTACGACCCATCGAACGTGGTCGTCCATATGCGCGTGCCAGGCGCACTCAGCTCCAGACCCTCTCCGTGAGACGACCAGGTTGCACGGGCGTCGCAGTAGATGTTGAGTCCGGCGACCGCGATGACGCTCTCGTATGCGGCAGGGTAGTTCAGCGTGCTCGTGCCGTCGTTCCCTGCGGCTGCGACCAAGACAGCGCCCTTGCCGTACGCGTAGTCGCACGCGTTCTGCATCGTGTTGCTGCTCGTCGTTCCGCCGAGGCTCATGTTGATGACGTCGGCACCGTGATCTGCTGCCCAGGTGAGGCCCTGCGCCACCGAGCTGCTCGTCCCAGAGCCGTTCGAGCCCAACACCTTGACCGGCATGATCCTCGCGGCCCAGTCGATACCGGCCACGCCGATTGAGTTGTTGCCGTTGGCGGCGGCGATGCCGGCGACTATCGTGCCGTGACCGTGGTCGTCCGCAGGATCGTCGTCTCCGTTGATGATGTCTCGACCCTCTATGATGCGCCCGGCAAGGTCAGGGTGGGGATTGACTCCCGTGTCCAGGATCGCGACCGTCACGTCGCTGCTACCGGTGGCGATCGCCCACCCTTCCGGAGCGGCGATGCTCTCCATGTAGTACTGCTGATTCGAGTAGTACGGGTCGTCGGGGGTGATCGCTGTCGCGGTCACGATGTAGTCGGGTTCCGCAAAGGCCACGTTCGGGTTCTTGAGGTACGCCCTGATGAGGCCCTCGACCGTGCGCCCTGAAGGGATCTTTACGATCTCGACGTCGATCTGAGGGATGCGTCCCTCGACGCGAGAGCCCACCGCAGCGTGTGCGGCGGCGCTGGCCGCGACTGGCGTGCCCGGCTTGAAGCCCACGAGCACCCGGTCGGGTGCGTACTCGGCGACGGTCTCCGGGATACCCGGACCGGCGGCACCCGCTGATGCGAGCGGCATCACCGTCAGAGCGATGACGAGCGCTGTCGAGAGGGCGAGCCGCCAGGCGGGTAGGCGGTGTTGTCGAAGCATACGGATCACGGTCCTTCCTTGCGGCGTGAGGAGGGGGAGGGGTCCCGTCAGCTCTATCGGGAGGGCCCGAGGGGCACTTAACCTGGCCCGACGAGCGGTCGATGCAGCCTGACGCGCGCGCCTGCGAATCGTGCTATCCTACGCGCGTTCGTCCGCGCCCACACCGTTTGGATCTCGCACCGATGACAGACTCCCGCACCTGCCCTCGCGCCTGCGAATCTCATAGCGACGACGAACGGAGCCTCATCAAGCGCTCCGAGCGTCCCGACCGCCCCGAAGAGGCGTGCGGCGTCTTCGGCATCTACGCCCCAGGGGAGGATGTCGCGCGGCTCACCTATTTCGGACTCCACGCACTCCAGCACCGCGGACAGGAGTCCGCTGGCATCGCTGTGGGCGACGGCGAGACGGTCACGGTCACCAAGAACCTCGGCCTCGTGAGCCGGGTCTTCCGTGAGTCGGACCTCGACTCGCTCACCGGCAACGTCGCCATCGGCCACACGCGGTACTCGACTACGGGCATGAGCACCTCGTGGGAGAACGCGCAACCGCACCTCTCGGCCATCGGCCACCAGGTGATCGCGCTCGCGCACAACGGGAACCTCGTGAACACCCACGAGCTGCGGGAGGACCTCAAGGGCAACGGCATCCGCTTCCGCTCGACCACGGACTCCGAGGTCATCGCTACGCTCATCGGCCATTACACGCAGGCCCACAACCACATCCGCGAGGGCATCCGCGAGACGATGCGCCTCATCAAAGGCGCCTACTCGGTGGTGCTCATCACGGAGAACGCCCTCTACGCGTTCCGCGACCCGTATGGGATCCGCCCGCTCGTCCTCGGCAAGACTGCTGGTGGCCACTGGGTCGTCGCAAGCGAGACGTGCGGGCTCGATATCGTGGGGGCCGAGCACGTGCGCGAGATCGAGCCGGGCGAGATGGTCAAGATATCGGCAGACGGACTCGAGGTCGAACTTGCCGTCCCGGCGGAGAAACCGAGCCTGTGCGTGTTCGAGTTCGTCTACTTCGCGCGTCCGGACAGCGTACTCAACGACTGCACCGTCTACGAGGCGCGCAGGCAGATGGGCGCGGCACTCGCGCGGTCGGCTCCAGCCGAGGCCGACCTCGTCATCGGCGTGCCCGACTCCGGCGTGCCCGGAGCGGTCGGGTTCGCCGAGGAGAGCGGCATCCCCTTTGGCGAGGGACTCATCAAGAACCGCTACATCGGGCGTACGTTCATCTCGCCCACGCAGTCGATCCGTCAGCAGGGCATCAAGCTCAAGCTGAACCCCCTCCGTCACGTCATCGAGGGTAGGCGCCTCGTCGTGGTCGACGACTCGATCGTGCGCGGGAACACGTCGCGCAAGCTCGTTCAGCTGCTTCGCGATGCCGGTGCCACCGAGGTGCACATGCGCATCACCTCGCCGCCGGTGCGCTGGCCCTGCTTCTTTGGCATCGACACCGATTCGCAAGAACAGCTCATCGGGTCGGCCATGTCCGTGGAACAGATCGCCGACCACATCGGCGTGGACTCGCTCGCCTACCTCTCTCTCGAAGATCTGGTAGGCGCCACAGGATGCGCACCCGACGAGTTCTGCCTCGCCTGTTTCGATGGCGCATACCCCATCGATGTCCCGGACGGGATACGCAAGGGCAAGCTGTCTCTCGAGTCGTGCGAGGAGGCCGGGTAGGTGTCGCTCATGGCCGAGGTCGGCCTCGGCGCGCTCCTCGGCCTCTCCTTCAACCCTGTCGCCGCGCTCATCGGCGTAGTGCTCGGTGGCGCTCTGGGGGCCCTCTCCCGTATCGCGTCGGCGGTCGCCGTCGTGCTCGCCGCCTGGGCGTTCGGCGACGGCGTGCGCGTGGCAGCCGTGGTAGCGGCGACCGTCGAATCCGCGGGTGCGGGCTCGGTCGCCGCCGAGGTCGCGCCGCTCGTCGCCTGGGGACTCGTGTCGCTCGCTGCCGGGTACGCGCTTCCTGCGTGGGCGGGTGCGTTCGCTGGATCGCGCGTCACGCACGGCACCGGCTGGCTCGCAGGCGGGGCCGTCGCGGCTGCTGCGTGCGCGGCGGCCGCCACGCTCGGTGGCGTGCTCGGCTAGGGTGGTCGCGCTACGATAGAATGACCATCCGGTGTCATCTCGCACGCAGGACCCGCCTGCACGACCGCACCGGCCCGCAGATGCCGCACGCACCGCACGAAGCGACCCGCCGAGGAGACCGATGAGCGACAACGACGACACCCGCCGTACCACCTACCGCGATGCCGGCGTCGATACGGCAGCCGGGGCCAGGGCGGTGAACCTCATCCGCGACGCGGTGCGCTCGACGTACCGCCGCGAGGTCGTTGGGGACATCGGCGGGTTCGGCGGGCTGTTCAGCGCCGCCGCTCTCAAGGAGATGAGCGACCCAGTCCTCGTGAGCGGCACCGACGGTGTGGGCACGAAGCTCCGGCTCGCCCAGCTTCTCGACCGACACGATACCGTCGGCATCGACCTCGTCGCGATGTGCGCGAACGACATCCTCACGTGCGGCGCGGAGCCGCTCTTCTTCCTAGACTACCTCGCTATCGGCGCGCTCGACCCCGAACTGGCGGCCGATATCGTCTCGGGCATCGCCGAGGGGTGCCGCCAGGCCGGCTGCGCGCTCGTGGGAGGGGAGATGGCCGAGCACCCCGGCGTCATGGAGCCCGGCGACTACGACCTCTCGGGCTTCTGCGTGGGAGCGGTCGACCGTCCGAAGATGGTCGACGGGTCGCAGATCCGCCCCGGCGACGTGATCTTGGGCCTCGCATCGTCGGGCATCCACTCGAACGGCTACTCGCTCGTGCGCCGCGTGCTCGTCGAGGGTCACGAGGACGAGCTTGAGCTGCCACGTGTCGACCTCGGCGGCGCCACACTGGCCGACATCCTGCTAGAGCCCACCCGCATCTACGTGCGCCCGGTCCTCGACCTGCTTGCTGAGTCCTCCGTCAAGGGCATGGCGCACATCACGGGTGGTGGCATCACCGAGAACCTCGATCGCGTGTTGCCCGAGGGGTGTGATGCGCGGGTCGTGCGCGGGTCGTGGCGGGTGCCGGGGGTGTTCGGGCTCATCGCATCGGCGGCGGCGCTCGGCGACGACGAGATGTACCGCACGTTCAACATGGGAGTCGGCTACGCGCTCGTGTGCGAGGCCAAGCACGCACCAGCCGCCGCCGCATACCTGCAAGCCGCCGGCGAGCGCGTGTTCGAGATCGGGGAGATCGTCGAAGGCAACGGGGTGGTCGTCTATGAGTGACGAGCGGGAGAGAGGGCACGAGCGGGAGAGAGGGCACGCGGTCGAGGGCGACACCGGCGAGCATGGCCTGATGCGCATCGGCGTGCTCATCTCGGGCAGCGGCACGAACCTTCAGGCGATCATCGACGCGACTGCCGAGGGGCGGCTCGACGCCGAGGTCGCGGTCGTGGTCTCCAACCTTGAAGATGCCTACGGCCTGGAACGCGCGCGTAAGGCGGGAGTGCCCGCGGTACACGTCGACCGGACGGCGTACACGACGTTCGCCGCGTACAACGTGGCCATCCGCGACATCCTCCTCGGCCACGAGGTCGATGTCGTGGCTATGGCAGGCTACATGCGACTGCTCGGCACCGAGGTCCTCGACGCGTTCACCGGCCGCGTACTCAATATCCACCCCGCGCTGCTGCCGGCATTCCCCGGTCCGGCCGGTATCCGTGATGCGTTCGAGTACGGCGTGAAGGTCACCGGCGTGACCGTGCACTTCGCCAGCGAGCACTTCGACGAGGGTCCGATCATCGCCCAAGAACCGGTCCGCGTGGCCGAGGGCGATACCATCGAGGTACTCGAAGCGAAGATCCACGCCGTCGAACACGAGCTGTATCCGCGCGTGCTGCAGTGGGTCGCCGAAGGCCGCGTGTCGGTCGACGGAAGGGTCGCGCGCATCGCCGATCCCACCTGAGACTCGTCGGCCACACCTCTTGCTACCTCGGCGTTAAGACCTGGGTAAGACCTGCTTGCGACACTGCATGTATGGTCGCGGTGTCGAGGGGGGCACCGCGGCCCTTTCATCCCGGTTCGAGGAGGCAGTCCGCATGGAGCGCCGGTCATGGATCGAGGACGGCTACGTGCTCCCGGTCGAGGGGGCGAGGGATGGAGCGAAGGACACGATCCGCAAGGCCTGGGACACCATCACCGAGTCACGGATCGCGTACCAGGAATGCGACTGGGAGGGGGCGAACGAGTACCTGCACGCAGCGCTCTACGTCGCCACAGAGGCGTTCGTGCGGATGCACGGGTGTGTTCCTGCCTACGAGTACGATTTCAAGCTCGCGAAGCGGCTCGGCCGAGATCTGTTCTCCGAGCGAGTCGTCGACCCGCTGTTCGACACCGTCTGCGTACTCGGAAAGATGCTTCCGGTCGAGGAGCCCCTGTCCGAGGACGATATCCGCACGATCCGGCAGAGTATCTCGGCGGGCATCGAGTACGTGGCGATGACCGAGAGTGTGGTGCTCGTCAAGTCCTAGCACCGGCCGGGGTACTGGGTTGGCGCGCTTCTCGGCGGGGCACCGCGTGCGGTATATTCGTGCGGGTGGACCGTGCTCGGCGGCCGTATCGCGGCTGCGAGGCGAAAGGACCAGCTCATGATCCATCGCGTCACGTCCCGTTCAGGGACGCTTGCTCTTGTCGTGCTCATGCTCTCGACACTCGCGCTCGCAGGATGCGGGCCGGACGTCGAGCCAGAGGTGCCCGATGTGGCGCCCGACGAACTCGTGCAGGTCAAGATCGGTTTCGCAGGCCCGCTCACCGGTGACGACGCCGTGTACGGTCAGGGCATGAGGCGCGCCGTCGAGCTCGCCTTCAAGGAAGCGAACAACTCGGAGGAGGTCCTTGCCGCGGGCTATGAGTTCGTGCTGCGTGCCGAGGACGACCAGGCCGACCCGAAGCAGGCGGTCAACGTGGCCAACCTGCTTGCCGGTGACGCCGACGTCGTCGGGGTGATCGGCCACTTCGACTCCGAGTCCACCATGCCCGCCTCCCCGGTCTACGAGGACGCCGGCATGGCGATGGTGACCGTCTCGTCGGACCCGCAGATCACGAGCCGGGACATGCGCGTGGTGAATCGCATCGTCGCGCGTGACGATGCCCAGGGCTCCTACGCCGGCTCGCTCGTGCTCGAAGACCTCGGATTCGACCGCGTTGCCGTCATTGACGACTCCACGCCGTACGGTCAGGGCCTGGCCGAGGAGTTCGTGCTCGAGTTCGAGCGTCTCGGCGGGACCGTCGTGGCTCGGGAGCAGATCCAGATGCTTGAGGTCGACTTCGAGCCGCTCATCACGCGCCTGAGCATTATCGAGCCGCAGGCGATCTACTACGCGGGCGCTCACACCGAGGGAGGACTCATCTCGGAGCAGATGGGTGATGCCGGACTCAACGTGCCGCTCATCGGTGGCGACGCCGTCTTCTCCGACGAGTACATCCAGGTCGCCGGTGAGGGCAACGCCGAGGGCGATGTGGCGACCACCCTCGGCCTGCCGCTCGAGCAGCAGGCGCGCGGCCAGGACTTCCTCGCCGCCTACGAGGCCGAGTACGGCGTAAGCCCTGAGGCGTACGATTCCTACGCCTACGACGCCGCCGTCATCTTCGTGAACGCCGTGCTCGAGGCCGGTCCGGACCGTGCGGCCGTGAGCGACGCGGTCCGCAACGGCAGCTTCGACGGCGTGACGGGCATCATCGAGTTCGATGAGAACGGCGACAACAAGCAGCAGATCATCTCGGCGTACCGCGTGGTCGGTGGCGCCTGGGAGCAGATCCAGCGGTAGTATCCAGAACCGCTCGGCAAGACCCCGGTGCCGGTGAGCGTTACGGCATCGGGGTTTCGCTCGTTTAGGCTTCGGGAAGCGGTATAGTGCAGCAGTGTCCGGCGTCCAAGATGAGAGTGGGAGAGTGTCGATGGATCAGGTGACGGTCAAGCGAGCGCTGGTTTCGGTGACTGACAAGACGGGTGTGGCTGAGTTCTGCCAGGCGCTCGCCTCCGAGTTCGGGGTCGAGATCGTCTCGACGGGCGGCACCGCGAAGGTGCTCGCCGAGGCGGGCGTCGACGTGCGTCCGATCGACGACCTCACCGGCTTTCCCGAGATGATGGACGGCCGGGTCAAGACGTTGCACCCGCGTGTCCACGGTGGCCTGCTCGCGCGTCGCGACGTGCCGGAGCACATGGCGGCCGCAGAGGAGCATGGTATCGGCATGATCGACATGGTCGTCGTCAACCTATACGCGTTCGAGGCGACCGTCGCGCGCGAGGGCGTGACCGAGGAAGACGCCATCGAGAACATCGACATCGGCGGGCCGAGCATGCTGCGCTCGGCGGCGAAGAACTTCGCGAGCGTGGCGGTCGTGACCGACCCGTCTACGTACGACGACGTCCTTGCCGAGATGCGCGCGAACGGCGGAGCGACCACGCTCGACACGCGCCGGACGCTCGCGACCGAGGTCTTCCGCACGACGAGCGCGTACGACAGCGCGATCTGGATGTACCTGTCCGGCTACGCCAGGGACGGCGTGTTCCCGGACGAGGCGCGGTTCCGCCTCGCCAAGGTACAGGACCTGCGCTACGGCGAGAACCCGCACCAGAGCGCCGCGTTCTACCGGTTCGTGGACAGCAAGGAGCACACGCTGGCGCGCAGCGAGCAGTTGCAGGGCAAGGAGCTCTCGTACAACAACATCCTCGACACCGACGCGGCGTGGACCGCGGTGCGCGAGTTCAACGAGGCTGCGTGCGTCATCGTCAAGCACACGAACCCGTGCGGCATCGCGATCGCCGGCGACATCACGACCGCGTACCTCAACGCGCACGACGCCGACCCGGTGAGCGCCTTTGGCGGCGTCATGGCGTTCAACCGGCCGGTGCCCGGCATGCTCGTGAAGGGCATCCTCGAGAACGGTCAGTTCGTCGAAGCGATGATCGCTCCGGCCTACGAGCCCGAGGCGCTCGAGCTACTCGCGGCCAAGCCCAACATCCGTGTGCTCGCTACGGACGGCATCCGACCGACCGGCGGTCACTACGAGTCGCGGGCGGTCGAGGGCGGGATGCTCGTCCAGATCAGCGATTCGGTGACCGAGGACTCCGATGCGTTCACCGTGCCCACGAAGCGCACGCCCACTCCCGAGGAGCTGGAACAGCTGTTCTTCGCGTGGAAAGCGGCGAAGTCCGTGAAGTCCAACGCCATCGTGCTCGCCCGTGAATTCACTACCGTGGGCGTGGGCGCCGGCCAGATGAACCGCGTCAAGTCCGCAGCGATAGCGGTCGAGCACGCTGGAGCCAAGGCCACTGGCGCTGTCTGCGCGAGCGATGCGTTCATGCCGTTCGCCGACTCGCTCGAGGTCGTGGCGGCGGCGGGTGTGACCGCGGTCATCCAACCGGGCGGTTCGGTGCGCGATGAGGAGGTCATCGCGGCTGCAGATGAGCACGATGTCGCGATGGTGTTCACCGGGCACCGTCACTTTCGTCACTAGGGCGCACGTCCTGATGTGCCCCTCGGCGAACGCGAGAGGCTCCCGGCCGGAGGAGTGCACGCTGCGGCTCTTCCCCGCGTCGGCGCGCGGGTGGTTCGGGGGCGAGACGTTCGCGGTCGCAGGCATGGCCGAGGTCGCCGAGAGAGTCTCCCTCGTAGAGGCGGCTCGCGCGCTCGAGGATGTGTTCGAAGGGCGCGGGCTATTCGCACTCGTGGCCGTGCTCGCCGCCTACGACGGGAGCGCGACCGTCGTAGGCTGGGTGGACGCAGGTGTCGCCTCTGGCGAGACCGCAGCAGGTGTCCCGCCGGCGACCACGGAGCCGCCTGCGAGCGGAGGTCCGCGAGCGCCGGGGCGGATGATGCCACTGTGTGCGGCGCCGGTCTCCTCGGCCAGCCCGCACGGGTTCCGCGCCGGCGTGCACGCGGTGTGCGAGGCGATCGCCGCCGGCGACGTCTACGTGCTCAACCTCACCTACCGGATAGCGGGCTGGGCGGTCCTCTCGCCGCTCGAGACGTTCGACGCGCTCGTGGAGCGGGCTTCCTCGGACATGAACGCCTACGTGGAGCTCCCAACGCGCGCGGTCGCGTCGGTCTCGCCCGAGCGGTTCGTGCGGGTGCGCGCGACCACCGACGGGCGTACCGCCGAGATCTGGCCGATCAAGGGCACGCGTCCGCGCGGGGCCGACCTCGGGTCCGACGCCGCGCTCGCCCGGGAGCTCGTCGGCAGCGAGAAGGAGCGCGCCGAACACGTGATGGTCGTCGATATGGAACGCAACGACCTCGGGCGCGTGTGCGTGCCGGGGAGCGTGGTCGCGGAGCCGCTCCTCGAGGTCGTACCCACGCCTTACTGCCACCAGATGGTCTCGCGCGTGCACGGCGTGATGCGCGCGGACGCGACCTTCGCCGATCTTCTCGCGGCGACGTTCCCGTGCGGTTCGGTCACGGGTGCTCCGAAGCGTGCGGCGATGCGGATCGCGTCTGGACTCGAGCGGGGCGAGCGTGATCTATACACCGGTGCGCTGTTCGTCGCGCGCGCGGGTGAACTCGACTCATCGGTGCTCATCCGTACGGCTGTGATGGTGGGCGGTCGCGTCACCTGGGGCGTGGGAGGTGGCATCACTATCGATTCGGACCCGGCCGAGGAGTACCTCGAGACGCTCCTCAAGGCATCGCCCCTCACAGGCGACGGGAGCCCTGCCGTCGCGCTTCGCGAGACCTGCAGGGTAGTGGCGGGCGCCGTGCCGCTGCTCACGCTGCACCTCGCGCGTCTGGCGGCGGGGGGCTGCGGGCCCTCCCAGCTCGCACGGGTGCGAGTGCGCGTCGCCGAGGCCCTGGACGCCGCAGGTCCCGTAGCGCACTCCCGCCTCGGGATCACGGCCCATCCCGACGGCCAGGTCGAAGTCGAACTCTCCGACCGGCCCTCCTCACTCGACGTCCCTGGGGGGCCGGCACTCGCGACCGTGCGGGTCGCCGCCGCTCCTGCGCTTCCTGTGGGCGCGGCCAAACCTGCCGACCGCTCCGTGTGGGACGCCGCCCAGGCCTCGACCGGTCCGAGCAGTCAAGCGGTGCTCGTCGGGCCGGACGGCCGCGTCATCGATGGCGCGGCCGCGTCGGTATGGATCCGCCGCGATGGTGCGCTCCTCACCCCGCCCGCGCCCCCCGCGGTCGCGGGCGTGGCGCGCGAGGCCGTATTCGACCTTGCGGCGGAGTGCGGCTTCTCGGCTGCCGAGGCCCCACTGCTCGAAGAGGACCTGTCCGTCGCCGAGGAGGTCTTCTTCACGAACGCGTACGCGGGTGTCGTCGCCGCGCGCGGCAGGGGAGGACCCGCCTCGGAGCGCGTCTCGGCGGCGTTCGAGCGGCGGTACGGCTAGGCTTCGCCTTTCTCGGCAGACTCCGGCATCTCAGGTCCCGGGCCGAGGAAGCTCACCGTACGCTGCGGGAACGGGATCTCGATACCCTCGGCGTCGTAGCGCGCCTTGAGCGCCTTGATGAACTCGTGCTTGAGGCGGTACTGGTCGACGTACTCCTTCACGCGCAGTACCACGGTGAACTCGATAGCCGAGTCGGCGAACGTGTGGAAGAAGAGCAGCGGGGTGAAGTCTTTGACCGGGTCCTGGAGCCCTGCCATCGCGGTGGTGGCCGTCTCGACCGTCACTCGCTCTACGAGGTCGAGGTCGCTTCCGTACGCCACGCCGACAGGGATGTAGATGGACATCTCATGGACCGGCTGGTGGAAATTGACGATGCGGGACGTCGCGAGCGCGGCGTTAGGCACGATGACGAGGTTGTTGGAGAGTTGCCTGATGGCGGTGTAGCGCCAGGTGAGGTCCTCGACGTAACCCTCCTCGCCACTCTCGAGCCGGATGAACTGCCCGACCTCGATCTGGCGCGAGCCGATGAGCTGCAAACCGCTGAAGAGGTTCGAGAGGGTGTCTTGCAGGGCGAGTGCCACGGCGAGGCCACCCACGCCGAGCGCGGTGAGTAGCGGCGTGATCGAGAGACCCATCGCGCTCAGCGCGATGAGCACCCCGATGGCGACGACGGCAAGGCGAACGATGTTCGCGAAGATCGTGCTCTGCGGGACGACCGTGTCCTCGCGTGACGTGTAGGCGTGTGTGAGTCCGGAGGACAGCCGGGCGGCCACGATCGTCACGATAGCGATCGCGGCCACGAGCAGTACGAGGTTGCCGATGCGGTCGGCGCGCGGCGAGACGTCGAGCCACGCGAGCGCGCCCCACGCTCCGGCGAGCAGGGCAAGCATGACGACGATGCCCTCGAGCGATCGTGCAGTGATCTCGCCACCCACCCAGCCCCGTGCGGCGGAGACCGTGCGGATCCGAGTCACGACCACACGGTCGACGAGGAGTCCCGCGATCGCTGAGATCGCTACGATCGATACGGGCACGGCGAAGCGTGCGAGGATCTCTTCCACCCCGGTCCCTTCTTGCGGCGCGCGGCCGCGCCTATCCGCCAATCAGTTCGTCGAAGAGCGAGAGCCAGTGGCCGAGCAACCGGGTCACGAGGAAGTTCTCGCGCACGTGCTCCTTGCCGTACCGGCCCATCTCCTCGGCCATCTCACGGTCTTTCAGTATAGCCGTCACCTTGCGCGCGCACTCGTCGACCTCGCCTGGCTGGACGAGGTACCCGCACTTGCCATCGATGACCTGGAGCGGGATGCCGCCCACCGCGGAGGCGACGACCGGCGTGCCTTTCCAGAGCGCCTCGGAGACGGTGAGGCCGAACCCTTCGCGCGTCGACTTCTGCATGACGACCGACGAGACGCGTTGAAGTGCGTTGACCGCGATGTCGCTCGCCTGCGTGAGCAGGATGACATCGCCGGACTCCACGAACCGGGCGGCCCGCTGCGAGACCTCTTCGAACACGCCGGCACCCTCCGGGTCGTCGGTAGCGGCGTTGCCGCAGAGAACGAGGCGGCAGTCGACTTCCTCGCGGACGCGTTCGAAGACATCGAGCACGCCGAGGGGATCCTTCCACTTATCGAAGCGCGAGACCTGCGTGATGAGAGGTTTGTCGAGCGGCACGCCGAACTTCTGCATGTACTTGTGCACAGTCTCATCGGAGAGGTGGTCGTTCTTCTCGTTGAGCGGGTCGATGGCCGGATTGATGACGCGCTGCTCGACCGGCAGGTCCTCACGTACGTAGCTGGGGTGGCTGACCACCATGAGGTCGTAGCGGAGCACGAAACCTTTCAAGTAGTCCCAGAGCACCGGGTCGGGTGATGAGATGTCGATATGGCAGCGCCAGATCCACGGCTGGCGTTTGCGGTAATAGGCGATGACGGGGAGCGGTTGCGGATCGTGGATGACGACTGCATCGTGCTTGTGGATGTGCGTGTAGGCCGCGAAGTTCTCGTTGGTCTCCGTATAGAGCCGCATCTTGCGGTCGGTGAAGTGGACGTTCTCGCCTTGCATGCCGTTGTGGAACTTCTTGGTGACCGAGAAGAAGTCGTTGCTTCCCGGCAGTACGCGCCAGCCGGCGTAGAGGCCCACGTCGTTCATGAGCGGCACGATCGAGTAGAGGAGCTCGGCGACTCCGCCTCCCTGGGAGGTCGAGTTCACGTGCACCACATGCTTGTCGTAGAGGCGTCCGACCCGGCGGTGCAAGTCGGCGAGCACCTCGTCGGGGACGATGCCTCGGTAGTCTTCGAGCTTCTTGCGCATCAGTTGCCTCCCGTCATCGATTCGAGCAGAGAGACGATGTCGCCGGTCGAGTGGACCGAGTACGCTGCGCGCGTCGGGCCGAGTCCGACCTTCACCGTCCACGCTCCTGCGGGCGCGATCTCGAACACGTCTTCGTCGGTGTGGTCGTCACCGGCGACGAAGACGAACCCGCCGTCCTCGCGACATAGCCAGCGGTGTGCCGCACGCCCCTTGTCCACACCGGTGCTCTTGATCTCGAGCGAGCGGGGGCCCTCGGTCGCTGCGATGTCGAAGTCCGCGACGATGCTGACGAGCGTCTCTTTGAGCTCGCGCACCCGCCGCTCGGCGAGGCGGGGATCGACGTTGCGGTGGTGCCACGCGAGCGAGTATTCCTTCTCCTCGACGTACGCACCGGGCGTGCGGTCCGCGTAGACCTCGAGGACGGATCGCACGCGCGATTTCCACTCGGCGTGCATCGGCTCGACCGTCACCCACTCGCCGCTCGCTCCCTTGAGCCACACGCCGTGCTCGGCGACGAGCCCCACGGGAAGCTCGCCGAACCACTCTTCAAGCGTCGTGCGCTTGCGCCCGCTCACGATGACGACCTCGGTGTCTTCGGTGGTGGCGAGCGATTCGAGCAGGCCGATCAACTCGGTGCTTGGACGGGCCTTCTCCCGGTCGCGGGTGTGCTTGGAGAGCGTGCCGTCGTAATCGAGCACGAGGAGGCGGTGATCCGCTTCCGTATACGCTGCGAGGAGCGCCGTCCGGGCCCGCTCGTCGAGCACGCGCGCCTCGAGTTCGGCCTGCGCGGCCTTGGCATCCTCGAGTCTGCCGAGGAAGTCCTCGGCCCATCGCTGTACGGTGTAGCGCGACAGGCGGTCGGCCATCGAGTCGATGCGCTCGCGCTGCTCGTCCTCGTCCATCGTGAGCGCTGTGTGGAGCGCCTCGATCATGGCATTACGGTCGAAGGGGTTGACCTGGACGGCGTCGACGAGCTCGCGGGCCGCGCCCGCCATCTCTGAGAGCACGAGCACGCCGTCGCGCCCGGCGTGCGCGGCGACGTACTCCTTGGCGATGAGGTTCATGCCGTCGCGGAGCGGGGTGACGAGCGCGACGTCGGCCACCGCATACATCCCCATGAGCGTGTTGAACGGCAGGCCGCGGTAGAGGTAGCGGATGGGCGTCCAGTCGAGCGTGGAGTAGGCGCCGTTGATGTGGCCGACGAGTTCGTCGACCTCACGCTTGAGCTGCCTGTACTGCTCTACGCGCGTCCGGGAGGGCACGGCTACGGCGATGAGCGTGACCTTGTCGCGCCACTCGGGGTGCTGCTCGAGGAACCCCTCGAACGCGCGGAGCCGGTCGGGGATGCCTTTCGAGTAGTCGAGGCGGTCGACCGAGAGCACGATCTTGCGCCCACGCGTGCGCTCGCGGACTCGGGCAGCCTCTCGCTTGGCGCCGGGTGTCGCGATGCCCTCTGCGTACTTGGCGAAGTCGATCCCCATCGGGAAGGCGTCGGCGAGCACCTGGCGTCCGTCGACTGCCACCCGGCCGTACTGGTTGTCGGTGCCGAGGAGCCGGCGAGTCGTACCGAGAAAGTACCGGACGTAGTCGTACGTGTGGAAGCCGACCAGGTCTGCGCCGAGCAGGCCCTCGAGCACTTCGCGCCGCCACGGCAGCATCCGGAACACCTCGTGCGTCGGGAAGGGGATGTGGAGGAAAAAACCGATGGCGGCATCGGGGAGCTCCTCGCGGAGCATCTGAGGCAAGAGCATGAGCTGGTAGTCCTGCACCCAGATGATGTCGTCGGGACGCGCGATCTCGAGCACTGCGTCACGGAACTTGCGGTTGGCGCGCTCGTAGGCGGCCCACTGCCGCGGGTCGAACTCGGCGTACTGCGTGAAGTGGTGGAAGAGCGGCCAGAGCGTCTTGTTCGAGAAGCCGTGGTAGAAGTCGCGCACGTCGTCAGCGGTGAGGAAGACCGGGTGGCACTGGTAGCGCTGGCGCAGCTCGGCCGTGATATGTTCGCGTTCCTCGGCATCGAGACGTCCCGGTACGTCTGCCCACCCGACCCACACGCTCTCGTGGGTCTCGTGGTACGAGCCGAGGCCTGTGGCTACTCCACCCACGCTGCCTTTGAACGACAGTTCGCCCTTGCGGCGCTCGACCGACACGGGAAGGCGGTTCGAGACGATTAGCAGTCTACTCATGACACCCCTCTGGTTCGCTATGTGCGACACGTCCCCCGCCAGCGCGGCGGGCAAGCGCCAGCGCGGCCTGGAACGGGCTTCGACCCTATTACCATTCCCGAAACTCGCGAACGGGCCCGCGGTAGCCGAACGAGGGCAGCCGAGGTGTGGCCAACAAGCTCCGATGGGCTGCGGTGTTCTTGGTGCAACGTGTGGTTTGACCGGGGACAGGACGCACGCTACACTTCCCTTTGCCTTGCGCTCGGTCAGGGTTCCGAGTGCCTGCGAGGGCCGTTAGCTCAGTTGGCAGAGCAGGGGACTTTTAATCCCAAGGTCGCAGGTTCGAGACCTGCACGGCCCACCACTTACATACATGCCCCCATCGTCTAGCGGCCAAGGACTCCGCCCTTTCAAGGCGGCAACAGGGATTCGAATTCCCTTGGGGGCACCAGACCTCTTGCAGGTGAGCCGTCCATCCAGGTGGGCGGCTCACCTCTTTGTCGCCAGTCGCTCACCACATGCATGATGCGTGGCGTGCCGAGCGGCAGGATGGTTGGATGCGGCGGTCTCGAAAACCATTAGGCGGGTTACCCCCGTCTTGAGGGTTCGAGTCCCTCCCTCTCCGCCAGTCAGATGTGACGAAGGCCCGTCGTCCCGGAAGGGCAGGCGGGCTTTCTGCTTATGCTGACAGCGCCGGCTACCGAGAGCCGTATACTGAGGACGAGGGCAGTTGCAGATACGCAGACTGCAGAACCACTGTTCGAAGTACAGCGGTGGCCCGCCTCCCGGGTGGAATACCCCTACTAATGTGGTATAGTTTCTATACTGTATCGGCGTACGGAAGGTTACCCGGTGGAGTTCGAGTTCGATGAGGCGAAG
>SKMN01000080.1 GCA_007121015.1 Coriobacteriia bacterium
GTGAAGGAAGAGTGCGCCACGCGCTCAAGCGAGGCCACGATGCCGACAGTGTCACACAGGAACTGCTTTCGAGCCTTGACAGGTTCGTACCAGGCGCCATCCGCGATGATGCGGCCGTGCTAGCCGTACGTGTTCGCATGACGCGCCCCGCAGACGACGAGGATCCACACAAAGGCGACTGAGGACATGGACTATT
This sequence comes from Coriobacteriia bacterium, assembly GCA_007121015.1. Classification (GTDB taxonomy): domain Bacteria; phylum Actinomycetota; class Coriobacteriia; order Anaerosomatales; family SLCP01; genus SLCP01. Next base: position 197 of record SKMN01000080.1, read on the forward strand.
CGATAGACCGGCGAGAAGAACAGCAGGCGTGCGTTCTGCGCGTCGACGGCGACATAGACATCGCGGTCGTGCCTGAACTCAGGCAGGCGCTCGATCAGGTCATCGAGACCGGCTGCACCAATATAGTGATCGATCTGGAGCGAGTGACGTACGTGGACAGTTCCGCGCTCGGGCTCCTCGTGTGGCTCGATCACCGCTTGCAGCCACGTTACGGCAAGGCGGTGCTTGCCAGTGCGAACGACGACGTCGAGCGGATATTCGCGCTATCAGGCATCCTCACCGTGGCAGGTTGTCTCGAGGAGTCCGGGGACCTCGCTGCGGCGATGGAATGCGTCGACGCCGTAGCGAGCCCTTCCGAACTCGAGTGGAGTCGCACCATCGAGGTGGTGGCCGACGTCCAGCACCTTGCCGGAGCGCGCGATAGCGTGAGCGATCTCGTCAGCCCGCTCGAGTTCGAAGAGTCCGCTCTCTTCGACATCAAGGTCGCGCTCGGAGAGGCTCTCGCCAACGCGGTGCGCCACGGTTCTCCTGAAGACAGAGATGCGACGATCCTCGTCGAGGTGAACGCGTACCCCGACCGACTCGTCTTGGAGGTCACCGACTCGGGGAGCGGTTTCGACGGCGAGCACGCCTGCAGCGACGACCTCTACGCTGTCAGCGGACGAGGGATCATGTTCATGCGGGCGCTCATGGACAGCATCTGCTTCTCTTCGGCGGACGGTGGTGGGACCACCGTGCGACTCGTGAAGCACCGTGTGACCGACGCCGACGGCTGATGACATGCGTCACCGAGCGGCCGTCTCGGCGTCTGGGGCGTCCGTGGAGCAGGACTTGCGTGTAGAGACGGGTATTATGTGCTAGAAGGGGTACTGTTCTTTCCGGCCCACCGTGGGAGCTTACATGGAACTGTACGAAGCCATCGAGAAACGGCACTCCGTCAGGTCGTTCAAGCCCGACGAGCTATCGAGGGAAGTGTTGGAGCGGCTCGTTCGCGCGGCATCGCTCGCACCGTCCGCGATGAACGAGCAGCCGTGGCACTTCTACGTCACCACCGGTGAGACGCGCGCGCAGGTGGGCGAGGTCATGTCCCAGACCACGACGCACCTCGAGGAGTACGTCGACCTCATCGGCCCCGAGCGCCATGCAGAGGCGGTGCGCTGGTACTCGGAACTCGGGAACGCGCCCGTGGTCATCGTGTGCGCGATGCCCAAAGCCGACGACCCGTTCGGCCGCCTCAACAAGCAGTTGTCCGTTGGGACCGCCATCCAGAACCTCTTGCTCGCCGCCACTGCAGAGGGACTCGGCGCGTGCAGTATCACCTTCGCGTTCTGGGTTCGCGACGAGATGGCGGGCCTGCTCGGTATTCCCGATGACGACGAGATCGTGACGATCATCGCCCTCGGGTATCCTGGCGACGAGGCTCCGGCCGCACCACCGCACAAGGCCGACGTCGCGACGTTCCTCGACTGATCCCATGGTCCGCGCGGTATTCTTCGACGTCGGCAACACGCTGCTCTTCCCGTATCCGGGCGTGGCCGAGGTGTGCCGCGAAGTGTTCTCGGCCGCCGGCCATTGCCGTGATCTCGCGGACATCGAGCAGCTCATGCCGCTCGTGGACGACTTCTACGAGGACGCCTACTCCCGGGACGACACGTTCTGGACCGATGAGGACCGCACGTCCGACCTGTGGGTGGGGATGTACTCACTGCTCGCTCGCAAGCTCGGGATCGAAGACGATGCCACCATGCTCGCCGAGGCGGTCTACGAGGAGTTCGGCGACCCGTCGCGCTGGATGGCCTACGCCGACGTCGCGCCCGCGTTCGAGCGCCTTCGCGAGCGGGGCCTCGCACTCGGCATCATCTCTAACTGGGACCGCCGGCTCGAGTCGATACTCGCGGGTCTCGGGCTCACCGACATGCTCGATTCGGTCGTCTCGTCGGCCGCCGTAGGATTACACAAGCCCGATCCGCGCATCTTCGAGCATGCGTGCGCCTCGCTCGGGGTGGCGGCATGCGAGGCGGTGCACGTGGGCGACCACCACTACGCCGATGTGCTTGGCGCCAGAGCGGCCGGCATGCAGCCCGTGCTCATCGACCGCCACGGCGTCCACGACCCTGCAGTAGCGCTCGACTCGCTCGACACGCTCGAGGTCCGGCTCGGCTGGGTCGCGTGAGCCGGCACTTAGGCCGATGGGGCCATCCATCACGGAAAGGGATGTCATGATCGTAGATGACCTGCGCGGATTCATCTCCTTGCTCGAGTCGAAGGGGCAGCTACGCCGTATCACGGCCGAGGTCGATCCGTACCTCGAGATCGGCGAGATAACCGATCGCGTCAGCAAGGCGGTCGGACCGGCGCTGCTCTTCGAGAACCCCGTGGACCGCACGACCGGCCGCCGCTACGATCATCCGGTCGCCATCAACCTCATGGGCAGCTACGACCGCATGGCATGGGGACTCGGTGTGGATGCCGAGACAGGCACGTGGCGCGATCTCGACGCGAAGGCCAGGCAGCTGATGGAGCTGCTGCCGCTCGACATGCCTGCCTCGATGAAGGACAAGCTCGGTGTGCTGATGGGCCTGAAAGACCTTGCCGGTTCCGGCTGCAAGGAGGTCAAGGCGGCCAAGGCCCCGTGCCAGCAGGTCGTGTTGCGTGGCGACGATGTCGACCTGAGCTCACTGCCGGTTCTCACGACGTGGCCGCATGACGGAGGCCCGTTCATCACGCTTCCGCTGGTGGTAACCGCCAACCTTAAGGGCCGTCCCAACCTCGGGATGTACCGGCTCCAGGTCTTCGACAAGAACACCACCGGCATGCACATCCACGAGCATCACGACGGTGCCAAGAACCTGCGCGAGTGGGCAGAGGCGGGGCACGAGCGCGTGCCGGTATCCGTGGCCTTGGGCGCCGATCCAACGACGATCTTCTCGGCCACAGCACCCGTGCCGCCGATGATCGACGAGTACCTCTTCAGCGGCATCCTGCGCGGCGAGCCGGTAGAGGTCGTCAAGTGCGTGACCAACGACCTGCTCGTCCCGGCACACGCAGAGATCATCCTCGAGGGCTACGTCGAGGTGGGCGAGGAGCGCTGGGAGGGGCCGTTCGGCGACCATACGGGCTACTACTCGCTCGCCGACGACTTCCCGGTCTTCCACGTCGAGGCCGTCACGATGCGCAAAGACGCCATCTACCCGACGACCATCGTGGGCCGCCCCCCGATGGAGGACTGCTATATGGCCAAAGCCACCGAGCGCATCTTCCTCCCGGTCATCCGCGCGATGCTGCCCGAGGTCGTCGACTACGACCTGCCGCTCGAAGGCGTCTTCCACAACTGCGTGATCTTCCAGATACGCAAGGAGTTCGCCGGTCAGGCGTTCCGCGTCATGAACTTTGCCTGGTCGATGGGGCAGATGATGTTCACCAAGTACGTCATCGTCGTCGACGAGGACGTCGATTGCCACGACTACAGCCAGGTCGCGTGGCGCTGCTTCAACAACGTCGACCCCGACCGCGATATCCTCATCACCAAAGGGCCGCTCGACCGGCTCGACCATGCGAGCAACTTCGAGAGTTTCGGCTATAAGATGGGCATCGACGCGACCAAGCCGCTGCCGGGCGAGGGCCACGATCGCGAGTGGCCCGAGGCGCTCGAGATGTCACCCGAGGTGAAAGACAGCGTAGACGCGATGTGGGACGAGCTCGGCATTGAATAGGTTCGCCGAGAAGGTCCGGATGTTGCTCGAGCTCGTGAAGTTCGAGCACTCGATCTTCGCCTTGCCGTACGCCTACATCGGAGCGGTGTACGGTGCTGCCGTCGCCGGCGGCGTCTGGCCGAGCCTCGCGGACTTCGCGTGGATCACTCTCGTGATGGTGGGCGCACGCGCGTTCGCCTTCGTGGTGAACCGAGCGGTCGACAAGGAGATCGATGCACGCAATCCGCGCACTGCGGGCCGCGCCGTGCCGGCGGGCCTCATCAACGCGGGCGAGCTTTGGGTATTCGCTGTCGTGATGCTCGCCGCGTACCTCGTAGGCGTGTGGCAGCTCGCACCCATCGTACGCCTGCTGTGGCCGATACCGCTGGTCGCGTTCATCGTTTACCCGTACACGAAGCGCTTCACGTGGATGTGCCACTACTGGCTCGGGCTCTGTCTCGGCTTGGCGCCGGTAGGGGGATGGGTCGCTGTCGGCGGCCCCATCGGCCAGCCTGCTCCGTGGGTCCTCGGTGCCGCAGTGCTCGTGTGGACGGCGGGCTTCGACATCGTCTACGCGACGATGGACTACGAGTGCGATGTGCGGGACGGCGTGCATAGCGCGCCTGCCGACCTCGGCATCCCGCGCGCGCTTGCGATGACGCGGGTGCTCCACGTGCTCACCGTCGTTCTCTTCGTCTCGGCGGGGTGGCTCATCGGGGTCGGCTGGCCGTACTACGCGGCTGTGGGGATCGCGGCCGTCCTGCTCGCTTACGAGAACGCCATCGTGTCGCCGACGGATCTTTCCCGGGTCGACGCTGCGTTCTTCACGTTCAACGGCATCATCGCTATGGTTGTGTTCGCGGGCGTGCTTCTCGACCGAGGCATGTCCTGACCGGCAGGTGGAAGGGGAGGCCGATGGGCCGCTACACGGTGATCGTGACAGGCGCTTCGGGCAGTGCGTACGGCATGCGCGCGGTCGAGCAGCTACTCGTAGGTGGGCACGAGGTCACACTCCTGATGACCGACGCCGGTCGCGAGGTGACCGCGTTCGAGCTCGGATTCGATCTTCCACTCGAGGACCCGGTCGACGAGTTACTGCGCTTCCTCGAGATCACGGGCACGGTGTCGCTAAGGGTCGCGTGTTGCCACGACCTCTTCGACCCGCTCGCCTCCGGCTCGCATCCCAGCGACGGCACGCTGGTGGCGCCCGCGTCTATGGGCTTTTGTGCCGCGGTAGCGGCTGGCACGTCCACTAACCTTCCCGAGCGGGTGGCCGACGTCACGCTGAAGGAGCGTCGTCCACTCGTCATGGTCGTGCGCGAGACCCCACTCTCCCTGATCCACCTGCGCAACCTCACGACGCTCGCCGAGTCTGGGGCTTCCATCATCCCCGCGTGTCCGGCTTTCTATCATCGGCCGGTCACGATCGACGATCAGGTCAACTACGTCGTGGGTAAAGCACTCGACGTGCTCGGTGTCGAGCACGGCCTGCTCAAGCGCTGGGGGGAGTAGAGCCGCGAGGGGTCTCGATCCCGGGGACGTCGATCGGCGAGTGTCGGTACGGTCAGCGTCTGAAGCGCGGCAAGGTGGGGCGCCTGATGAGCGTGCGGGGAGCGAACCGGGCGATCGCGCTCTCGTAGGCGCGTTCGATCATCTCGGCTTGATGCTCGATGGAGAACGCAGAGGAGCGCGCTTTCGAGCCCGTAGCGAGGCGTGCGCGGGTCACATCGTCGACGAGCAGCTCGTCGAGGGCGTGCGCGATGTCCTCGGGCAGGGCCTGTACGATGCGCCCGGTCTGACCGTCGATGACGAAATCCTCGACAGCGTGGTCGTGTACGGCGAGCACCGGGAGACCGGCCGCCATTGCTTCGCCGACGACGAGGCCTTGCGTCTCGCTCGTGGAGGCGAACGCGAACAGGTCGGCGAGGTGGTATGCGGCAACGGTGTCCTCGCGCTCCAGGTAGCCTGCGAACACGACACGCTTCTCTAGCGCTGACTCGGTGACGATCGCTTCGAGTTCCTGCCGATGGGGGCCGTCGCCGACGAGGACCAGCTTCACTCGAGGATGCCGAGAGTGCCAGAGCGCCCGCAGGAGCAGTTCGACGTTCTTCTCCCGGCCGAGCCGCCCGACGAACAGCGCAACCTTGTCGTCGGGTTCGATGTCGAGACGGGCGCGGAGAGCGTGGAGTCGCGTGGGATCGGGGTGGGCGTACGTTTCGACATCGATGCCAGTCGCGATGATATCGATAGGGACGTCGACGCCCCATTCGCGAAGGTATGCCTCGACCTTGCTCGACGGTGCGATTATCGAGTCGCATCGCTGGCAGAAGTCGCGCGAGAGGCGCTCAGCGAGCTTCTTGGTCAGACGGGTGTCCCACACGTAGTGAACGTACTCGGGATAGAGCGTGTGGTACGTGTGCACGTAGGGGATCCGCTTGCGCCACGCCACGTTCAGGCCGAACAAGCCGATGCTGAACGGGTCGTGGGAGTGGACGATGTCGAGCCCGAGGGAGTCCAGAGTGCGCAGGGCGGCGATCGATACGGGGGATGCGACGCGCATCTCTGGTTGGAACGCCCACGGCATCGAGGGGAAACGCACGACCCGCGTGCCGTCGTCCGGGTGCTTGGGCGTGGGGGCGAACACGTAGATCTCGTGACCGCGAGCCTCGAGGGCGGATGCGAACAGGCGTATGGACGTGACGACACCGTTGATCTGTGGCGTATATGTGTCGGTGAAGAAACCTATGCGCATTGCGCAACACCTCGACCTCAACTTGACGTATCAGTGCAGCACACGGCAGAATACCACTGTAGAAGGGTCCCGATGTAGCAGCAGTCGCAGTAACAGCAGCACACCAGTCGTAGCAGCAGTCGCAGCATGGAGGTGGCAGCATGACCCTGTCGCAGGCGCGCAAGCGCTTCCCCTTGGTGCCCACGGAGATCATCCAGTGGGCCATCGACAACATCGCTGATCCCCGCGATGTCGAGCGCGGACTGTTCCGGCTCGAACAGACGAAGCGCATCCAGATAAAGTATTCTTCCTGATCGCAAGCCCGAAGGTGTGAAACATCCGGCGCCGAGGTAGCGACGCCGTGTCGGTGTACGCCTCGCGTCCGGGAATCCCCCCGGAATTCGCGGTGAAGAGCCGAGAAGAACAGGCCGCCCGTTGCAGGCGGCCTGTCGTCATTCTTGGAGGCGACGCCCGGATTCGAACCGGGGATGAGGGCTTTGCAGGCCCCTGCCTTACCACTTGGCCACGTCGCCGTATGTGCGCACGCGTGCGCTATGTGAAGCGAAGGTCGGCCCCGTTGGCCGCGTTGTGCCTTCCGGACCGACCCTCGGATCTGTGCGATGGAGCGGACGAAGGGATTCGAACCCTCGACCCCCACCTTGGCAAGGTGGTGTTCTACCACTGAACTACGTCCGCGCGCAA
>SKMN01000035.1 GCA_007121015.1 Coriobacteriia bacterium
GACTTCGACTTCGTCTCGGCGGTGGTCACCTCGTCCTCGTCCTCATCGTCGTCCGTGCCATCGACGCCGTCGCGGATCGCCTTCATCGTCTTGCCGATCGACTTACCGAGCGAAGGAAGTCTGCTCGGGCCGAACAACAACAGGACGACGACCAGGATGATGACCCACTCCATACCGCCAGGGAGACCAAGAATCGCCATGTAGCTCACTCCTCATTCCTATGTGCCGAAAACCGCTACGGTCACCCATGGCGACCGGATCCACCCGCTAGGACGTTAAGGATATCACTCAGCGCGGAGCGCCGTCATCTCCTCGGCGCGCGAGAGATAATACAGCGTATGCAGTAACTCCCGCACCGGGTCGGTGTTGTGCAACGTCACGCCTGAAGGGACACTGATCATGGCCGACGAGTAGTTCAGGATGACGCGGACGCCTGCGGAGATCAGGCGGTCGGCCACCCCCTGCGCCGCATCGGCCGGCACGGCGACCACGCCGATCCGTACCGCCTGCTCTCCGACAGTGCGCTCCAACTCCGAGATGTCCCTCACGACAAGGTCGCCGGCACGTGTGCCCACCCTGTCAGGGTCGTTATCGAACACTGCCACCACTGCGAACCCCCGAGCCCGGAGGCCGTCGTAGGCGGCGATCGCCGACCCGAGATGCCCCGCTCCTACGATAACGAGCCGGTGAACGTGGTCGGAGCCTAGTATGCCCTGGATGCGCTCGATCAGGTCGAGGATGTCGTATCCGACCCCCCTCTTGCCGAACTGCCCGAAATGGGCGAGGTCTCGGCGGATCTGGGCAGGATTGATGTCGGTGAGCTCGCCGATCCTGGCCGAGGAGACAGTGGAAGCCCCAGACTGGCGCAGCTGCAGGAGAACGCCCAGGTAGGAGGGCAGACGAGAAATGACCCCGTGCGGGATCCGCTCGAGTTGCATACGGAATGCACCTGTCCCGATGGCCGGATGGACGCCCCTATCGTAACAATAGTTACAAGCCTGGAGCAAGGTGCCGTGACCTCGTGTCGGGCTTCCGCGACCGTGTCGAGCGGCCTAGATCGACGCCCGCCGTATGCGCGACACGACGTCCGTCCGGGTGACGATACCTATGACCTTACCGTTCTCTACCACGAGCAGCGCGCCCGGCTCCTCTCCCGAGAGGCGCTCGAGCACGGATTCGACCGGCGTATCCGCATCGACGACAAGTCGTGCGAGGTCCCTGTCGGTCACGTCGGACACGTGCGTCACGGGCCACTCCTCCCTTGGCACGCGCTTGGCGTCTCTCAGCGACACGATGCCGATGATCGCACCATCCAACTCGACCGGGTAGCGGGAGTGACGGCCTCCGAGGAAGTATTCCTCGGCCAGACGATCGAGCGTGATGGTGGCGGGAGCGACCATTGGGTCCGGGGACATGATCGAGCGGACCTCCACCCCCTCGAGGGTGCTCTTGACGACTTGCTGGCGGTACGCGCCCTCGGCCAGCGTCGCGATGAACCAGCCGATGAGGCCGAACCAGATGAGGTCGAAGAATCCCTGCACGACGCCGATGACCGCGAGCGCCACCATCGCGTAGCCGATGAACTGACCCGAGCGGCTCGCCCACAGCGTCGCCTTCAGGTGATCGCCGCTCAGGCCCCAGAGCAATGAGCGCAACACCCGGCCCCCGTCGAGGGGGAACCCCGGCAACAGGTTGAAGACCCCGACACCGAAGTTGATGAGCGCGAGGTACTGCAGCGGCGCCCACAATACGTCCGACACGCCGGAAGCTGCGGATACCACGTAGCCGAGGTAGAAGATCGCCGCGAGCGCGAAGCTCGCCAACGGTCCCGCCGCCGCCATGACGAACTCCCGCATCGGACTTGCAGGTTCGTCCTCCATCTGCGCGACCCCGCCGAACAAGAACAGGGTGACCTTCTTGACCTTCATGCCACCCGTGCGCGCCACGAGCGAGTGACTCAGCTCGTGTATCACGATCGACGCGAAGAAGAGCAACGCGGTGAGGATGCCGCTCGTGAGGTTGACGAACGGGGTGCGCCCCGGGAACGCCGCAGGATAGTAGCTGAACGAAAGGGTCGCGGATATCAGCACGAAGATGATCAACCACGTCGGGTTGATCTCGAGCGGTATCCCGAACAATCGTCCGAGCCTGAGTGACGGCAAGTTGAACATCGGTTGCGGCACCTCCGCGGGAGCCGGGACGCTCAACGAGCATCACGGAGCCCGATCACGGGAGCGACGATTCAGAAGCTCGCCCCCTCGAGAGCGGTCGCACACGGACAGGGGCGCTCGGTCGGCAGCGCGGGGATCATCTCGTAAATTAGGTTCTTCACCTTCTCGTTGTTCTCTTTGAAGACGCGTATCACTTCTTCGTTCGTGACAGGCTCGACCCCCTCTGCACCGACGTCATGGTCGGTGATGAGCGAGATGTTGCAGTAGCACATCTCGAGTTCCCGAGCTAAGTAGCACTCGGGGTACTGGGTCATGTTGATGACTTCCCACCCTTGAGAAGCGAACCACCGGGACTCCGAGCGGGTCGAGAAGCGTGGCCCCTGGACGACGACCACGGTGCCGGTAGGGTGGGCCGTGATGTCCAGTCGTCCGGCCGTCTCGAAGGCGATCGAACGCATGGTGGGACAGTACGGGTCCGCCGACGAGACGTGCGTCGTGACGGGACCGTCGTAGAACGTGTCCTTGCGTCCTGACGTCCGGTCAACGAACTGGTCGCAGATCACGAAGTGTCCGGGTTCGATGTGCGACTGGAGCGAGCCACACGCGTTGGGGCCGATGATGCGCGTGACCCCGAGCTCCTTCATCGCCCAGACGTTCGCCCGATAGTTGATCATGTGCGGAGGGAGCGAGTGGTCTTTGCCGTGTCGTGGGAGGAAGGCGACGGAGCGTCCGCCGATCTCTCCGAGCATGACCGGCGAGGATGGTGCGCCGTACGGGGTGTTCATCTTCAGCTCGTGGGGATCGTCGATGCAGTCGTAAAAGCCGCTTCCACCGAACACGCCGATCTCGGCAGTATGATGCGCCATGGATCTCCTCCGTATCGATTCACCGAAAACGTACGTCCGATTGTAGTGCATACCCTATCGAGGCCGTAGGCTACGCACGTACGAGCTGATGCGCGTCTTCCGCGGCGGGCATCGGCCGCTCGTCGGCGACAGGCGAGGGGGCCCAGAGCGGACGCCTGAAGAGGTTCGACGCGTCGGTCCAGCGCTCCTCGGCCAGTGACGCTCCTCCGGTGACGGACAGGAAACCATCAGCCTTTGCGTCGAGATTGTCCGCGTGGTGGAGCAAGAGTGCCTCGATGGTCGAGGGACGTCGTGGCGACCCCCACTCGAGCTCTCCGTGGTGCGAGAGCATGGCGTGCGAGATCTTGGTGAGCAGTTCCGGTGCGATCGGCATGTTCGAGCGCAAGACGGCCTCGCGCATACGCCGCTCGCCGAGCACGACATGCCCGAGGAGGCGACCTTCATCGGTGTAGGAGACGGTGCTGCTGTAGGCGAGTTCGTCGACCTTACCTATATCGTGCAGAAGCGCGACGGTCACGAGCAGGTCGCTGTCGACCCGGTCGTAGAGTGGCCCGAGGGTCCGGCACAGTGTCGCGACGGACAACGTGTGCTCGACGAGCCCTCCGAGGTGCGCATGGTGATGAGCGCGGGCGCCCGGACACGCAAGGAAGCGCGCGAAGAACTCCTCGTCTCCAAAGACGGCTTTCAGCACCTGGCGCAACGAACGATCCTTGACCGATGCCGCTACGGCCTTGAAGCTTTCCACGACCTCGGCGCTGTCACGCTTCGACGATTGCATCAACTCGGCGGGATCGTACTCGTCAACGGGGCGCATGACGTCCACCGAGATCCGCTTCGTGCCACGGTACGCGGTCACGGTGCCCTTGATGTGTACGACAGCACCGGAAGGCACCGCTGCCGCTTCGTGGGTCGGCCTGAAGTAGACCGCCCGCATGCGACCGGTACGATCCGAGACCTCGAGCGCCAGGAACGCGTCGCCCGCTCGCGTGCAGCGCATCTCTTTACCGCACACAGCGAATACCGCATCCACCGTCATGCCTTGCGTGAGCTCCCTGATGAACTGCCGTCGCATCTTGCGCCCTCCAGTGATCGACTCCGATGCCGACACCATACGCATGGGCTCTGACATGGCTCGACGACGAGAGCAGCAACGGCACTGACCGCCGACGCCTAGCGCCGCGCCCGTATCCGGGTCCTGTTCCCCGGTTCGATGCCGTAGCGCTCCATCGCGCTCTCCTGGCGCACGGCGAGTGTCAGCCAGCCGGAAGAATCGATGAGGGCGACGGGCTCCCCCTCCTCGACGTCCGAGAAGGTGCTCGCGAACGGTGCCTCGAGGACAAGGTGGCCGAATCCGAACTCGAGCTTCTCGGCCGCCAGCCCGAGCTCTTCGACCTCCTCGGCCGCGACCCTGATACGGACCGAGCCGAACCTGTCGTACTCGATCACCTCGGCGATGACGTACTCGCCATCGATCTCCGGAGGCCCGACGGGGGAGGGGACAAGGGTGGCGGGATCGATCGCCGTGCCGAGCGAGGCCGGCTCCACGCCGCATGCAAGAGCGGCAGCAGCCGGAGCCAGGACGTCGCGAGCGTGGAAGGTGCCGAGCGGCTCGCGGAAATCGATCTTCGAGGGGTTGATCGCGATCGCCTCGGCGATCCCGCCCGCACGTGTCCCGGCGAGCATCAACACTCCGTTGTCCGGTCCCACGAGACGGACACCGGTATGCGTGACGAGGCAGAGGTCGTGACGGGTTCCGCCCACGGTGGGGTCGACCACGACGAGGTGGATGGCATCCGGTAGCTGATAGACGCCCGCGGCGGCCACCGCCGCCCCTTTGCGCACGTCGTAGGGTGGTATCTGGTGTCCGAGGTCCACGACCCGTGCGAGTGGACATGCGCGGTGGATCACCGCGTGACATACACCGACCCACGTGTCTTCCAAGCCGAAATCGGACACGAAGCATACGATGTTCTGCACCGAGAGATACCTCCAGTCGGATCCGCGAACGCTCCCACTATACCCGCACACGGCAGACGCGGCACGAGCGGCTCGAATGCACTACCATTCAGTGAGATGGGCTCCCCGGTCGAAAGGGCGGTCGTGATGCGTCTGCTTAGGACAACCATATCGGCGTTGCTCGTCGCCGCTGCGTGCACGGCGTTGGCCGCTTGCTCGGCCCCATCCGCCACGTTCATCGATGAAGGAGCCACGTACACGCTCGAGGAGGTGGGTCGCCTCCCCGACGAGCTCGCGCGACCGGAGTACGAGGGGCGGGCTACTGCCGAGGCAGCGCAAATCCGGAGAGACGCCCTGGTCGAACTCCGTGCCGAAGGACCCGTCGCGGCCGAACTCGCCGAGTTCATCACCCGCTCCCTGCCCACGCAGACCCGAGCGGTGCCGTACTACGGAGAGGCCGCCCTCGTGGATGGAGCCCCCGTGTGGATAGTGGTCGAACTGTGGGGTGCGGAGGACGGCACGCTTGACCGCACACGTACGTGGGTGTTCGACCGAACGACCGGAGAGGTCATCTACTCGTCTACCGGCCAGTGAGCTCGGCGCTGTTCGGGACGCGGTCGCCACGACATTGCCGCCGTCATCAGGGCACGCTACACGCGATCCACTCGCCCACCTCTCGCTCGATGCGCTCTTCGCCGACCCCCGCTCGCCGCAGGTCGTCGGCGTACAGCGCGGCGATCACCGAACGCCGATACCGTGCGACTTCCGGGTGAGCGGAGCGCGCCGATATCGCTCGGACCGTTTCGTCGAAGTACGCGCGCACCCGGCGACGCATCTCCATCGACGTCGTCCACTGAGTACCACGCAGATTCCGAATCGTGGCATCGCTGGCCATCGTAGCCAAGACCGGCGGCACGCCCCGTGACTGGACCGCAGTGTCGGCGCACGACGCGACGAACCTCTCGAATCCTTCCCGGGCACATGTAAGGGCTTCCATTCGGCTCCACCTCCATACGAACGCGTGTTCGCACAGAGCGTAGCGCCCTCATCTGACATCGGCGGGATCAGCCCTTCTCGAGCGGGACCACCATCGCGATCGCCTCTCGGTTCACCGCCACATACTCGGCTTTCCACAACAGGTCCTCCCCGTGCAGAGAGAACACGTGCGCATCGGTCACCGCGAAGAAGTCCTTCGCTTTCGAGTTGAGGGCGTCCGTCAGTCGGCTGCCGGACAGAACATGCATCTCGCCCTCGATACGATAGACCGAGGTCGCGATCATCACGCGGACCTGCTCCTTGTTCGTGTAGACCACCTGCGACCCCTCTCATCAGCGACGCCCCGTACCTACTGTAGCATCGGCCCGCCGAAAGGGGCAGCTCAAAGGGTGAGGCCCACGAGCCAGCCCTTGAGCGCCGCACTCGCCCACAACTCGATCCCGGTAAGCACGAGCGCGATCGAGATGGGTACCGAGGCATCCCTCAAACGAGCCGCCTTGCGTTCGAAGGGCGGGAGGAGACAGACGATGACCAGGTTCACAGCGGCGAAGGTCACTACGATCGCGACCGCGACGAGCAGCGCGAACAACGGGCCCGTCCACGGCAGGACCCACCACGTCACCGCGTACGCGACCGGGATCCCCACGAGGTAGATAGCGCTGTCGCGTAGCGAGCGAAGGATCCGATCGCCGCTCGCATCACGCCACAGTTGGCCGTTGAGCAGCGGCGTCACCCAGGCGGCGATGGCGAATCCCGTGGCAACCCCGGTCACGAGCCGCAGTTCGTTCGTCGTTCCCCGCAAGCCGAGGTAGGAGGTTGCTCCATCGAACACCATCGCAAGCAGACCGAAAGCGAGCACGACGTTCACCCACACCGGGGGCTGGTTCGCAGGCCGATCCCGATGTGACACGGCGATGATCGTGAGAGCCGCTACAAAGCCAAGATAGATCCCGGTGTCGCGTGCGCACACCGGAATCTGGAGCCCGGTGGCGAATAGCGTCCGCTCGGGGAGTTGGTGACACAAGCCGAACCCGAGCGTATCGAGCAGCGATTGGAACACGCATTCTCCTCGAAGCGGCGGAAGGCCGATCCGGGGACCGGCCTTCCGGGCGTCTACGAATGGTCGGGATGGCGGGATTCGAACCCACGACCTCTGCGTCCCGAACGCAGCGCTCTACCAAGCTGAGCCACATCCCGACGAGGCGGTATGATACA
>SKMN01000050.1 GCA_007121015.1 Coriobacteriia bacterium
CCGATCGATATGATGCGTGGGTACTAGTGGCTGAGACCGATACCCGAGGTGGTGCCGGAACGGTGGCACTTGAGGCATGCGCCGTCCTTGGCCTTGTCCTGGGCGACCTCGAAGTAACCGGCGTCATCACCTTCGACGTTACCGGCGGTGGTCATCCACAGCCACGCACGGGCGTCATCGGTGTTGTTGGCGCCCGCAGGAGTCTGGCTGTGCGGGAACGTGTAACCGGAGACGGTCGAGTACGGGTTGCCAGCGGTGGCGGCGTCGGTCTGGTCGTGGCAGCTGATGCAGGAGTCGACCGGCGCGAACGCGGTCTCGTCGTTAGCAGCGGCGACGCTCAGGTGACCGGTCTTGCCGACCTTGGGGCCATAGCCAGCAGGATCTGCGCTCGGATCGTTGTAGGTGCTCCAGCGATCCTCGGAGTAGCCCTCCTCCAGCACCGCAAGCAGCGTGTTGAAGTGGCAGCCCTCGATGTTGCAGTTGTAACCGGTACGGACGGCCGAGCGAGTGGCCTCGTCCCACGTACCGAGAGCGTTGAGCTCGGTCTCGGTGATGCCGGATGCCGGGCTGGCGGCGGCAACTGCAAGCTGGACATCGGTGTCAGGGTTGAGCAGCTTGGCGGCGACGATCGCGTACTCAGAGCCGCCGGCGCCGTGCGGGTTGTCCATGTGGCAGGCACGCGTCGTGCACTGCTCAGGAGTACCCGAACGGTGGGGGCCGCCAGCTTCCCAGCTCACGACGACCTCGGTGACGGTGGTGGCGCCTGCCTGGTGGCAGCCGGCACATGTGGCGACATCGGTGTTGAGCAGCTTGACGCCGTCACCGAGCGCGCGGTGGACCGAGTGGCAGATGCCGCACTTGGCGGTGTTTGCCGTGTAGTTGCCGTGAACGCCAGGCAGCGACGGGTTGTCGCCGATATCGCTCAGGAGCGGAGCGGCGTCATCGCTGGCACCAAAAGAGGTTCCCCAGCTGTAGTAGTCCTCCTGGTAGTTCCAGGTTTTCGAAGATGTCGCGTGTGCGGTGGCCGCGAAGGCAAAGACGAGGGCGACCGCAAGAGCGACGAGGATCATGCTTTTCTTCATTGACACTCCCTCATTCATGTTAATGGACTTTGACACTTGTTTCATAACAGCACCTCCTTTCCCAAGTGGAATGCAGGCTTGTGACGGAATTCTCCTGTACGAGCCTTAACTTAGTATACCCCGGAACAAGGTTCCCACACAACGCCTAACGCTCATTAAGTTTCAGGAAATTTCAGGGTTCCCGGGTTGCGACAGCCGTTCACGCTGGCGACGATACCTGCGCGCGGTGACCCATACGACAACAGCGATCAGGAGAAGGATGAGGGGGAAGATGCATGCCCGCAGCGGACCCGCGAGACCGCGCCTGATGGCCTCCATCGCGGCGCCCTCCGACGAGCCGGGTATCCGTACGATCTGAACACGGTTGTTGAGGTTGTCGGCAACGGCGAACCAGTCCCTCTCGGCGTCGTAGCTGACGCTCACGGGGTAGAAGAACTGTCCGTCCTCGGCGCCCACGTCGCCGTAGCGGCCGATGAGCGAACCGTCCTCGGGATCGAACACCGCGAGCGTCGACTCGAACATGTCGACGACCACGATCCGGCCCGCGCCATCGATGGTGAGGCCGAGAGGAAGCTGCAGCCGCTCGGTGTCGGAGAGGTCCACATCCGGATCCTCGATGACGGTGAGCATGCCGTCGACCATCTGGGCGTTGTTGCTCGGGTTGCCGGTCCTCCTGATCCAAAGACGGTTGCCTTCGCTGTCGTAGGCGCTCAAGCGGTTGTTGAACGAGTCGGCCACGTAGATGTTGCCGTTGTCCGCGATCGCCACGCCGTGCACGTAGTCGAACTGGTAGTCTTCATGGCCGCGCGCGCCGATGACGTGCAGCGGGCCGTCCTCGGTGTTCTCCTTGTCGAAGATCGCGAAACCGGCGACTGCCCCGACCACGATGCGGTCCTCGCTCACGGCGACAGATACCGGGCTCGGGATCAGGAACGAGCCGGCCTCGTTGCCTTCGCTGTCTAGCACCCTGACGGTGTCGGCGGCGGTCTCGCACACGTAGAACGTCCCGTCGGAGTCAACGGCGAAGCGGGACGGGACGACGAGCGGGGCCTCTTCCTGGCCTCGCACGAACCCCGTGTAACGGCCGTCGGGCGTGAAGCTCAGCAGTGCGCGCTGCACGCTGTCGGTGATCCAGATGGTGCCGTCGGGACCGGGAACCGCCGCCTGGGTGCGCCTGAACTGGTCCTCAGGCAGGTTGCTGAGTCCGTATATCGAACGCACCCAGGTGATTCCCGCATCTCGTGCGTCCTCGCTGGGACCTCCGGGTGGGACGAGCAGCCGGAACAGCAGGAAGGTCGAGAAAGCGAGTAGCAGCGCCAGTATCACGAGGACCAGCGCCATGATGCGTCGTCCCTTACGCGACCTGACCACGGCCACCTGCTCGTCTTGGACAACCGCGTTGGCGGTATCGCTCATCGTGTCGCTCCGATCCTATCGAGTCCTTCCAAAGCCTCTGCATCGTTCGGTGTGAACCGCAGTGCTGCACGGAAATCTTCTTCCGCTCCCTGCGTGTCGCCGATCTCGATCTTGGCGTTCGCCCGATCGATCAAGATGTCAGCGGCACCGCGGTGCCGCTCGATGTAGATGTCGTACTGTTCGATCGCCATCTCCCACTCACCACGGTCGACGTATACGTCGGCCTTGAGCAGTGCGGC
Organism: Coriobacteriia bacterium; assembly: GCA_007121015.1. GTDB lineage: Bacteria > Actinomycetota > Coriobacteriia > Anaerosomatales > SLCP01 > SLCP01. The sequence goes on from SKMN01000050.1 coordinate 2,738, forward strand.
GGTGTAGTAATTCTGGGGCAGCCCCTCGACACGCGCTGCGCGCGCCGTGATGCTGTCAGCCGTCAGACGCTCCTCGTGAACGGCGACCATCTCGTCCATCGCCGCATCGAGCACTTCGATGACTCGGTCGCCGTCGTTCTGGGCGCGCAACAGTCGAGCCTCTGCGATGGAGATGTCTCCTGTCGCCGAGTCCTCGACACTTCTCCGGGCATCGGTGATCACGCCGCGTGCACGCGAGTACTGTCTGTCAGCCACGAGGGCGGTGATGTATGCGTTCCAGTCGGCGGGGTCGGTGCTCCCCGCCTCCACTGCAGCCCTCGTGACCACGAGTTCTTTCTCGGCTAGCGTCCGGGGACCGGACGGGCTGAGGGCGCCCGTCGTCAACACGCCTACGATGGTTGCGAGAAAGAGCAGGACGACGAGTGCCGCAGCGTACGACATCCTGCGGACGACCGGGTCACGGAACATGCTCGGACGCGACCTCGCCGGCTGCGGGACCTGAGCCTCTTCGTACGGCGCGTCGTCCATTGGGGGTCGTGCATCAGACATTACGTCCTCCGGTTCCTCGCGCGGTGGTCTGACATATGGTGCGGCCTGGTGGCGCCAGCAGACCGATAAAGGGCCACTCGGCAGTGTACTGTATGTTAATGGTACTTCACGAAATCTCCGTCAAGACGTGCCTCTGCGGAACACGTGAGGCGAGTCACAATGGGTGTAGTGCAAGAAGAATGCCGATTGCGCGCTTAAGCAAAGTTAGCTGCGCAACTGCCGGGGCCGGCTACGTCGCCGAAGCAGTGCGGCCGAGGTAGTCCTGGTACGCGAGGACGATCCCCTCTACGAGCGCGGTCTTGGGCTCCCATCCCAGCGACCTGATGCGTCGGGAATCCACCAGCTTACGCGGCGTCCCTTTGGGCTTGGAAGTGTCCCATACGACCTCGCAGGTCCTGTCGGTCGCATCTCCGTAGACGACCTTCTCGATGAGACGCGCGAGTTCGGCGATCGACACTTCCTCCCCGGACCCGACGTTGATGAACTCTCCTACCTCTTCAGCAGAGCGCTGGGCCATCAACATGATCGCAGCATCAGCGAGGTCGTCTACGTAGAGGAATTCCCGCAGGGGCGTCCCGTCGCCCCAGAGCGTCACCTCGTCCGTACCGGCGACCTTGGCCTCGTGGAACCGGCGGATAAGCGCGGGCAACACGTGGCTCTTCTCGAGATCGTAGGTGTCGCCCGGGCCGTAGAGGTTGGTGGGCATGACCGATATGAAGTCCGTCCCGTGCTGGCGGTTGTACGCCGAGCAGAGCTTGATGGCGGCGATCTTGGCGATCGCGTACGGCTCGTTCGTGGGCTCGAGAGGACCGGTGAGCAGTGCGTCCTCGGACATCGGCTGGGGCGCGAGCTTGGGATAGATGCACGACGATCCCAGGTTGAGGAGTTTCGTGACCCCGTGCCGGTAGGCGGCATCGATGACGTTGAGCCCGATCGCGAGGTTGTCGCGGATGAAATCGGCCGGGTACGTGGCGTTCGCTCCGATCCCCCCGACTTTGGCGGCCGCGAGGAAGACGTACGCGGGTTTCTCGGCAGCGAAGAACGCGTCGGTTGCCGACTGGTCGGTCAAGTCGAGTTCGGCGCTGGTGCGCGTGACGAGGTCCCGGTAGCCGTCGGACTCCAGCCGCCGCACGAGGGCGCTGCCCACGAGGCCTGCGTGGCCCGCGATGTAGATGCGGTCGTCTACCTTCATGCCGAGTCCTTACCCCGAACGGACGATACTCCACTCTATCACCGGTGAGGAGCTGCCGAGTCGAGTCGAGCGGCGTACATGTGAGGCTAACGCAGCGGGTCGAACGCGCCCATGCGTGAGAGTGCTGCGAGATACGCCCGGTCCGGCACGCGGCAGAACGCAAGCAGCAGCGGCTTGCGGGTACCGATCGCCCGCAGGCGGGGATCGGGCCAGAGCTCCCGGCAGACAGGGCTCGTAGGCCACTCGCCGAACCGTTCGCCGAGGAGCCCGAACGCCGCGTCCACGAACGCACGCCGCGAGGCTGCATCCGCTCGCAGGAAGAAGTCCGGGTAGCGCCCCGCGATGAGGTGCACCAGGTGGAGACGGAGCAGTGGCTCCCGGTTGGGCTCGAAGATGCCCTCTGCGGCGTAGTGGTCATCGAGGATGCGGAAGCCCTCGACCAAGTCGAGGAAGTTCGCTCCGTACGCGTACGTGATCGAATCGGCGCGCCGCTGGCGGTAGCGGTAGAGAGGCTCGTCGACCTTCTCGACGCGGTTCGCGGCCGGGAGGAGGCGGTACGTCGTGGGGAGGTCCTCGAAAGCGATCCCCACCGGGAAGCGGATGCCGGTGCGTTCGAACAGGGTGCGCGCGTAGAGCTTGTTGCACGCACTCGCATCGACGCGGTAGAGAAGCCGGGGTTCCTCGGCAAGGGAACGGCCGAACACGCTCATGTCCGGCTCGGGGTAGAAGTCGCCAGCCTCAGACGACCCGTCGGTGAAGCCGAGTGTGCCGCAGATGACGAACTCCGCGTCGCGCTCGCGGGCGCAGCCCACGAGATGCTCGAGGAACTCGGGTGTGACGGTATCGTCGGCATCGACGAACGCGAGGTAGGCCCCGCGCGCATGGCTCATCCCGAAGTTGCGTGCGTCGCCCAGACCTCCGTTGGGTTTGCGGACGGCGTGGATGCGCTCGGGGGACCGCGCGGCGTAGCGCTCGACGAGAGCGGCCGAGCCGTCGGTGGAGCCATCGTCGACCACCACGATCTCGAAGTCGTGGAAGGTCTGCGCGAGAAGCGAGTCGAGGCACTCGGCGAGATAGCGCTCGACGTTGTAGACCGGGACGATGACCGAGACGACCGGGGCCGGATCGGCGGCGGTGCGGTCACCGGAATACGTCATGTCGGCGGGAACAGTCACTGAGCGCTACCTTCACGGCCGTCGGTACCGGGACATGATAGCATCGCGTAGCACTGCATTCCCCGGTCGCACCAAGTGGAGAGAGATGGCCGCATCATCGTCACGCGCATTGCTCAGGCCTGTCAGACGCTGGCTCCGCAATCGCTTCTTCATCACGCTGGGCATGCGAGGCACCGCCCCCATCAACCCCGCGTTCGGTGCCGCCGAGGGCACGCCCATCGACCGCCACTACATCGCCTTGTTCCTCGAAGCGAACCGCGAGCACATCACGGGGAGGGTGCTCGAGATCGGCGACCGTTCGTATACGGAGCGCTTCGGTGTCGGGGTGACGCGCAGCGACGTGCTGAATGCCGTTCCCTCGGCAGAGACGACGTACGTGGGCGACCTCGCTTCGTGCCCGGAGATCCCGGACGCGACGTACGACTGCCTCGTCCTCACCCAGATGCTGCACTACGTCTTCGACATGCGCTCCGCCGTGGGCGAGATACAGCGCATCCTGAGGCCCGGCGGGACCGTACTGTGTACGGTACCGGGGATCACTCAGGTCAGCCGCTACGACATGGAACGCTGGGGGGACCGGTGGCGGCTCACCTCACAGTCCGCGGCCGAGTTGTTCGCCACGGCGTTCGAACCGGAAGAGATCGCGGTCTCGACCTACGGGAACGCGTACTCCTCCGTCTGCTTCATGCAGGGGGTGCCATCGGAGCGTCTCCACCGCACGAAGCTCGACCGGTTGGAACCGGACTACCAGCTGCTCGTCGCCATCGCGGCTACCAGGAGGACCGGTGGATAACCTGAGGGTCACACGGAGCCGGTTAGGCGACGCCTACCGTGCCGCCCGCGCCTCGGTCGCCGGAAGTGCACTCGTGCTCACCTACCACCGGGTCATAGAGGTCCCGCATGACCCCGAATCGCTCACCATCTCACCGGCGGCCTTCGAGCGTCAGATCGAGACCCTCTCGACGCACTTCAACGTGCTCACCGCTTCCGACTTGTGCGGCCACCTCGAGCGCAGGAAGCGCATCCCGAGGCGCTCGGTGGCGATCACCTTCGACGACGGCTACTTCGACCTGCTCGCTCACGCCCGTCCGGTGCTCGAGCGATACGGCACGCCTGCGACCGCGTTCGTCAGCACTGCGGAGATAGGCACCGCCCGCGAGCGCTGGTGGGACGAGATCGCCTACCTGTGCTCCGGCGATCATCCCTTGCCCTCGCCTCTCGCGTTCGAGGCCGCCGGACGCACCTTCGAGTCGGAGATCGATACGGAAACGCGTGGCGGGCGAGAGTCGCTGTACGCAGCACTCATCGACCACGTGTGGCCGCTGGGCGCCGCCGGACGCTCGGAGACGCTCGACGCGCTGTTCCGCGAGGTGGAGCTCGACCGCCCCACGCGACCGGAGTACCGGAGCCTCGGCGGGGACGAACTGCGTGAACTGGCGCGCGGCGGACTCGTCGAGATCGGCGCGCACACCGTGAGCCATCAGATGCTCTCGACCGTATGCGTCCGGGATCAACGCTCCGAGATCGAGGGCGGCAAAGCAGCGCTTGAAGGGATCCTCGGCATGCCGGTCACTCTGTTCAGCTACCCGTACGGTGGCCGGGGCGATATCGGGTCGGACACCCGGTCGCTCGTCGAGCAGGCGGGCTTCCGGTGCGCCTTCGCGAACTGGTTCGGCCTCGTGTTCCCCTGGACCGACCGCTACCTCCTCCCCCGCTGCCCCACAGGCGACTTCCCGGCGACCGAGTTCCGCGAGCAGCTCGAGCAGTGGTTCCGTCTCGGAAGGTAGGGAGCGCGAGCACGGCGCGACCGCGATGGTACGATACGCGCTACACCATCCCTGCGTGCCCGCTTTGACCCGCAACGGAAAGAACGCCTGCGTGAGTCTACTGTCCCGCATACCTCCAGGCCTCAGGAAGGCCATCGTCCGGGTCCTCCCCGACTCGTGGGCGGACGCCATCCGGCGTGCCCGTATGCGGCGCCACCACCTCCCGAGCGTGACGGTCAGGGAGAGCCGCGCCGTGCGGTTCCTCAAGCAGCGCGTGCTGCGGCTTTACTACCCCGAGAGCATGGTGAACCGGCAGAGCGCTCCTCGACGGTGGTTCACGACCAGAGTGCTCCGGCGCAAACCGCTCCTCCACCACTTCGAGATACACATCACCGACCACTGCAACCTGAACTGCAAGGGGTGCGGCCACTTCTCGAACCTCTGCAGACCGAGCCTCGTGACCCGGGAGCGATACGACTCCGACCTCGTCTCGATGGCGCGCCTCTTCGAGGTCGAGCAGATATTCCTCCTCGGCGGAGAACCGCTCCTGCATCCCGACGTGGCCGAGTTCGTCCGGATCGCCCGTACGCGCTTCCCCGCGTCCCGGCTCTACCTGCTCACGAACGGCACCCTCGTCACCCGCATGTCCGAGGAGTTCTGGGAGGCGCTCGCCGAGACGGAGACGATACTGCTCTGCGACCTCTACCCGGTGGACCTGCCGGTCGACACCATCAACGAGCTGGGGGCGGCGCACGGGGTCACGGTCGAGTGGACCGACCCGCGTGGTGAGTTCTTCAAGATCCCCATCGACCTCACCAAGAGCCAGGACCCCGCGGACTCGTTCAGGCGGTGCACCGGCGTCAACAACTGCCCGATGGTGCGCGACGGGCGCCTCTATCCCTGCGCCTTCGCGGCCTACTCGCACATCCTCGCCGAGCGATTCGAACTCCCGGGGATCGTGGCGTCCGACGAGGACTCGGTGCCCATCGACGGATCGATGAGCGCCGAGGAGATCATGTCGTTCCTCCTCAAGCCAGTGCCCTGGTGCGGACATTGCGACTTCGACTCGTTCACGATGTTCGAGTGGGGCCGCTCGGCACGCACGCTCGACGAGTGGGTCGACACGCCATGCCGGTAAGCCTCGACGACATCTTGCTGCTGCAGGTCTCGGCACGCGACGTGGGCGGAGGGGCCGAGCGCGTCGCCGCGGACCTGCACCGCTCGTACCTCGAACGGAGACTCGATGCGTGGCTGGCCGTCGGCGCACTCCAGGGGGACGCGAGGAACACGGTGACGATTCCCGGACCTCCCGCGAGCGGGCCCCTCGCCGGACGCATGCGAACGCGTGCCGCTCGTGCGCTCGCCGACCCTCGCTACGTCGTCGATCGGCTGCGCGGACTGGAGGACTTCGGGTTCCCCGGCACCCGCCGACTGCTCGAACTGACCCCTCGGTCCCCGGGGCTCCTGCATCTGCACAACCTCCACGGTGGCTACTTCGACCTGCGCGAGCTGCCGCGCCTCTCCCACACCGTGCCCACCGCGATAACCTTGCACGACACGTGGCTCACCGCCGGCCACTGTGCCTACACTATCGGGTGCGAACGCTGGCGCGACGGGTGCGGGGAATGTCCGGACCTCGAACGCCCTATCGCCCTGGCACGTGATTCCTCGGCAGCCAACTGGAAGCGCAAGCGCGACATCTTCCGCCGGTCTCGTCTGGTCGTCGTCGGCCCGTCGCGCTGGGTGCTCGATGCAGCGGAGCACTCGATCCTCGCCGAGGCGATCGTGGAGACGGCACGTATCCCCAACGGCGTCGACACCGCGATATACCGGCCGGGTGACCGCGCCCAGGCGCGCCGCCAGCTCGACATACCGGAAGAAGCGTTCGTCGTCATGTTCAGCGCGCACGGTGCCGATACGAACCCGTTCAAGGACCTCGATTCCATCGTGCACGCGATGCCGCTCGTCGCCGAGGGGCTCGAAGACCGGGACGTCCTGCTCACCGCGGTAGGAGCGACGGGCACTCCACTCGAAGGAGACGACCGCGTCCGGCTCGTGCCGTTCACCAAGGACCCCGCTGTCGTCGCGCGCTACCTGCAAGCCGCCGACCTCTACGTCCACATGGCGCACGGCGAGAACTATCCCCTCGCAGTCCTCGAGGCGCAGGCCTGCGGCACTCCGGTCGTCGCCAGCGCGGTCGGGGGCATCCCCGAGACGGTCGTCGACGGCCGGACGGCGCTCCTCGTGCCCGAGGGTGACGCTCGCGCGCTCGCCACCGCGGTCGTCTCGCTCGCCAGAGACCCGCAGCGGCTCCGGCAGATGGGGGTCGCGGCCGCCGATCACGCACGCGAGCACGCCTCGCTCGACCGCATGACCGACGATTACCTGCGCTTGTACGAGGCTATGCTCGCTCGGTGAGCAGTCTCCTGATGCGCTGCCCCAGCCGTTTACGCTCCAGCGGGTTGAACACCAGCGCGTACGCGGCGAGCCAGTAGATCAGGACCGCCGTCGCTGCCGCGACACCTATCCCCGGGAAGCTCTGTCCGAGAGGGCCCTGGACGAGCAGCCATCCGACTCCTGCCGGCAGGGGGAGCAGCCCGTACGCGGGCCATGCGGTACGGAGCCAGTCTCGCAGGGGCACACCCGTCTCACGGAGCATGAGGTGCGCATAGAGCGGCAACTCGAGGAGGCTGGAGACCAGCGTCGCGAGTGCTACGCCCGCAGGCCCGAGCGGGCCGACGAGGACGATGCTCAGGCTCAAGTTCGTGAGCGCGAGAAAGAACGCCCGCGGCACCCACACCCGCAGTCGGCCCGTACCCGTCAGGATCGGGTCTCCCACCAACAGCGGCGGGAAGAAGAGCTGTGCGGCGATCAGCAGATAGGCGACGGGGATGCTGCCCTCGAAGCCCTCACCGAACCACATGCCGATGAAGGGCGCGGTCACCGCTGCGAGCACGACCACCAGTGGCACGATCGCGATGGTGATGTAGCGGCTCCCCTTGACGAACAGTGCCCGTAGCGCCTCGTCGTCGCCCCTGGCCGCAGCCCCCGAGACCACTGGCAGGAGAGCGGATGTCGGCACTATGGCGACCTGCCCGATCAGCATGCTGAGCTTAGCGGCGATCTCGTAGATCACGACGGCTGTCGGTCCTATGGCGATACCGATCACAAGCCGGTCGACCTTCTCGCGGTTGAGGAGCTGTGCGACGCTTACCATGAAGACGGGGATCCCGCTCGAGACGATCTCGTGCGCGACCGGGCGGCTCGGGAGGCCGGCGAGACTGCGGGCGGGCCGGACGACCCACAGCGTCGCGATGTTGAGGAACGACGAGGCGACCATGACCACAGCGCCTGCCAACATGAGCGCCACGGGCCCGGCTCCGCTGACCAGCACGAGCGCTATGGCGCCTACGTTGCCGAGGGTCGTGAAGAGCGACGTCCGCGCGGCGAGGTCGTAGCGCTCGAGACCGTTGAGCACGTGTGCGGCGACCGAGGTCGGCCAGTACCACAGCTGCATCGCGGCTCCGATGAACAGGAGCCGACGCAACAGGTCGGCCTGCTCGGGCGTGACGTTGAAGAGAGCACCTGCGGCCATCGCTACCCCGCCGATGACGAGTGCCACGAGCGCTCCCACGAGCAGGAGCAGGGCTCCGGCGGTCGCCACCACCCGCGAGAAGCCGCTCACGTCATCGAGCGAGAGCCGCTCGGCCACGAGGCGCACCGTCGAGGCCCCGATCCCAAAGTCGAAGATGAGCGCGACGCTCGTGACGGAGAGGGCGATGATGTAGACCCCGTACTCGGCAGCACCGAACGCGCTCACGAGCAGCGGGAAGAAGACGAGCGTCGAAATCAGGTGGGCGAACTGGGCGACGCCGTTCATCGCGGTGTTGACGACGATGCTCCGCTTACGTCGCGGGCTGGATTCCGGACTCGAGTCAGTCACTTTCCTCGTCTTCCGTGACGCCGCCCTCAAGGACTCCCGGGGCCGTGATAGCATTTGCGTGTGTCCGCCCCACCCTCTCGCACGAAAATGGAGCGAATGAGCAGATCACCCGTGCGTCGAGCGCTTGCGTCGATACGGTGGCGCCTGCGCAACCGATTCTACCTGAGCTACGGCATGCGCGGCACAGCGCCGATCAATCCGTCGTACGGCTCCGAACTCGGCACTCCCATCGACCGCCACTACGAGAACCGCTTCCTCGCCGGGCACCGGCACCTCATCACCGGGCGCGTGCTCGAGATCGGCGACCGCCACTACACCGAACACTACGGCACCGGCGTGACGATGAGCGACGTCCTGAACATCTGCCCCGGTGAAGGCGTGACGTGGGTGGGAGACCTCGCCGCGTGCCCCGAGGTCCCGGACGACACCTACGACTGCATCGTCCTCACTCAGGTGCTGCACGTGATCTTCGACATGCAGGCCGCCGTCGCCGAGGTCCACCGCATCCTCAAGCCGGGCGGAGCGGTACTCTGCACCGTCGCGGGGATCAGCCAGGTCAACCGGGGATGCATGGAGGAGTACGGCGACCGCTGGCGCCTGACGTCGCAATCCGCCGAGGAGCTCTTCGCGACGGCGTTCCCTGCCGGGGCCATCGACGTGGCGACCTACGGCAATGCGCTGACGGCGTGCTGCTTCCTCCAGGGCGTCCCCGCCGAGCGCGTGCCCCAGGTCAAGCTCGACCGGTGGGAGCCGGACTACCAGCTCACGGTGGCTGTGGTGGCGGTGAAGGCCCCGGCGTGATCCTCGGCGATGCCCCGGAGCGCCGCCCCCGGTATCAGGCCCGAGACTTCTCCAGGAAGAGCGCGGCGAACGTATAGTCGTTCGCCTTCTTGGTGCGCAAGCGCTCCCAGGGCTTGAAGTGGCCCTGTCTCACGCACTCGGTCCGATACGCGCGAGGCACGTCCGGATGGAAGAACGGGTTGAGCAGGTACGACTCTCCGGTATCGACGAACTCCCGGTTCCCTCTGACATCGAGACCCGACGGACGGACGAACTGTGCTTCTACGTCTGCCGGGGTATCGATGCTGGCGAACCGCGACGGGTTGCGGTAATCGAACGTGATACTGAAACGTCCGCCGGGGCCGAGGAGATCGCGTACGCGCGTGTTGATCTCGACACGGTCGTACATCGGGATATGCTCGTAGACGCAGATCGACGTGATGTGGTCGAACCGCTCTTCGAAGTCGAGTTCCCGCATGTCCATCGCGTAGTTCGTGAGGTCCCACCCCATGCGCTCGGCGACCACGTCGGCGTTGTCAACCAGCTCCTCTTGCAGGTCGACCGTCGTGACGTCGAGCCCCTTCGATGCGAGGTAGTACGAGAACAGCGACGAGCTTCCTCCGAGGTCGAGCACACGCTGCCCCGCCCGGAAGTCCGCGTGGTGCACCACCCAGAAGATCTCCCAGTACAGGAACCACGGGAAGTTCGTGTCGTCCACGGCGCCGGGTAGCGGCTCGTAACCGTATCCGCGATTGAGGCGCTCGTAGGGGTCGTGCGCGGTCTCGAGGTCGAAGACGCCGTACCACGAGCTGATACGCAGACCTCGTTCGCGGAGCGCGAGTACGAGTTCATCGAGTTCGGCGATCACGACACGTGCCGCATCCGACTCGAGGTCGGAACGGTGCATCGTCGTGTTCATCGGCCGCTCGGCCTGGGTCGGCATACCGGCTACTCCAGGTCCTCCGGCACCGCGATGTGCCCGGCGACGGCTGTTGCCGCCGCGACCGCCGGCGAGCTGAGGTAGACCTCGCTCGTCGGGTCGCCCATGCGGCCCACGAAGTTGCGGTTGGTGGTGGCCACCGCGCGCTCCCCTGCCGCGAGGATGCCCATGTGCCCGCCGAGGCACGGGCCGCATGTAGGCGTGGAGACTGCCGCATTCGCGTCGAGGAAGATATCGAACAGCCCCTCGTGCATCGCCTGGCGATAGATCTCCTGAGTCGCCGGGATGATGATGAGGCGAATGTTCTCGTGCACCTTGCGGCCCTTGAGCACCTCGGCAGCGATACGCATGTCCTCGATGCGACCGTTGGTGCACGAGCCGATCACGACCTGGTCGACCCAGACGTCGCGGGAGTCCTCGGCAAGGCGCGTGTTGCTCGGCAGGTGGGGGAAGGAGACCGTGGGCTTGAGCTGCGAGGCGTCTATCTCGATGACGCGGGCGTACTCGGCATCCGGGTCGGAGAAGTATTCCGTCCACGGGCGCTCGGCGCGGCCGTCGAGGTATGCGCGGGTGGTGTCGTCCACGGCGATGATGCCGGATTTGCCGCCCGCCTCGATAGCCATGTTGCAGACGGTCATGCGGTCGTCCATCCCGAGCGCCTCGACGGTGGGCCCGGTGAACTCCATAGCCTGGTAGAGCGCCCCGTCTACACCGATCATGCCGATGATGTGCAAGATGAGGTCCTTGCCCGAGACCCACGGCCCGAGCTCGCCGGTCACCACGAACTTGATCGAGGCTGGCACCTTGAACCACGCCTCGCCGGTCGCCATGCCCGCAGCCGCGTCCGTACTGCCCACGCCGGTAGCGAACGCGCCCAGCGCGCCGTACGTGCAGGTGTGCGAGTCCGCGCCGATGATGACGTCGCCCGCACCTACTACCCCTTGCTCAGGCAGGAGTGCGTGCTCGACTCCCATGCAGCCGATCTCGTAGTAGTGGGTGATCCCCTGTTCGTTGACGAAATCGCGCATGACCTTGGCCTGCTCGGCGGACTTGATGTCCTTGTTGGGCGTGTAGTGGTCGGGGACGAGCGCGATCTTCTCGGCGTCCCAGACCTTCTCGAGGCCGGTCCGGCGGAACTCCCTGATGGCGATGGGGGCGGTGACGTCGTTGGCGAGCACGATGTCGAGCGCACAGTTGATGAGCTGCCCGGGCTCGACCTCGTCGAGGCCGGCGTGCGCGGCGAGTATCTTCTCGGTGATCGTCATGGGACGAGGCATGCGTGGCTCCTTCTCGAGCGGTGTATCTCAGTCCGTGTATCTCAGTCCGTGCATTCTACGCGATGGAGGGCGTCGCTGCGAGGACCTCGGAAGCCGCGCCTGCTACGGTAACGGCAAGACTCGTGCGGCCCTGCTTATGGCCGTCTCGGACATGTCCCCCGTGGCAAGCGGCATGACCGCCTCGCTCTGACGGTCGAGAAGTGTGGCTCTCCGAGCGGTGGCCTGTGCGTGCTCGATGAGCGCCTGGTCGTCCAGGTAGACGCCGGTCCGGGCGTGCAGCGCTGCGAGCCGTGCGAGTCCGGGGTAGTCGTTGGGACTCTGCCTCAGCAACCACTCGAACTCGGCCAGCGCGTCCCCGTACAGGGACCGCACCGTCTCGGCGGGTTGCTCGGCGAAGATCGCGTCGCTCACCAGAGCGGATCGCGCCTCGGCAGCGCCGCGCGCGTACTTCACCGAGGTGGGATTGAGAGTCCGCGCGCGCTCCGCCAGCGCAACGGGATCACCCGGTGCAAGGCCGTGGAACGCGTTGCGCGATGCGAGGTACGACGCGTCAGCCGTAAGAAGCGTGCCGGAGGCTGCGATCGCGAGGAGGAATCCGAGGGTGGCGGCGGCCGTCCCGACACGCAACACCATCGCGGGTACCTGGATCCGGCGGACGCCTACGGCTCCGAGGGTCCCGAGCATCACCCAGAACGGCACCGTCGCGCCCAGCACCACCACGCCCATCAGCATGTTCACGGCGAAGCCGAGACATGCGACCCAGACTCCGGCCATCAGGATGCCGCCCCTGCCGTCGGCAGACATCGACAACAGGCCCCGGGCGCGCCACAGCGCGAGGGCGATCGCGCTCGCAAGCAGCAGCATCCCCGGGAAGCCGAGCGTCGCGGCATACTGCAGCGGCCAGGAATGCGCGTGGTTGAGGGTACCGAACGCGCTGAAGCTGCTCACGTACTCGTCGGACCGGTGCATCCTGAACGCGGGGAGGAACGCGTCGGGCCCGTAGCCGGCAACGGGCCGTTCCTTGGCGGCCTCGCCGGCTATCGAGAGAAGCACCGCGCGCTCGTGTGCACTTCCCGCTTGCTTGAAGGCATCGGAGACGCGCCTCACGACGTTCGCGTCCCCCTCGGCGGTGAGCGACACGCTCAGCAGGAGGACGGCCGCCAATACGCCCGCGACGAGCAGCACCCGTGCGCCAGGTCGATGCAGGTCCACCCTCCCCCGCCGCCACACGAACAGCCCCAGTGCGACCTGCAGAGCGGCAGCTATCCACGCGCCACGCGTGAGCGTGATGAAGGTCGCGGACATGATCATGACGGTGCCCATCGCCCACACCACCTGCGAGGCCCTGCGCTTCGCCGTCAACGACAGCGCGCCGGCGAGCGGGAATGCGAGCACGAGCAGTCCCGCCAGGAAGTTAGGGTTGCCAAAGGTCGCGAACCCCCGCCGTCCGACGAAGTCGTAACCCTCGAGCGTGTAGTCGAACGGCTCGATACCCGCGAACTGCACGAGCGCGTATGCCGAGAGCAGCACCGCGGCTCCCGCCAGGGCCGACGCGATGCGACGCACGTCAGTCACGCGGCGCACGGCCTGGAGTGCGAGCCCGTAGAGCAGCACGTAGAGCACGACCGTGACGACTCCCTCGAGTCGTTCGGACTGGCCGAGGACGGCGAGCGCGCGGTGAGGCGAGAGCGCGGCGGACAGTGCCGCCCAGATAACCAAGGCTCCCAACAGTGCGAGGACGGTGTCGCCCTTGAGTTCCTCTCCGTCACGCGCGGCATACGCGGACCACGCGGCCCACCCCGCAAAGGTGAGGACGAGCGCGATGACCAGCCGAGGCAAAGCGATATTGTCGTAGAGAAGGGGGCCCGCACCGATGCCGAGACCGGTCAGGTTCCCGGTAGCGAGCGGCACCAGCGCAAGCATGGCAGCGAGGATCCACGCGGGCCCTAGTTGCGGGATATCGGTCGCAGGTCGGTGCAAGCCGCAGTGCCTTCTTCCTACACCTCGTCGGCCACGCTGGGCAGCTCGGCCACGAGCAGCCGGTTGAGCGCGTTGACGTAGGCGCGCGCCGAGGCGGTGATGATGTCGGAGTGGGCTCCTCGGCCGGTGAAGACGCGACCGTCACCGCTGCGCACGCGGATCGTGACCTCGCCGAGCGCGTCGATGCCGCGCGTCACGCTCTGCACTGAGAACTCGATGAGGTCGTTGTCGACGTCGATCATGCGGTTGATGGCACGGTAGACGGCGTCGACAGGGCCGCTGCCGTGACTCGAGTCGATGAGCGGATCGCCGGTGGCGACCTCGATGAGCTCGACGGTCGCGGTGGGGATGCCGGGCTCGCCACACATGACGTGGAGGGTCTGGAGGTGGTAGACCTCCCCTACCGAGGTGCGCTCGGCCTCGCTGACGAGCGTCTCGAGGTCCTCATCGTAGACCTCTTTCTTCTTGTCGGCGAGCTCGAGGAACTCGGCGTAGACACGCTCGAACTCCTCCGGGGCGAGGTCGTAGCCGAGCTGCTCGAGGCGGTGGCGAAGCGCCGCACGGCCGGAACGCGCAGTAAGTACTATGGCGCTGCCGCCGACTCCGACGTCGGCCGGGTCGATGATCTCGTAGGTGGAGCGCTCTTTGAGCACGCCGTCCTGGTGGATGCCGCTGGAGTGCGCGAACGCGTTGGCGCCCACGATCGACTTGTTGGGCTGCACGAGGATGCCGGTGATGTTGGAGACGAGACGGGAGGTGCGCGTGATCTCGCGCGTGTTGATGGTGGTGTCCGCGCCGAAGTACTCGCGGCGCGAGCGCAGCGCCATCACCACCTCCTCCATCGCGGTGTTGCCCGCCCGCTCTCCGATGCCGTTCACCGTGCACTCGACCTGGCGCGCGCCCGCCTTCACACCCGCGAGCGCATTCGCGGTCGCCATGCCGAGGTCGTTGTGGCAGTGCACCGAGACCGTGACGTCCTCGATGCCGTTGACGTGCTCGAAAAGCCCGCCGATGAGTCCGCCGAACTCCTCGGGGTACGTGTAGCCGGTGGTGTCGGGAATGTTGACGACGGTGGCCCCGGCGGTGATGACCGCCTCGACCATGCGGTAGAGGAACTCAGGGTCGGCGCGGCCGGCGTCTTCTGCGTAGAACTCGACGTCGTCGACGAAGGTGCGCGCAAGCGCCACGGCGGCGACCCCGCGCTCGATCGCGGTGGCGCGGTCGATGCGCAGCTTGTCGCGCAGGTGCGACTCGGACACGCCGATGCCGGTGTGGATGCGCGGGCGGGCAGCGGTCGCTAGCGCGTCGGCGGCGGTCTCGATGTCTGCGGGCACGGCGCGGGAGAGCGCGCACACCACGAGGGCGTCGCCCACCTCGGCACCGATGCGGCGCACGCTCTCGAAGTCGCCGGGACTCGAGATCGGGAAGCCCGCCTCGATCACGTCGACGCCGAGGCGCACGAGCTGGCGCGCGATGTCGAGCTTCTCCTCGGTGTTCATGCTCGCGCCCGGCGACTGCTCGCCGTCGCGCAGCGTGGTGTCGAAGATGTGGACCTTGTCGCTCATCTCGGCGCTCGCCTCCCGAACCGTGTCGCCGCCTCTACAGCTCCACGCTCCACGCGTCTTCCATCTCGGCCTCGGTCGAGATGCGCTCGAGCACCTCGGCGGGTATCGGCGAATCGACGGTGAGGCTCATGAGCGCCGTGCCGCCGACGCCCTTGCGTGCGACCTCCATCGACCCGATGTTGACGCCCTCCTCGCCGAGGATCGTGCCCACCTTGCCGATCATTCCGGGGCGGTCGGCGTAGGTGAAGAACAGCATGTTGCGGGCGACCTCGAGGTCGGTCTCGTAGTCGAAGAGCGTGACGATATGGGGCTTGTTGCGCTTGCCCACGAGCGCCGCACCGATCTCGACCGGCCCGCTCGGCGTGACCGTCCGCACGACGATCATCGAGACAAAGTCGTGCGTCTCGGCCCGCTTGGTCTCGGTGACCGCGAGCCCGCGCTGCTCGGCGTAGTAGTCGGCGTTGACGAAGTTCACGCTCTCGGCGCCCACCACGGTGAGCAGCCCCTTGAGCACGGCTGTCTTCAGGATGCGAGTGTCGGTCTCGGCGAGCCCGCCTACGGTGAGGATGTCGATAGACTCGACCCCGCCGCGCGCCATCTGGGCGACCATCTTGCCGAGGTCCTCTGCGACCTCGAGGTACGGACCCACCGCTTCGAGCACGTCGTGGGCGACGGGCGCGATGTTGACGGCGGTCGGCACCATCTGGCCGAGGAGCCCGGCGGCGACGAACTCGGCAATCTGCTCGCCGGCGCGGTCCTGCGCCTCGGCGGTCGACGCGCCGAGGTGCGGCGTGAGGATGACGCTGTCGAGCCCGGCGAGCGGCGAGTCGGTGCACGGCTCGACCTCGAAGACGTCGATGGCAGCGCTCGCGACCTTGCCGCTCTCGATCGCCTCGGCCAGCGCCTCGGTCTGGTAGATGCCGCCGCGCGCGGTGTTCACGAGGCGCACGCCGTCCTTCATTTTCGCGAACTGTTCGGCTCCGAACATCCCTATCGTCTCTTTGGTCTTGGGCAGGTGCACGGTGATGAAATCGGCGAGCGGAAGCATCTCCTCGTAGTCGGCGTAGAGCTCCACGCCCATCGACGCGGCGCGGTCCTCGGTCACGTACGGGTCGTAGCCGATGAGCTTCATGCCCAGGCCCCGGGCGCGCTCGGCCACGAGCGAGCCGATGCGGCCGAGCCCGAAGATCGCGAGCGTCTTCTCGTAGACCTCGGTGCCGGTGAACTTCGAGCGCTCCCACTTGCACGCGCGCATGCTCGCCGCGGCCTGCGGGATGTTGCGCGCCTGGGCGAGCATGAGCGCGACGGTGTGCTCGGCTGCGGACACGATGTTGGACGTGGGCGCGTTGCACACGATGATGCCGCGCTCGGTCGCGGCCTGCACATCGACGTTGTCGACACCCACGCCCGCACGGCCGATGATCTTGAGCTTCACGCCCGCGGCGATGACCTCGCGCGTGGCGCGCGTGGCCGAGCGCACGATGAGCGCGTCGTACGCGGGGATCTCTGCTACGAGCTCCTCGGGCGACAGGTCGGTCTTCACGTCGACGTCGAACTGCTCTTTGAGCAGCTCGACCCCGGACTCCGCGATCTTCTCGGCAACGAGTACCTTCACTGGCTCCTCAACCCCTTACTCTCCCATGAAGACGGCCTCGGCCGCCTTGATCCCTGACCCGCGCTCGAACTCATAGCCCAGCCCCGCGAGCGTCATCTCGAGCGCCGCGAGCGTCGTGATTATGTCGAAGTCCCCGAAGTAGCCGAGGTGACCGACGCGGAAGATCCGGCCGGTGTAGTCGTCCTGGCCGCCGGCGATGGTGACGCCGTACGTGTCCTTCATCGTCTTGACGATGGCCTTGCCGTCCACGCCGTCGGGCACCCACACCGGCGTGACCGCGCTGCCGCGGCCCTCCGGCGGCGCGAACAGCTCAAGACCGAGCGCCTCGCAGCCGCGGCGGGTGGCCTCGGCCAGGCGCGCGTGGCGTGCGATCGTGTTCTCGAGGCCCTCCTCGCGGATCATCGTAAGCGACGCGTTGAGGCCGAGGACGAGCGAGACGGCGGGCGTGAAGGGCGTGGTGTCCTTCTCGATGTTCTTCTTGTACTTCATCCAGTCGAAGTAGTACTTGGGCAGATCGGAGCGCTCGTAGGCGCGCCAGGCCTTCTCGGACACCGTGCATGCGGCAAGACCCGGAGGGAGCATGAGTCCCTTCTGCGAGCCGGTCATGACGACGTCGAGGCCCCACTCGTCGGTCTTGCAGTCGACGGCGCCGATGCCGGTGATGCTGTCGACGATGAGCACACACTCGGGGTACTCGCGCACGATCTCGCCGATCGCCTTGACGTCGTTGAGCACGCCGCTCGACGTCTCGGACTGCGTGACGACGACGCCGCGGGCGTGCGGGTTGGCCTCGAGCGCAGAGGCGATGTCTGAAGGGCTGACGACCTCGGTCCACTCGTAGGCGAGATCGATGACCTCGAGGCCGTAGACCTCGGCGATCTGCTTCTGGCGGTCGCCGAACTTTCCGTTGCGCGTCACGATGACCGTGTCACCGGCACAGAAGCAGTTCGCGATGGCCGCCTCCATGACTCCAGTGCCCGAGCTCGCGAAGAGCAGCGCGTCGCCGCTCGTCTGGAAGACGTACTTGAGTCCCTCGATGGCCTGCGCGAACGCCGCCGAGAAGTCCGGCGTGCGGTGGTGGATGATCGGCGCGGCCTGCGTGAGCAGGACCTCCGGCGGGACCGGCGTGGGTCCCGGCGTCATCAGGTAGTTCTTCTTCATCGCGACTCCCCCTACTCCTTCTCGGCAAGCCAGCTGAACATCTGGCGCAGGTCGCCACCTACGTCCTCGATGAGATGCTCGGCGTGGATGCGGCGCATCGCCTTGAAGTGCGGGCCGCCCGCCTTGTTCTCGAGGATCCAGTTGCGCGCGAAGGTGCCGTTCTGGATCTCCCAAAGCACCTCGCGCATCGCCTCGCGGGTCTCCTCCGTGATGACGCGCGGGCCGGTCATGTAGTCGCCGTACTCGGCGGTGTTGGAGATCGAGTCGCGCATCTTGGCCATGCCGCCCTCGTACATGAGGTCGACGATGAGCTTGAGTTCGTGGAGGCACTCGAAGTAGGCGATCTCGGGCTGATAGCCGGCCTCGACGAGCGTCTCGAAGCCCATCTGCACGAGGTGGGTCGCCCCGCCGCAGAGCACGGCCTGCTCGCCGAAGAGGTCGGTCTCGGTCTCCTCGGGGAACGTGGTCTCGATGACCGCGGCGCGCGCGCCGCCTACCCCGGCAGCCCACGCGAGCGCGACTTCCTTGGCGTTGCCGCTCGCGTCCTGATGCACGGCGATGAGGCACGGTACGCCGGAGCCCTCGACGAAGACGCGACGCACCATGTGGCCGGGTCCCTTGGGGGCGATCATGATGACGTCGACGCCCTCGGGCGCCTCGATCTGCCCGTAGTGGATGTTGAAGCCGTGCGCGAACGCGAGTACCTTGCCAGCGTCCATCGACTCGTGGATCTCGGCGTAGTAGATGTGGGCGGCGAGCTCGTCGGGCACGAGCATCATGACGATGTCGGCGTCGGCTGCAGCCTCGCGCGGCGTCATGACCTTGAGGCCGTCGGCCTTGACCTTGTCCCAGCTCGCCGAGCCGGCGCGCAGGCCTACCCTCACGTCACAGCCCGAATCGTGCAGGTTGAGCGCGTGCGCGTGGCCCTGCGACCCGTAGCCGATGACCGCTATCTTGCGGCCGGTGATGAGCGACAGGTCGCAGTCGCTCTCGTAGTACACGTTCGCCATGGTGCGTCTCCTCCTCGTCTTAGCTCTCGCGCGATCCGCGCGCC
>SKMN01000071.1 GCA_007121015.1 Coriobacteriia bacterium
GGACACATAGCCTTGAGCGCGCGGTGGGTCGCCACCGCATCGCCGTCATGCCCGGCATCGCGTTCGACCGCGACGATGCCATCTTTTCGCTCGACCTCTTAGGCCCTGGGGTCGCACTGTCGTAGAAGCAAAACAGGCCGGAGGGCACATAAGCCTCCGACCTGCTGATTCCTTGGTAGCGGGGACAGGATTCGAACCTGTGACCTTCGGGTTATGAGCCCGACGAGCTACCAGACTGCTCCACCCCGCAATATCCCATTCGCCTCTCGGCGGAACGTATGTATACCATAGCGCCGCAGAACCACGCAAACACGATCACATCTTCGGACCAGCCTACTTCGCAGCGTGTCACTGCCGCAACTCACACGACCGCCCGACACGACGCGGTGCGACTCAGCGGTCCACGATCACCGGAGCATTCGCTCGGCGCTCCTCGGCAGACATCTCTGCGATATCTGCCGCGGTCAGGAACACGCTGTCGTCGTAGTGACACGCCGCACACGACTCCGACTGCCGCGTCACCCGCGCGATAGAGTGCGGTGTCGCGTACTTATACGTCGGTGCCGCATCGAACTCGGTGAGCGCATCCTCCACGTACCCGTCGAACGTGTCCGGCGCTACCGGGATGCGCCGCACGACCACGTAGTCCCACGGCTTCTCCTCCGACTTGAGGTAGTTGCGCCCGATCTTCAGGTCGAAGTACGACCCGCTGTTCACGTAGTACGCCGTGCCGTCCTCACTCTCGCCCACGTGACAGCTCACGCAGTTGTTGTAGTCCTGCGCGTGGCACACCTGACACTGCAGGTAGACACCGGCATCCGCACGGGCGTGCGCATCGTGGGACTCGATCCCCATGAACTGTGCCGAGGCGTCGTGGCACATCTCACACCTCGGTGGTGAGGGATTGTCGTATCGGGCGTCGAACGGTGTGGTCTGCCCGTGCATCCACATGCCGGTGTGGCACGCCACGCACTCCATCTCTCCGGGATCCCAGTGTACGTCGGCGGCAAGCTCGCACACGTCGGTCTCGCCCTTGCCGAGGTACTCGCGCTCGACACGGCTCCCGTGACATCCCGTGCAGTTAAGGGTGGAGCTCGGCGTCTTGTTGAAGACGTGCCCGTTGATGAAGCCCCCGTCGACCTGCTGCGGTCTGCTCACATGACAATCTCCGCACCCGGTGACGTGGCAGCGGTCGCACTGCCGGTCTATGGCGGGCAGCAGCGCTTCCCGTGTGTCGCTCCCTGCCCGCTCGAGCACGAGCGCCTCGCCGTGCCCGGAGATGGCACGGGTCTGGGCGTGCAGCGTACCGTCGAACCGCGACACTATCCCCGCGTGGCAGTCGAAGCAGATGGAGTCTTTCCCCGCCGAGGAGGGCAGCGGGTCCATGCCGACGTGAGCGTCACGCCTACCCGTCGCGGGCTCCACCCCGCCGTGGCACTCGACGCACCGGAGCTGCGCGTGTCGGGTCGAGAAGAACTCATCGCTCACGAGGACCGCGACGTCGGGCCCCAACTGAGGCACCGAGCCACCTCAACCCTCGCCCGTGCCCTGGAGGGCCGCTCCCGCCTCATCCCGGGGGTCGGCCATGATGTCGGCCCGGAGCATCTGGCGTCTGGTGTGGCACTCGGCACACGTGACCAGGTCCCCGTACGCGACATCCCGGACCTCGCTCACGACTTCGGGGTACACGAGCCTGTCGTCGGCGTGGTAGCTCGCCCGGTGACACGCGTCACACCGGGAGGTGGGCTGCGGATGCATGGCGGTGAACATCTGGTCCCGCCATACGCCTCCGTGGCATGCGACGCATCTCTCAGGTGGCACGACCGCGACGATCTCGTACGTTTCGGGGCGGTCGGTGAGGTGCACGTAGAGGGCCCTGGCGCCGACGAACATCGAGGCAGCCCAACCACGTACACCGGAGTCCGCGTGACACTTGTGGCATGTCACGCCGCTGTGGGGTGAGTCGCTCCACCCTTCGACATTGGCAGTCATCACGTGACAGAGCCCGCACGAGTGGGACGAGGACGCGAACGCGAGTCCACCGGCGGCGAACAGCCCGATGACGACTACGACCGATAACCAGATATACCTGCTGGGGCGGGAGGCGGATGTGTGAGCAGGTATCGCGGACACCTCGATCCGTACCGGCGGACCGCACTACCGGTCCACACATGATTGCGGGCATTTCACTGTGGTATCGGCACGAGGGTGAGGACACTTCACCGATTCGTTCGAGATCAAACGAGAAACCCGACAGAGCATCCATGTATCTAAGGTCGTCGAGAGGCCAGACGTCTCCTGTGATCGTGCTAATCGTCTCGGTCCGGCTCGTCGGCAGCGGGCGGGGGTGGAGCGTCGGTATCCCGTTTCTCGGCCATAGCGGAGCTGAACGTCCTGATGCTCTCCCCGAGCTCGTCGACCGCGCGACCCGCCGCCTCGCCCGCGCGCCTCATCGCCGGACGCGCCTCGGCCCACGCCCTCTTCACCGCAGGCGTGGCCTCATCCCACGTCTCTTTGGCGACCTCGCCCACCCGTGCCGCCGCCTGCTCGGCCGAGCGGAGGGCCTCCTCGAGCCGGTCCTCTGGAGCGTACTCGGCCTCGTATGTCCCCGAAATACCGCTCGCGGGGTGTCCTTTCACGCAGCCGCCCTCCTCGGCCAGCCACACGTAGTCGCCGCACACCGCACACCAGCCTGCTTTCGCTTTCACCACGCACCTCCTGATTTTCACGTCCATGCACGACTCTACCCAGACCGACAAGGTCTGCGCGAATTCTCCACACTCGGTCCGCAACACCTTCGCCACCGTCCTCTACACTGGTGCCGAGAGTTCGGTACCCGTCCTCATCAGGCGGTTTGGCCTCGGTTTTGCACCTGTTACATGCTATGATTCATGGTTGGGGATGTGTAGGCGGCACGATGCCGCCCCATCTCGAACGAACGGTAGTGACGGACGCGAGAAAAGGCAGGGTATGACGATCGCAACGAGAGTACGCACCACTCTCTCGCGTCGCCTCGGTGCGGCGTTGCTCGCGACGCTGCTGATCGCGACGGCGGCGCCGGTCTACGCGACACCCTCGTCCGACTCCACAGCCTCGGTCGAGCCCGTCGGACCGCCCGCGCCCACCCGCACCCCGCCGAGCGCGGTCGACGCGCTGCCCGTCGAGGTGGAAGTCGATGAGGAGACGCTGCGTTTCCGTGAAGAACTCGCCCGCCGCCAGGCGATGCTCGACGAGTTCATGGCGCAACTCGATGCGCTCGATCGCGAGCTTGCGATCGCGACCGAACAGTACAACGCGGCCGTCGAGCGCCTGAACACGACGAAGCAGCGTGTCGACGTCGCCGAGACAGACCTCGCAAAGGCGGCCGAGGCGTACGAGCAGCAGAACGATCTCCTCGGCCAACGCGCCACAAGCATCTATAAGAACGGTTCGCTTGCCAGCATCGAGCTCGTGCTGCAGGCGAAGTCGCTCTCCGATCTCGTGTCACGGGTCAAGTTCCTCAACACGCTCGGCATAGCTGACGCTGAGGTCGCAAAGAGCCTTCGCGGCCAGAAGGAACTCGTCGAACAGACTGCCGAGCGCCTCCAGAACGCGGCGACCGAGGCCGAGGCGCTCGAGTTCGAACTCCGTGCCCGCCAGATCGAGATCATGCTGCGGATCCAGGAACGACAGGAGATGCTCGCCGACGCGGAGGCCGAACTTCTCGAACTCCTCGACGAGGAGGCATCGCGGCGCCAGAGCGAGGAGAACGAGCTGCTGCGCCAGATATTGGGCGGTGCTTCATCGGCAGGCATCGTCATCGAGCCGGGATCGCCGATCGAGACCGCACTCGCGTACCACGGTATACCGTACCTGTGGGGCGGCTCGACGCCTTCCGGGTTCGATTGCTCGGGCCTCGTGCTCTACGTCTTCAGACAGCACGGTGTGAACCTCCCGCACTACTCGCGCAGTCAGTTCCTGCTCGGGGAGCGGGTCGTGCCCGCCGCTCTGCAACCGGGTGACGTCGTGTTCTTTGGCTCCCCGGTCTACCACGTAGGTATCTACATGGGTGCCGACTACTTCATCCACGCGCCGAGGACCGGGGACTTCGTGCGGATCCAGAGGCTCTCGGACCGAAGGGATTACGCCGGTGCCCGCCGCTACGACTGGCAACCGCGGGTCGGGTCACCCCAGGGCGTCACGCAGCCTCAGCCGGTACTCCCATCGGAGTAGCACGAACGCTCCCGCCGATCCACCTCGCGCCTGGAGCGCTCGAATCACGCCCTGACCATGTCACAGCAGTGTGGTATTCCTGATAGTGTCGACGATGTAGATTCGTGGCGCTCGGGGGGAGCACCACTACGACGGGGGGTCAATATGTGGGACGTGGTAGAAGCCGCGCTCGATGCGGCCGAGTTCGCCGGCGCGTCGTATGCGGATGTGCGCGTGGTCACCGCACGCGAGCACTCGGTATCGGTGGCGGACTCCCGACTCGATGCTGCGGCGACGCACGAATCGTCGGGCATCGGTGTGCGCGTGATCGCGGACGGCTCGTGGGGGTTCGCTTCGACAAGCGAACCGGGAACCGCTGCGGCGACGGCCGTTGCGCGCGATGCCGTCGCTGTGGCCCGGGCGAGCGCACTCGTCGCCCGTGACCCGGTTCGCCTCGCTCCGGTACAAGCACACATCGGGACTTGGATAGCTCCGAGCGAACGAGACCCGTTCACCGTCCCTCTCGAGGAGAAGGTCGAGCTGCTGCTCGCCGCGGACGCGGCTATGAAGACGGTCGACGCGATCAAGCTCACGCGGGCTACGATGGGGTTCTACGAGGTCCACAAGTACTTCGCCTCCACGATCGGGAGCCGCATCGAACAGCGCTACACCGAGAGCGGCGGCGGCATCGTCGCCTACGCCATCGCCGACGGCGAGGTACTCACCCGCTCGTACCCTAACGCCCACGGTGGCGACTGGGCGCAGGGCGGCTACGAGGTAGTGGAAGGGTTCGACCTCCTCGCCAACGCTCCACGCGTGGCGGAGGAGGCCGCCTCGCTCCTCGGCGCAGACCCGTGCCCCTCGGGCACGATGGATCTCATCATCGATGGCAGCCAACTCGGACTGCAGGTGCACGAGTCCGTCGGCCATCCGACCGAACTCGACCGCGTGCTCGGCGATGAGGCAGCGTTCGCCGGAACGTCGTTCCTGCGTCTCGAAGACCTCGGCACGCTGCAATACGGGTCGGAGCACGTTTCGATCACCGCTGATGCGACAGTCCGAGGATCGATCGGGTCGTACGCTTTCGACGACGAAGGCGTACCCGCGCAACGCGACTACCTCGTGAAAGACGGCCTGCTCGCCGGTTTCCTCTCCTCCCGCGAGAGCGCCCCTTCGATCGACAGGACGAGCAATGGCTGTATGCGCGCCGATGGCTGGAACCGCATCCCGCTGATACGTATGAACACGGTCTCCCTCGAGCCGGGGACATGGTCGCTCGACGACCTGATCGCCGATACCGAACGAGGGCTGTACGTGGAGACGAACAACTCCTGGTCGATCGATGACAAGAGGCTCAACTTCCAGTTCGCGTGCGAGATCGGGTGGCTCATCGAGAACGGCGTCAAGACCCGGATGGTCAAGAGCCCCAACTACACCGGCATCACTCCCCGGTTCTGGAGCTCCTGTGACGCGGTGTGCTCTCGGGACCACTGGAAGGTGTGGGGGTTGCCCAACTGCGGCAAGGGAGAGCCCATGCAGGTCGCGCACGTCGCGCACGGGGCCGCACCTGCGCGGTTCCGTGGCGTCGAAGTGGGGGTGGGCCGATGACTCCGATGAGTGCCATAGACGCCCAGGCGCTGGCGGTACGAGCGGTGGGGCTTACCGAAGCGGACGAGGCCGAAGCGGTCGTCATCTCGAGCGACACCGCGTTGACCCGGTTCGCCGAGAACCGTATCCACCAGAACGTCACCGAGCACGATACGACCGTGTCGATACGCGCAGTGCTCGGGACCAAGAATGGTAGTGCATCGACGAACCGTCTGGACGACGAGTCCCTCGCGGCATGTGCCGCGGCCGCCGTGGCTGCCGCTTCGGCATCCCCAGCAGACCCCGAGTTCCCGGGTCTGCCCGAACCGCGCCCGGTGACCGTACGCGAGGACACTCTCGAACCGATCGGTTTCGGGCCGGTGGAGCGCGCCGAGGCCGTACGCTCGATCGTCGAACAGTCCGCGATCCGTGGTCTGGTCGCGGCCGGTGGGGTGGCGCTCAGCACCGACACCGTCGCGGTGGCCAATTCCCACGGCGTCGACGTGGGCTCGAAGGTATCGACGGCCCGCGCAACGGTGCTCTCGTCAGGCGAAGGGGCGGGCACCGGCTGGGCTTCGCACTTCACGCCGTCGACGGTGGGATTCGATCCGGCGGCGATCGGAGATGAAGCAGCCACCCTCGCACTGCGCACCAGCAGCCCTTCGGACCTCGCGCCTGGCGACTACACGGTCGTGCTCGCACCTGAGGCCGTCGCTGACATCCTGGATTTCCTCGGGTACGTGGGATTGTCTGCCCGGTCATACGTGGAGGGACGCTCTTTCATGAGCGGCAGACTCGGTGAGCGCATCCTGTCCGACGCCATCACTATCGTCGACGACGCACTCTCTGCCGAATCGTGCGGGCTGAGTTTCGACTTCGAAGGTCAACCGAAGCAGCGCGTAGCACTCGTGGACAGCGGCATCACGTGCACCCCGGTGACCGATTCGTACTGGTCCGCCCGCACCGGTATGCCCAATACGGGCCACGCGCTTCCCGCACCGAACTCCATCGGCCCCCTGCCGCGTGACATGCAGATAGCCCCGGGCGACGCATCTCTCGATTCGCTCATACGGTCCGTACAGAAGGGCGTGTACGTAACGCGATTCCACTACGTCAACGTCGAAGACCCTGTCCCGGTGACCCTCACCGGGATGACGAGGGATGGCACGTTCCTTATCGAGAACGGTAGGCTCACCGCCCCGCTCAAGAACCTCCGATTCACTCAGAGTGCCATCGCTGCGCTCGGAAAGGTACACGGTGTGACCGAAGAACGCCGACTCTTCCAGACGATGCTCGGCAGCGCACTCGTTCCAGGCCTTCTCATCGATGCGTGGGCATTCACGGGGCAGACGGGCTAGCCGAACGGCGAAGTCGAGCAAGGGAGCAAGCGGCGCACACCGGCGCTCTCCGCCCCTCGTGCCGCACATCAGGAGCCCCGGCGATCTTCGCACGCCGGGGCTCGAGAGCGAAAACGGCCCCACACGTTGGAGGGGCGCCGACGCGGAGGGGCCGTTTTCTTGAGTCAGGAGGCTCGTAGATCCTGACACTAGAGGTATCGGTCATGGATCGACCGGGCTTTAGGGTCTTCGTGAGTCGTTATCGTGCGCACGTACGGGATACGTGCACTAGCGGCCCTGCTCCTCGATCATGTCCTTGACCTTCATGAGGCGCGTAAGGTTGCTGCGCTCCGCCTCGTCGAGCTTCATCCCGATACTCCGGATCGTCTCGTCGAGCTGCGGGATGAGCACGTGCTCGAGCGCGTTGACACGACGGCGCGTCCGCTCGATCTCTGCGGCAAGCAACTCTATCGCCTTCTCCTTCTCGGCGAGCACGATCAGCCGTGGCGCGACCGCCGCGAGCGCGGCAAGCGCGCTGTCGAACGCGATAGGTGTCGTCACGAGCGAGTAGCCGCCCGGTGCAGGCAGCGCGGCGAGGGTGAACTCGGGGATCCGCACGCTCATGACGTTGCGCTCGGCGACGCTGACGATCGGCTCCGGGTTGCCACTCGCCAGTGCCGCAGCGAGTGCCGCACGACCCGCTACGCCGCGCGCGACCGCGACCGTACCGTACGCCGCGAACAACTCCCGCTCGACCTCGGCGCGGAGCGTGCGGCTTTCGCCGATCCGCGCGAGGAACTCCTTCATGAGCTCGTCGAGCTTGTCTTTGAGCAACTTGTGACCGCGCTGGGCGACCTGCCGTCGGGAGCGCAGCTTCATGAGTTCCATGCGGTTGGGGTTCACCCGCATCTGTGCCACGTCAGCCCACCTGCTTCCAGAGCGCGAACCCCACGACGGCGATGACGGCGCTGATGTTGACCGCACGCAGTACTACCACGACCTTGGACGGCTGCACCCCCCACGCGGCGAGCGCGCGAGCAGCGATGACGTGCAGCACGATCAGCACCGCGACTAGTACCGCGATCACTGTCCATAGCGCCATCACGACGCGTCCATCGCTCCCTCCACGATCGCCGCCTCCATGGCCGGCATGTACTGCTCGATGTATTCGTCCTTGATGCGCTTGAGTTCGCCGCGCGGCAGGAGCGTGGCGAGCTGCCAGCCGATCTCAAGCGTGCGCTCGATGGTGCGGTCCTCGTGCTCGCCCTGGCGGATGAAGCGGTTCTCGAAGGCATCCGCGAACGCGGCGAAGGCGGTGTCGGCCTCGGACAGTGCCGCCTCGCCGAGGATGATCGCGAGCTCCTTTGCCTGGATACCACGCGCGTACGCACCGAACAACTGGTTCGACAGGTCGGCGTGGTCTTCGCGCGTCTTGCCCGGACCGATGCCCTTCTGCTTGAGGCGCGACAGCGACGGCAATACCGCGACCGGCGGGTAGACCCCGCGGCGATGCAGGTTGCGGTCGAGGATGATCTGCCCCTCGGTGATGTAGCCCGTGAGGTCGGGGATCGGGTGTGTCTTGTCGTCCTCGGGCATCGTGAGGATCGGAATCTGCGTGATCGAGCCTGCCCTGCCCTTGATGCGGCCAGCCCGCTCGTAGAGCATGGCGAGGTCGGTGTAGAGATAGCCCGGGAACCCTCGGCGACCGGGAACCTCTTTTCGGGCCGCCGAGACCTCGCGGAGCGCCTCGCAGTAGTACGTCATGTCGGTGTAGATGACGAGCACGTGCATGTCGCACTCGAACGCGAGGTACTCCGCGGCCGTGAGCGCCATGCGCGGCGTAGCGATACGCTCGACGGCCGGGTCGTCGGCGAGGTTCAAGAAGAGCACCGCGCGCTCGATGGCGGCGGTCTGCCGCAGCTCGCTCATGAAGAAGTCGGCATCTTCGAAGGTCACGCCCATCGCCGCGAACACGACCGCGAACGCGCCGGCCTCCTCACCGGCGACCGCCGCTTGCCGGGCGATCTGGGCGGCGAGCTGGTTGTGCGGCAGGCCCGAGCCCGAGAAGATCGGCAACTTCTGGCCGCGTACGAGCGGGTTGAGGCCGTCGATCGACGAGATGCCGGTCTGGATGAAGTCGTCGGGGAAGTCCCGAGCGGTCGGGTTGATCGGCGAGCCATGTATCGAGAGACGCTTCTCCGGCAGTATCTCCGGACCGCCGTCGCGCGGACGGCCGAGGCCGTCGAACACGCGTCCGAGCATGTCGCGGGACACGCCGAGCGTCATGCCCTTGCCGAGGAAACGTACCTTCGTGTCGGCGGGGTTGGAGCCCCGCGTGCCTTGGAACGCCTGCACGAGGGCGACGTCCTCGTTGACTTCGAGCACATTGCCGAGGCTCAAGGTGCCGTCGGGAAACTCGAGTTCGACCAGCTCCCCGTAGGTCACGCCGGTGACGTCCTCGACCAGCATGAGCGGTCCGACGATGTCGCGTGTTGTCATGTACTCCCGCTCCACGCTACTCCTCCTCCATGCGACACAACGCCATGAGCTGCTGTTCGATCTCGCCTTCGATCTCCCCGAACTCGCCCATCTGGTCCTCGGCGAGGTACTTCGCGCGCGTGATGCGTTCGCGTACCGGCACGGCGAACATATTCTTTAGCGACGCGCCACACCTGTGCGCCTCGAGAGCGGTCTCATGGAAGAGCAGGATGAGTTTGAGTAGGCGGTCCTGCTTGGCCAGCGAGGTGAACTGGTCGTCGTCCCGAAACGCGTTCTGCTGGAGGAAGTCTTCGCGGATCGACTTCGCGGTCTCCATCACGACCTGCTCCTCGGGCGAGAGCGCCTCAACGCCCACGAGCCGTGCGATCTCGGCGAGTTCGCTCTCTCGCTGCAGGAGCTCCATGCACCGGTCGCGTCGCCTGCGGAACTCCTCGCCCACCTGTTCGCGCCAGTGCGGCGTGATCTTGTCGAGGTAGAGCGAGTAGCTCACGAGCCAGTTGATCGCCGGGAAGTGCCGCTCGTAGGCGAGCCGGTCCTCGAGTGCCCAGAACACCTTGACGACGCGAAGCGTGTTCTGCACGACGGGCTCCGAGAGGTCGCCGCCGGGTGGCGACACCGAACCGACCACGGACACCGAACCGACGCGCTCGGCATGCTCCTCGGCCGGACCGTCAGGCGTGTCGAGCGCGCGGCCGAGCGTGACGACCTTGCCCGCACGCTCGTAGAACGCGGCGAGCTTCGTGCCGAGGTAGGCCGGGAAGCCCTCCTCGCCCGGCATCTCCTCGAGGCGGCCGGAGATCTCGCGCATCGCTTCAGCCCACCTCGAGGTCGAGTCGGCCTGCAAGACGACGCTATAGCCCATGTCGCGGAAGTACTCGGCCATGGTGATGCCCGTGTAGACGCTCGCCTCGCGGGCGGCCACCGGCATGTTCGACGTGTTGGCGACGAGCACGGTACGCCGCAAGAGCGGCTCGCCGGAGTACGGGTCGGTAAGCTCGGGGAACTCCATGAGCACGTCGGTCATCTCGTTGCCGCGCTCTCCGCAGCCGATGAAGATGACCACCTCGGCGTTCGACCACTTCGCGATCTGATGCTGCGTGACGGTCTTGCCCGCGCCGAACGGTCCGGGGATACAGGCCACACCGCCCTTGAGCAGCGGGAAGAACGTGTCGATGACGCGCGTGCCGGTGACGAGGGGCTCGGCGAGGGAGATTTTGCGCCGGTACGGCCGAGACACACGGACCGGCCAGGAGTGCATAAGCTTGAGGTCGTGCGCCGTCCCGTCGTCTGCGACGAGACGGCCGACCGTATCGGTCACGGTGTAGGTGCCGCTCTCGATGTGCTCGACGTGGCCAGCCACTCCGGGCGGCACGAGGATGCGCTGTGCGATGACCTCGTTCTCCTGGACGATGCCGATGACGTCACCGCCCTCGAGGTGCTCGCTGGCCTTGGCGGTCGCGTGGAACGCCCACTGCTTCTCGCGGTCGAGACCGGGCGCGGTCACGCCGCGTGCGAGGAACGCGCCGGATGTAGCCTCGAGCACGTCGAGCGGACGCTGGACGCCGTCGTATACCGCCCCCATCATCCCGGGGCCGAGTTCGACGGAAAGCGGCGCGCCCGTCGAGACGATCGGGTCGCCCGGTCCGAGGCCCTCGGTTTCCTCGTAGACCTGGATCGAAGCGCGCGTCCCGCGCATCTCGATGATCTCGCCCATGAGGCCCTCTTCGCCCACGCGAACGAGATCGTACATCCTCGAGCGCACGAGCCCTTCGGCCACGACGAGCGGGCCAGCGACTTTGACGATACGTCCCTGTTCGAGATCTGACATCTAGCCGTCCTCTTCTCTGATGAACACCTTCGTGCCGAGCGCTCGCTCGATCGCGGCGTCGATCTTGGCCTGTCCTACGCCGCCGGCGCTCCCCGCGCCGGGGATCACGGTCACCGCGGGCAGCGGCACATCCGCCTGAGCCGCGATGAGGTCCTCGATCTCCTCGAAGACCGCTTCGGTCACGAGCACCGCGGCGTACTCGCCGCCGACAAGTTCGCCCCAGATCCCGCGTGCTGCCGAGGGCACGGCAAGCGGGAACACCGCGAAGCCGAGTGGGCGGAACCCCGCGACGCTCGTCGCATCCCCCACGATCGCGACCTTACGCATGCTCATGTCACATCACATCCTCGAGGCGGGCGCGTAGCACCTCGCGCGGCACGCCAGCCAGCGCACCGATGAGCAGGGTGCGCAACGCCGTCACCTCGGCGAGACGCTCCATGACGTACCCGAGCACCGGCTCCGGGCCGATCGCGATGAGCCGGCTCGTACGCACGAGACGCGCACGGTGCACGTCGGCGGCCACGTCGAAGCGCTCGAGATCGGTGAGCGCTTCAGGATCGACACCGCGCAGCGAACCGGTCGCCGCGAGTCGTGCCGCCGCCTCGGCGAGCGGCAGCCGGTAGAGCGAGACCAGCCTCGCACGCGGGATGCGGCCGCCGGGAACGAACCTGCCTTCCATCCGTGCCACTGGCACGTTCCGCGCACGCCCGCGGATGAAGGCTCGCGCATTGCCGAGATCGGCCTCGAGCGCGAAGAGTGTCGCAAGGAACGGGCTCTTCGCGCGCGCCACGATGTCCGCGAGCGCGGCGTAGAGTTCCGCATCCACCGCTTCGTCAACGCGCTCGACGTCGAGTGGTCCGTCGGCGACCTCGATGGCCGCACGGATCCGGCGCTCGGCCGCGCGCAACAGCGGAGGTAGTCCCTCGGCAGGTCCCGAAAACACCTCGACAGGCGTCGCGCCGAGACGGGTGAACAGCTCGCCGGGCTCGATGCCGAGGGCCTCGGCCTTCAGTCGGCCCTTGAGGTTCTCGAAGTCATGCCGGGTCCTGAAGTAGGCGACGAGCGGCTCGGGCAGGTTGGCCCGGCCGAGGAACTCGGCGTACAGATCGGCGATCGCAGCCTCCAGGCCGCGCTCGATGCCCTCGGTGTGGTGAGCGCGCTCGAGATAGCCGCCGTATATCGTCTCGCCGAGGATGCGTCGACGCTCGGCGAAGTCGCGCGCGTCGAGCAGGCGCTCGTACGTGGACGGCGGCAGCATGCGCGTCTCGAGCACGCGGACGCGGCCAACGGCGAATCCGTAGCGGATCGGG
Source organism: Coriobacteriia bacterium (assembly GCA_007121015.1). Lineage (GTDB taxonomy): Bacteria > Actinomycetota > Coriobacteriia > Anaerosomatales > SLCP01 > SLCP01. The sequence continues at coordinate 12,753 of SKMN01000071.1, forward strand.
TCGACTATGGCGCGCGTTGCGCTCACGCGTCCCCCCCACTCGCCCCACTGTCGAACAAGACACCGGCTATCCGGGCGGTGAGCGCGTCTGCGTGCTCGGCGACGATCGCCGCGGCTGAGATCTCGGTGCGCACGCGGTCGCCCACGAGGAGTACGCCGCGCGCGATCGTGTCGGTGGGACCGGCGACCTCGATATCGACGACACCGGCATCTACGAGCGCCGACGGCAGGTGTCCCTCGAGGCGCTCACGGTCGGCCTCGGCGATTTGGAGGCGCTCCCCGCCCCTCGCAGAGCCAGCGACCTCGGCGGAGATGAGGGCTGCGTACTGCGGCGCGGGCTGGTCCTCGAGTCGTGCGACCGCCTCAGCGAGCACACGCTCGACCATCTCGCGCCTTGCTGCGAGCGCACTGTCACGCGCGGTTATACGTGCGCGAGCGAGCCTGGAACGGGCGCCGGCCTCCGCGCGCTCCCGAGCCTCGGCCACGACACGCTCGCCCATGGCGCCCGCAGATGTCTGCGCCCTCGCGCGCACCTCGTCGGCGTCCGCCTCGGCCTCGAGTATGAGTCCGTCAGCCTCACGAGCGGCGTCCTCGGCGATCTTTCGCAGGATGTCAGCGAGTGCCACGACAGCCTACCCGGCGATGTAGAGCATCATGATGATCGTCACGATGAGCGAGAAGACCGCGTAGGTCTCCACGAGCGCAGGGAAGATGAGTGCCTTACCCGCGTCTTCGTCGCGACGCGCCACCATGCCGGCCGCACCGACGGCGGTCGCGCCCTGGTAGATGCCGGAGATCATGCACACGAACGCCACCGGCAGGCACGCGAAGAACACGCGGAGTCCCTCGTGCGCTGCGATATCCACGTCGCCGGCGAACACGCCGAAGAAGATGAACACGAGCAACGCGGTGATGAACCCGTAGATGCCCTGCGTGCCTGGCATCGCCGCGAGCGGCAGGATGCGGCCGAACTTGTCGGGGTCCTCGGTCACCACGCCGGTCGCGGCGTTGCTCACGAGCGTGATGCCGATCGCAGAACCGATGCCGCCGCCGATCGCGGCCACCGCAGCTCCGAAATATGCCCAGTCGATGCCGGACAACCCCATGATGGTCTCGTTCACTACCGTACTCCTCCTTCCGACTCACCCGTCGCCGGGTGCAGTACCACTTGTTTCGTACGCGGAGCCAGCGGTTCGAACGGACGTCCGCCCCCTTCGTAGAACTTGCTGAAGAACTCGACGAACTGCAGGCGCGTCGGGTGCACGAACGCACCTAGCAGGGCGATCACCACGTTGAACGTGTGGCCCACCACGAGGATGAGCACTGCGCCCACGAGTCCGACACCGAACGGGATCTCGACCACGAGGCCCGAGAGGCGGTTCATCGTGTCGCCCACGAGCAAGCTCGCCAGGCCGAGCGCCGCCAGGCGCGTGTAGGACAGGAAGTCCGAAGCATACCCCACGAGCCCGTACAGGCCGAGGAGCCCCTTGCCGACGCCGATCGCCGCTCCGCCGAGCGAGCGGTCGATGAAGAGCCGCTCGATCACGCGCCCCTTGAACACGACAGCGGCACCGAGCGACCACGGTAGCAGCCAGCCGATCGTCGCCGGCCACGCGAGCACGATGCCCACCACGGCGAAGAGCGCGAGCGTGGTGAGGTCCTCGAAGATCGCACCTGCCACGTCACCCGCCTTGATGCGCCGGTACGCGTTCACCGACACGCCGAGCGAGATGTGTATCACCCCGAGCGCCACCGAGAAGGCGAGCATCACCATGACGTCGCGCAGCGGGTCTGCGATGGGTTCGTATCGGAGGAACACCGGCAGCGCCTCCTCGGACAGCGCGAAGTAGGAGCGCGTCGCCACGCCTACGATCGCCGAGGAGATGCCGCCGAGGACAAGCAGGTCCATGAACTTGCGCACGCCGGGCGCGACGTCGAGCTTCGTCTTGATGAGCAATGCCGCGATGGCGAGCATCGCCCCGTAGCCGACGTCCCCGATGCACATCCCGAAGAAAACGAAGAAGAAGCCGGCGAAAAGCGGCGTCGGGTCGAGATCGCCGTAGCGCGGGCGGCCGTAGAGGTCGGTCAGGACCTCGAAGGGCCTGATGAGCGCCGGATTCGCGAGCTCGACGGGAACCGAATCGCCGGGCTCGGGCTCGGCGAAGGAGGCGTCGATGTCGGCGCCCACCGGCGCGAGCGCCGCGATGAGGTCGCTCGTGCGTGCGGCCTGCACCCAGCCCGATGCTACGAACGCCCGCTCGGATGCGAGGAAGCACTCCTTGGCCTCCTCGGCGTCCTTTCGCGTGAGAAGCGCCTGCACGAGCGCGGTCGTGCGTGCGTGGTGCTCCCGGGCGAGCGCCGTGGCCTCCGACTCGATCTCGGCCTGCTCGGCCGAGATGACCGAGAGCCGCTCGAGAGCCCGCGCGCGTTCCTCGGCGGGCTCACCCTCGAGGTCGGGGAAGGACACGGCGACGAACTCCGTGAGAGCGAGGGTCGAGCGCACCTCGTCGAGCGCGTCGCGGTGAGCCATGACGACCCACGCCTCGCGCTCGGAAGCCCGTCCTACCTCGGCGACACTCACCAGCCCCGTAGCGTCACGGAGTGTCTGCCGGATCTCTGCGGCCGCCGATTCGGGCACCGTGCCACAGAACAGCGTCACGTGATCGGTGCCATGCCACTGGGAGATCGGCAGCCGGAGCGACTCCCACGGGACGAGTTCGTCTGCGAGCGTGTGCAGCCGGGTGCGCTCTCGCTCTATCTCGGCGAGGTCCTCGGCGATCCGCTGACACGTCTCGTACAGCTCACCGAACCCGTCGCCGGGCTCGAGCGCCTCGAACTCGTCGATGCCCATGTGGACTTTCTCGGAGATGAACGTCGAGAACGGCCCCCGGTAGGTGTGGAACCTGCCGAGGAGGTCGCGCACGAACGAGGCGTCCGCGATGCGCTCCTCGAGTTCCCTCAGCCACTCAGGATCGAGGGCGACCGCTTCGAGATCCGACTGGGTCACGTCGCGAGTGATGAGTTCGACGACGCCTGCCGTCTGCAACAGGTCGATCGTGGGGCGCAGTGCGCTCCCGTGACCGTACACCGTCACTTTCAGCATCGGGGCGATAGCCACGACGGGTCACCCTGCCACGGTGCGCACGGCGGCATCGACCGCTGACTCGAACCGCATCTCGGCGGTCGCGAGCACCTCGCCGATGTGCGCCTCGCCGTGCGCGATGATCCGAGCGGCTTCTACGTCGGCCTCGCGCAGGATGGCGCCGGCGAGCGTCTCCGCCTCGGCTGTCGCCTCACGCACGACGGTGTCCACCATGAGCTCCGCCTCGACAGCGGCTTCCCGCCTGACCTCGGCCGCTCGCTCGCGTGCCGAGGAGAGCGTGTGCCGGGCGGCTTCCTCGGCGCGCAGTATCTCTTCGAGTTTCTCCAAGAACGACCTGGACCCCCCGACTAGCAATCGAATCGCGTGATGGACGTGAGCGATTGTAGCACTCACGAACGCATACGGGGATGTATCTATGGGCATGCTATACTCGACGCGGATCCGGCCACTCGAACCCCCAGTCTATCTATGTCATTCGACTCCCCCTCTCCTATCCTGCAAACATCCCGACGCAGCACTCGGCGCACGCGCATGGCGCGCCAGCGTCGTGTCCGCGCGCTCGCCGGCCTGGGAGTCCTCGCAGCAATCGCAGCGACCGTCGTCGTGCTTGCCGGAAGCGGCCTCGAACGCACGGATGCGTCCAGCCGCGGCCCTATCGCGCAGGTGCCCGTCGCACCACCCGCGACCGTCGAGCCCACCGCCGCACCCGCACCCGAACCCGTTCCGAGCCTGCCAGCCACACTCACCGTCGCCGCGGTCGGCGACATCCACTTCGACCGCCAGGTCAAGCAGCTCGTCGAACGAGAGGGAGGGCTCGCGCCCCTGAAACTCGTCGCCGAGCATCTTGCCGCAGCCGACGTGACGGTAGGCAACCTCGAAAGCCCCCTCTCTGACCGCGGCACCCCGTTGCCCGGCAAGGACGTACACTTCCGCGGTGATCCACGCGGCGTCGAGGGCCTGGAGGCAAGCGGGTTCACGTTCCTCTCGCTTGCGAACAACCACATCCTCGATTACGGCACCGAAGCCCTCGTCGACACGATCGATATTCTCGATGCCGCCGGCATCGGGCACGCAGGCGCAGGACTCGATCGCGCCGCCGCCTGGGAGCCCGCCGTCGCGACGTACGGTGACACGACCGTGGCGTTCCTCTCCTTCAGCCACATCATCCCTGCCGGCTTCATCGCGACCGATTCGCGTCCCGGGCTCGCGCCCGGCAGGACCGACATGGAGGCGGTGGTCACGGCGGTCGCGGCAGCCAAGGAGCAGCACGACTACGTGCTCGTGTCGTTCCACTGGGGTGTGGAGTACGTCGACGACGCGAACGCCGACCAGGTCCGCGATGGCCGTGCGGCCATCGATGCCGGTGCCGACATGGTGCTCTCGCATCACCCGCACGTCATCCAAGGTGTCGAGTTCTACAACGGTGGACTGATCGCCTACTCCCTCGGCGACTTCGTCTTCGACCACTATTCGCGCAGGACAGGCGAGGCCTTCATACTCGACGCTGAACTCGGACCACACGGCATCGCAAACGTCCGGGCCACCCCGGTCTATCTGCAAGGGTTCGGCCAGCCGAGATTCGTACACGGATCGGAGGCGACCGCGATACTCGAGCGGCTCAAGACGATATCGGGGCCCCACGGCACCTCCGTGATGCTCGACGGGGACACGGCGAGGATCCTCCCGTGACACACCGGCCTCGCCAGCGACCGCGGACCACGATCCCGCCGCCCAGCAGCACCCCCGACCCCTCTGCGGCATCGAGCGAAGCTATGCGAGCAGCGCGGGCAGCGCGCCGCGCGCGGCAGCAGGCCGCTGTCGCACGAACGCGACGTGCGCGACGGACGTCGTTCGCGGTCATCAGCGTACTTGCCGTGCTTGCGCTCGGATGGTGGATGTCATCACCCGCCGGCCTGGCGTCCTCGAGCAGCACCGAAGCCGGAACCTCCGCACTCGAACCCGTTCACGAGGTCCAGGCAGCTCCCATGCCTCCCACACCCGTCTTCGCCCGCTACGGCGATCTCGATCTGCACCTCGTGGTTGCCGAGGTGGACCTCACCGAGATCGGGTTCCACCAAGCCTCCGGCAACAACGCTCTACCGATGGAATCGTACCTGCCTGATGCGGACACCTCGGCAGCCGACGGCAGCCGAGGCACCGGTCGCGTACCGGCCGGATCGGACCCGACGGATCTCGAGCCCCGCATACTCGGCGGCAGCGTGCTTCGCATGTGGCGATCGAACCGCGGCGGCCAGCCGGACACGGCCGCCGATATCGGCGCACCGCCGGGCTCGACGGTCTATGCACCCGTGAACGGCGTTGTCATCGATATCAAGACGTATGCGCTGTACGGGAAACACGAGGACATCGAGGTCCACATCCAACCGAGGGGCTACCCCGATATCGACCTCGTGCTCATCCACGTCGAAGACGTACAGGTGCGTGTCGGCGAGCATGTGGTCGCCGGCGTGACCCCGCTTGCGCGGGTGCGGAGGCTCTCCGACTGCATCGACCACCAGCTCGGGAAATACACGGTCGACCCTGGCGACCACGTCCACATGCAGCTCAACCGGATCGAGACACCGGGGCAGACAGTGCCCGCCGAGGAATCCTGATCCGCGGCAGGCCAACCCCCCGACCACGTCCATGGTCCCAGCTACTCCTCGGCAGAAGGACCGCCGCTCCTCGCACGGCTAACGAACCCCCTGAAGCGCCGATCGAACTCGTAGCGGACGAGCCGCACCTTCCGTCCGCATCCAAGGCACTCGAGCATGACGTCCATGCCTGCCCGCACGATCCGCCACTCGTTGGTCCCGCACGGGTGCGGCTTCTTGAGGCGCACGACATCGCCCGGCTCCACAGGCGTGATGGGTACAGCCACCCGCTCCTCCACTCGCTCGATCGGATCGGCCCCGTTGGCGAGACACGCACACGAGGTATATGGGAGTATACGCACACCATCGTGTAGCAGATGCACCGAGGAGGGAACGTCATGCATACCCCCGCAATCCTGTCGGTCCTCGGGGAGGACCGCGTGGGCATCGTCGCGGCGATAGCACGGGTGCTCGCCGAGACGGACACCAACATCGAAGATATCCGCCAGACGATCATCAGCGGTATCTTCTCGATGACGATGCTCGTGACCGTCGACGAGGAGAAGACCCCCTTCGACGACCTCCAGCGCCGTCTGGCCGAGGTCGGCGAGGAGATCGGCACGCAAGTCACGTTGCAGCGCGAGGACGTGTTCCGATTCATGCACCGCATCTGACCGCGCGTAACGAGGAGCCGCGATGCACAACATCTCTCCGGAGGAGATCGTCGAGACGCTACTGATGATCACCCAGCAGAACCTCGACATCCGCACCGTCACGCTCGGCCTGTCCCTCCAGAGCTGCGCCGATCCCGATGTCGAGGTGATGGCTCGCAACATCTACGAGACCGTCACCGCGCGCGCCGAGCAGCTCGTGCCGGTCTGCGAGGCGGTCAGCGCCGAGTACGGCATCCCCATCGTCAACCGGCGCATCGCCGTGACCCCTATCGCTTCCGTTGCTGCCGCCACGTCCGCCGCCGACCTCACCCCACTTGCGGCCGCACTCGACCGGGCGGCAGCCGAGGTCGGGGTCGACTTCGTCGGCGGTTTCTCGGCGCTCGTGCACAAGGGCACCGGGGATGCCGAGGCACGCCTCATCGACTCGATCCCCGCCGCGCTCGCGACGACCGAGCGAGTGTGTGCCTCCGTGAACGTCGCCTCGACGCGCTCGGGGATCAACATGGGCGCCGTGCTGCGCATGGCCGAGGTCACCGCCGAGACAGCTCGCCTCACGGCCGACCGCGACTCGTTCGGCTGCGGCAAGCTCGTGGTCTTCTGCAACATGGTCGAGGACAACCCGTTCATGGCCGGCGCGACCCACGGAGTGGGCGAGCCCGATGCGGTCGTCAACGTCGGCATCTCGGGGCCCGGTGTGGTGCGCGCCGTCGTGGCCGCCCTGGCCGAGGACGCCGATCTCACCGAGGTGGCCGAGGCCATCAAGGCGACCGCGTTCAAGATCACCCGCGTCGGAGAGCTCATCGCCCGCGAGACCGCCCGGCGCCTCGATGTCCCGATGGGCATCGTCGACCTCTCGCTCGCACCCACGCCCGCCGAGGGCGACAGCGTCGCAGACATCATCGAGGCGATCGGTGTCCAGCGATGCGGAGGGCCGGGGACCACGACTGCGCTCGCGCTCCTCAACGACGCGGTGAAGAAGGGTGGTGCGATGGGAACGTCGAGCATCGGCGGCCTGTCGGGCGCGTTCATTCCCGTGTCAGAGGATGCCGGTATGGTGCGCGCCGTGAACGATGGTGCGCTCACCTTGGAGAAGCTCGAAGCGATGACCGCGGTGTGCTCGGTCGGCCTCGACATGATAGTCGTGCCGGGAGACACGCCCGTCGAGACGCTCGCCGCCATCATGGCCGACGCGTTCTCCATCGGCGTCATCAACCACAAGACGACCGCGACGCGGCTCATCCCAGCCGCCGGCAAGCAGGTCGGAGACGTCGTCGAGTACGGCGGCCTGTTCGGCTCGGCACCGGTGATGTCGGTGAACGGGTGGGCCGGCTCGCGCCTCATCAGGCGCGGAGGCCGCTTCCCTGCCCCCCTGGGAAGCCTAAGGAATTAGGCGGTTCCTGCCGATACATGAGGTGTGGCATAGTGTCCTAGGTCACTGACTGTAGCTGCACATTGGTGGTTCGTATGAACTCGATCCGCAGGAAAAGGACGCTCGCGCTGACGACTGCGACGCTCGCGGTCGCCGCGCTTCTCGCGGTCGCGGTGAGCGCTCATGCCGTCAACAGCCAGGGGCAGCCCGTGACCACCCCCGGCGACCCGAGTCCTGGAGTCGTCACCAGCTATTCGTTCGGCAGCTACATGCTCACCGGGCAGGACATCGTGTTCGAGTACGAGTTGACGTTCCCGGCCGGGTTCGACATCACCGACGCCGCACCGGCCGATCCAGCGGCCACCGTCGTCGCGAAGGACGTAGGCGCTCGTCGCCTGCATCTCCGCCTGAACGAGCCCTGGGCGCGCCCCGACCGCATCATGACGTTCATTGTCTCCGGCGTACGGAATGCGCCCACGGCCGGCACGTATCCGATGCCCGACATCCGCTTCCTCGTGGGGCAGCAGAACAGGCCCGACAACCCACCTGCCTGGGAGTCACTCCCCGCAGGAGACATCGTGCTGATCGGTTCGCATCTGAACGTGACGCTGTCGGCGAGCATGCTGGAGTTCGAGCTCACCCCTGACGTACCAGCAGCTCCCCAGGACGTGACCGTGACGATCGATTCGTCGCATGAGTACACCATCACCCGCGAGGTGAACGGCGACGCCTCGCTGTTCGGTCTCGATGTGAGCGGTCAGGCGACCGGGGCGAAGCCCGCTGGGCCGGCCACGTTCGTCGACACCTATTCTGCGCAGGTTCCGTGGACGACCGAAGGCGACCGCACGTACACCGCTACGGTCACGTACACCATCGTCCAGTAGCCGCCAGCCCGCTGCTCGTCCTGTGTCCTGTCGGAGCCTTCTGCTCTCCACTGATTCATCTCTCTGCGTTCCTTCCTGCCCGTTTTCGGCGGAATGTGCCGATGAGCGGTATCCTGGCGAATCGAATGTGCCGCTCGTCACACTATGCTGCCGAACGGCACGTGACCGTGTGCTCGCGCGATCCCCGTCCCGATGAACCTGGTGTAGGGCACGGAGACCAGCGGCGCCGAGCCGCAGTAGACCAAGGA
>SKMN01000008.1 GCA_007121015.1 Coriobacteriia bacterium
CGCCGGCGAGCGCGGTGCCGCCGAGGGCGTCGGGCCAGTTCATGCCGGTGGCGATGACGACGGTCTCGACGCTGCCGTCCTCAGGGTAGGCTTCCTGCGACGCGAGGATGGCGGTGTGGAAACGGTTGTCGCCGGCGACGTTGATGACGGGCGGCAACGACTCGGCAACGGTGAACGTCACCGAGTGCGGATCTTCTTCGTTCCCAGCTTCATCGACACTCCAGAACTCCAGGGAGTACTCGCCTTCCACGGAGAACACGAGCGGGCCGCTGTATGTCAGGTCCGGTCCGCCGTCGATTCGGTAGTACGTGGCTGCGACACCGGAGATCGCGTCGGTCGCGCTCAATACTATCGTCGCATTCCCGATGTACTCGTCCTTCGCGTTGGAGGTCGTCACGGGAGGAGTCATGTCCACCTTGAACGACACTGTCTTCGAGTCCTCATAATCGTACGTGTCGATCGCCCAAGCATGAAGGACGTACGACCCCTCGGCATCGATGATCTGAGGAGCCCACACCTGACCGTTGAGCGTGATCGTGCTCGAATCTATGTGATCGCCGATGAACGTCACCGTGGGCGTTACCGGATCACGATACGCCGCGCCTTCTTCGACCCCGCCGATGCTCACCTGCACGGGGCTGTACTCGACGAACTTCTGAACGCGATGGTTGTCACGATCGGCGACGTAGACGTGTCCCGAAGCCGATACAGCGATGCCTACAGGCGTCTGCAGCTGACCCTCTTCGGGCCCACGCATGCCGAACGTAGAGTGGTACGCACCTGCAGGGCTGAACGACTGTGTCCTATTCAGTTCGCGATCGGTCACGAACACTCGTGAACCGTCGGATGCGACCCCTACACCTGCGGGAGCGTAGAACTGGCCTTGGCCTTGTCCCTGCGTGCCCCACGCCACCACGAACGTGCCGTCGCTCGAGAATCTCTGAACCCGCCTGTTGCCCGTGTCCGCGACGTAGATGTTGCCGGCCGCATCGGCGGCCACCCCTGCGGGAGCGTTGAACTTACCCGTCGTGGAGCCGAGTCCTCCCCACCACTGCACGAACGTACCGTCGTTCTCGAATTTCTGGATGCGGTTGTTGAGTGTGTCGGCCACGTACACGTTCCCGGCACCATCGACCGCGACACCGGCCGGTTTCTTGAACCATCCGTCGCCGCTGCCCTCCTCGCCCCATTTGGTCAGGTACCCGCCCTCGCGCGTGAACTTCTGGATACGGTTGTTGTCCCGGTCGGCAACGAACACGTTCCCATCGGGATCGACGGCCACCGCCACCGGGAAGCGGAAGCGTCCGTCCTCCGAACTCGGGTTGACGATGTCGGCAGGCCACACTCCGAGGAGATCCCCTGTGGGCGAGAACCGTTGGATCCGATGGTTGACGGTGTCCGCGACGTACACGTCACCGAGCGGCCCGACAGCCACGCCACTCGATTGGCGGAACCGCTTGTGGCTGGTTCCCCAACTCCCCAAGACCTCCCCGAGCGTGCCGCCAGGCGCGAACCACTGGACGCGGTCGTTCACGGTGTCGGCGACCCACACGTTGCCCTCGGCATCGCATGCGAGCCCCGTGGGTGTATGCAGCCCGCCGTCGACGTTGCCGCGGCCCCCCAGCGGGCCACGTACTCACCATCACGCGTGAACTTGTAGATGCGGTCCGCGGACAGGCTGGCCGAGTCGGAGACGTACACGTGACCCATGCTGTCAGCCGCCACACCCGTGGGCTTCCCCCTGAACTTCGCCGGAGACGGGTCTGTGAGCGTGCCTCTCTCCCCCCACGCGTTGACGAACTGTCCGCTCGAGTCGAACTCCTGGATACGATGATTTTCAGAATCGGCCACGAACACGGCTCCGCTGCTCTCGATGGCGATCCCCGTGGGCTTGTAGAACTGACCCTCAGAAGAGCCGGGGGTCCCCCACTTGAGTGAGAACACGCCTTCGGCCGTGAACTTCTGGACTCGGTTGTTCCCGGTGTCGGCGACATACACGTTACCGAGGCCGTCGACCGCGATGCTTCTCGGATCCTTGAACTCACCGTCCCCTGAACCGGACATGTCGGGGCCGCCCGCCGACCCCCACCTGGCGACGAATCCTCCTTGTGTCGTCAGCTTCTGGACACGGTGATTGCCGGTATCCACGACGTACACGTGACCGTCGTAGACCGCGACGTCGTTCGGCTTGTTGAACTGACCGTCACCGGTGCCGAGCGAGCCCCATACTCCTACCAGCACGCGGTCCGGACCGTACTTGCGCACACAGTTATTGTCCGTGTCCGCGACATACGTGTTCCCCGCGGCATCGATGGCGAGTCCCGAGGGCTTACTGAGGTGCCAGGTCGGTGTAGGCCACCTGTCTATCACCCGATATGTAGAGGGCGTAGCCGCGTTGAGCGATACAGGAGCCAGCGCCATCGCCACCATGAGCAGTACGAGTACTATCTTGAATACCTTCACGACTCTCCCCCTTGGAACACGATGTCGCGCAATCGATCTCGGCGTCCACCGTCACTCGCCGATGATCCCGAACACTCGTCCGATCCCGAGGATCGCCGGCCCGGCGATCACTATCAGCGTGGCTGGCAGAATGCACAACACCAGCGGGAACACAATCTTCACCGGTGCCTTCTGCGCCATCTCCTCCGCGAATTGGCGCCGCTTGATCCGCATGTCTCGCGACTGCGTTCTCAACACCTTGCTGATGCTTACACCGAACACGTCCGCCTGAACCATCGACATGATGAAGGTGTTCAGTTCCGGAACCTGCGTCCGTTCTGCAAGATTGCGCATCGCCTCACGTCGAGCCAGTCCCGACTGGATCTCTTGCAGCATGTGCGCGAATTCCTCGGAGAGGGCTCCGGACCTGCTGCCGGTAATCCGTGCAACAGCGGCATCGAAGCCCATTCCTGCCTCGACACTGATGGTCAGCATATCGAGCATGTCGGGCAACGTCCTGCGAATCTCGAGCTGGCGAGCGCTGATCCGAGTACGTAGCCAGATGTCCGGTAGATAGAAGCCGGCGACGGCGAAGATGATGGCAAGCAAGGCACTGCGGCCGACAGGCACAGACGCCGCTCCGCCGAACAGCACCATGAGAGCGGCCCCCGTGATGGCCGTTGCACTCTTCACTGCAAGAAAGCGCTCTGTATCCAGCCCGTGGGGACTGCCTGCCAAGACAAGCCGCTTGGCTGTCCTGGCCGTGTAGTCCGAAGGGCTGAAGAGTCGCGCGGCATCGGTGAACGAACGGGCGGTCGGACGCACGACCCTTTCTGCGAACGGCGCAAGGAGAGGCTCCCCTTCTCTCGCCTGGACTTCCTCGTACGCAGAAAGCTGGTCCAGTTGCCTCTTGACCTGACGCTCATCGGAGAAAAACAGGCTGAGTGCGGAGTAGGACAAGGCCGCTACGCCTAAGCCGGAAAGCACCAGGATCGCCCAATCCATGTCACACCTCCACGTCAGCGACTCGGCGCAACCAGATGCCGCCGACGACGAGCAACAATGCGCCAAAGACGAGCAAGATGATGCCGAAGATGTGTGTCAGCATCGGTGCGAGGTAGGTCGGGTTGACGAGGAAGAGCACGGTAAGCATCACGAACGGAAGAGCCACCAGCACGACTGCGGACAGCCGGCCTTCGGAGGTCAACGCGTGGATGTGACGCCTGAGTTCCGAACGCTCCCTCATCGTGCCGGCGACAACGTCGAGGACCTCCGCCAAGTTCCCGCCGACCTCTCGCTGGATCGCGATCGCCGTCACGGTCCAGCGGAAATCATCGCTGTCGAGTCGATCAGCCATCCTCTCCAGGGCTTCTTCCACAGAAAGCCCGAGCCTCGATTGCGCTTGCACCCGACGGAACTCAGCGGCTGCGGGATCCGACATCTCCTGAACGACGAGGTCGATGGACTGCTGAACGCCCCACCCGGCACGGAGAGAACTCGCCATCATGGTGAGGATCTCCGGGAGCTGCTCCTCGAACGCCCGTTTCCTGCGGGCGATCGTGGACTCCAACAGGAGAATCGGGAGGAGCACGGCGATCGCGGTCACCAATAAGGAGAGCACAAGACTGTTCGTCAGCACCTGAACGACGACCCCTACCGTCACCACGCCGACGATGTGCATGTACATGTACTCGACGGGCCTCAGGGGAAGGCCTGCCCGGTCGAGCTTCTCATGCACGAGGGGCGTGAACCCGCGACGGCCGGCTACCGCCGACACCGCCTCCCGCAAGACTCCGGTGACTCCCGCGGCACGGGTCGTCGTCGTGTCCTCGACACCCCTCAACTGGTCGTAGAACTTGAGATCTTCAAGCCTCCCGGAACGCCGCCCGAACATGCCGAACAGCGCACCCGCCGCCATCGTCCCGGATGCGAACGCGAGAACGACCACCAGTGTCGCAAGCGCCCACGAGGTCGCCGGGGAAGCAGGCTCCGTCCCCGTCCCCGTCTCCTCCCCCTCCAGCTGGGCGACATACGGGTTGGAGATGGCGAACTCGACCGAGCTGCGACTTCCGTCGGCGACGGCGACCAGCCGCAGATCGAGGTCCTTGGTGTTGGGCTGCGCGCTCTCGAAGGTCACCCGGTATTGGGTGGTGAGCTCGCGAGCGATATCCTCGTAGAGACGCACCAGGTCCCCTGAGTCCGAGACCCCTACGAGCCTCCCACGAGACTGCGCCGCCATCGTCGCCAGGACATCCATATCTGTCTCGGGGGTCTCCAGTCCGATCGCATACATCGAGGCCCCGCTCGCTCGCAGCTGAGCCACCGCCTGGTCCAGAGTGTTGACGCTCGCGTTATCTCCGCCGTCGCTCAGCAGCACGATGATGCGGTCCCGCTCTTCGCGTCCGAGGAGTACCTCGGCGCTCCTCACGACACCATCGTAGAGCGCGGTGCTTCCCGTCGCTTCCAAGCGACCGACCGCGTCTTGAAGAGCGGTGCGGTCACTCGTGAAGTCGGTGAGCACCCGGACCTCGGAATCGAACGAGATGACGGCGATCTCGTCTTGCGGTCCCATGGCCGCAACGAAAGCAGATGCCGCGCGCTTCGTATCGTCCATCGGAGTGCCCCACATGCTGCCACTCGTGTCCATGAGTAGCACCGCGTCGACGGGCGTCCTGATGGCAGCCATCGGCTCGACCGAGGTCACCTCGCGGGGCTCACCGTTCTCGAAGACGGAGAACTCGACGTCACCCTCCCCCGCCAAGAGCAGGGCGACAGGAAGCGTCACGGTGACCGCGATCGCCGGGTACGCCGACGAATCAGCTCCGTGCGCGACGAGGCCCGTATCGGTCTCCTGCGCCGACAGAACCGTCGGCATCGCCGCCAAGAGTGCGACCGTCAGCACGCAGAGCAGTGTTCGTCTCCACAGACGCATCTTCCTACCGCCTCGCCGGGGGCTCGTATGCGAACAGGTCTCCTGCCGTGTGGATGCCCACGTCTTCGAGACGCTGCGTGAACGCCGGACGTAGGCCTGTGGACTTGAGCCTGCCGGTGAACCGGCCGTCCTCATCGAGGCCCATCGAGAAGTCGTAGTAGAAGATGTCCTGCATGATGATGGTATCGCCCTCCATGCCTCCCACCTCGGCGATCTGGATCACCTTGCGCGAACCGTCGCGTAGACGGCTGAGGTGGACGATCAGATCGAGTGCCGAGGAGAGCTGTTCGCGGATCGCGCGGATGGGAAGGTCGAGCCCACCCATGAGCACCATGGTCTCGAGACGCGCCAGCGCATCGCGTGGCGAGTTCGAGTGGACAGTCGAGATCGAACCTTCGTGTCCGGTGTTCATCGCCTGCAACATGTCGAGGGCTTCCGCCCCACGGACTTCGCCGACGATGATGCGATCCGGCCGCATTCGGAGCGAATTGCGCACGAGGTCGCGTATGGTGACCTCGCCCTTGCCCTCGATGTTGGGCGGACGCGATTCGAGGCGCAAGACGTGTTCCTGGCTGAGACGCAGCTCCGCAGCGTCCTCGATGGTGATGATGCGTTCGTCGCCGGGGACGAAACTCGAGACCACGTTGAGCAAGGTCGTCTTACCGGTACCGGTGCCCCCCGATATCAAGACGTTGAGCTTGCCCTTCACGCACACATCGAGGAACGCCGCGACATTCGATGTGATCGTGCCGAAGTTGACAAGGTCGTCGACGGTGAACGGGTCCTTGGAGAACTTCCTGATAGTGAGCATCGGTCCGTTGATCGCCAGCGGGTGGATGACCGCATTGACGCGCGAGCCGTCGGCAAGGCGCGCATCGACCATCGGTGAGCTCTCGTCGATCCGGCGTCCGACCTGACTCACGATCTTATCGATGATGCGAAGCAGATGCGCCTCGTCGATGAAGCGCCGCTCCGTCTCGTAGATCCGACCCTTGCGCTCGATGTAGATGGTGTCGGTGTTGTTCACCATGATCTCGGTGATCTCCGGGTCCTCGAGCAACGTCTGGATGGGTCCGTATCCGAGCACGTTGTCGATGACATCGAGCACGATCTCCTTGCGATCGCTGGCCGAGAGCGGCGTCGTCTCCCTGTCGAGAAGGTCGTTGAGCTTGCGCTCGATCCGGATGCGCAGCATGGCATCGTCGGTGTCAGACGTGCCGATCTCGACTCCCATCTCTTCGATGAGCAGGTAGTGCAGGTGGCGCTTGACGGCATCCTTGCTGGATGACACGGCGACGCGTGTCGAGGCGACGTCATCTACCGGTGTGCCCGGGTTCTGAGATCCAAGCCTGTCCTTAAGCGACATCAGCATTCGCCCCCTTCGGCGGCGCCACCAAACGTGCCATCTCGAGCAGACTTCGGGCGACAGCCGACTTCGGCGCATCTGTGACCACGGGTGTGCCCTTGTTCACCGAACGCGGCACGAGCCGGTCGCTCGGGATGCGAGCGACGATCTCGCTGTCAACCGCGTGTTCGACCTCGGACAGCTCGAGCCAGACCTTGCTGTCCGCGCGGTTGAGCACGAGCTTCACCAGTTCGTCGTTGTAGCCAAGCTGCCTGAGTTTCTGCAGGGAGATCCGTGTGTTCTTGATGCTCGCGACATCCATCGTCGCGACCGCGAAGACCTCATCGCTCTTGTCGACGGCGGTCAGTACCGTCTCGTCGAACGCGGCGGGAGTGTCGATCACGACGACATCGGCGAGTTCGCGAAGCAACGCGATGATGTGGCTCAGCCGTGAGGTCGTGATCGCCTCTGCCTCCTCAGGACGTATCGGAGCCAGCAGTGTCCTGAGGCCGGACTTGTGCGTCGTCAGGTACCCCTTGAGCATCGCAGCATCGAGACGGTCGTAGACCTGGACCGCGTCGTAGATCGTACGCTCGGGCTTGAGTCCGAGCATGATGCCGATGTCCCCGAACTGCAGATCGAGATCGAGAAGTATCGCGTTCATTCCGAGCGGATCGGCGAGCGCTACGCCGAGGTTGCTTGCGATGACGGATTTACCGACACCGCCCTTCGTGCTGAACACGGTGACGACTTTGCCGCGCCCGTTCGCGCCCTCCACGCCAGCATGCTCTCCAGAAGCCGTGCGCCGCCTCATGACCTCGTTGTGCACATCGACCACGGCCGATGCGACCTCGCCGAACGTTCCGTCGGCTCCCACCACGTCGGCGAAACCGGCCCGCATAGCGCGGCGGAGAAGCTCGGTCGTCACCTTTGGCACGACCAAGACGAGCGCGGTGGCGTGCGATCGCACGGCCGGCATGTCAGCCGCTTCGAGCACCGCGTCGAGCGGCAAGGAGGGGCCGAACACGACCACGTGCGCATCTGGCGTGGCCACCTCGTCGGCGAGTTTACCGAGAGACGTCGATTGCCTCACCTCTACGCCAGGCTCTCTGCACAACAGGCCCTCCAGCTTAGAGGCGAACGAGGGCTCTCTGTCTACGATGATTATCGCTCCCACGACGTCACCTACTCGCCTAGCACGGTTTGCAGGGTTTGGCCCGCAGTAGCCGCGATGTCGGTCTCGGTCGAGCCGAGCAACGCGAGCCACACGCTTCCCTTCTCCTCGGCGTAGACGAGCTTCTCGACGTCGGCGGGCGACAGTGCGAGGGTGATGGTGGTCGCGGTCGCAGCTTCACCGTCATCGTCGCCTTGCTGGCCTCCGATCACCCCTCCGCCGGTGGCGACCGTCCTGTCGCCCGCGGCCGGCTCGGCACCCAGGGCAGTACCGACCGCCAGCACGCGGGCTCTCGGTAGGAGCACCTTGGTAACGGGCTCTTCATCGGGCCCAGGATCGAAAGTCGCCACCACGAGGACGTGGTCTCCAGGTCTGACGAGACCCGCGACACCCTTCACGGCGTCGTTCGATATAGCGATAGCCACGTAGTCATCCGGGATGCTATATGCGAGACCGGCCTGACTCGGGAACTTGAAGCGGGCCTGCGTGATCTGTTCTCCACGAGACAGGTCCTCCGAGAGCACCTGTCCCTCGAGGTTGGCCACGGAGGACACCGCTCCGTCGGCGACATAGCGCCGCGGGATGCTCTGACGGACCATGAGCCCGGTTTCGATCATCTCTTCGGCCGTAGCGCCACGCTGCACGTCCTCCTGAGCGACGAGTACCTCGATAGGCTCGTCTTCGGCTGCGACGCCACGCTGTAGGCTGTCGAGGTAGCGCGCGGTCAGTCCGGCGGCGAGCAGACCCATGAGGATCGCCGCAACGAGGATGATCAGTCGAGAGCGCATACCCGCTTCCTTTCGGTCGGCTTACTACTGCTCTGTCGCTGGCGTCACGAGCCGGTACGTTTCCAGGTACATCCCCGTCTCGGGTGGTTCGTCGGAGTAGAAATCGGACGGCATGACGTACTCGACGAATCGACCGGACACATCGGCGTCCCCTACAGGGTCCTCGAGGTAGAAGGCGGCGAACGAGACCACGATCATCCGACTCTTACCTTGGATGGGTTCTATCTGCTCGAGGACAGGTACGTATACGAGGCGCGGCACGTCACGAGGCATCCCCATTGCCACCCACTCATCGAATGTCGGGCCTGTGAGCCGCGTTTGTAGCGCTTGGCTGGTGGGCCCGGCCATGTTACCCGTCTCGGTATCGAGTATGTCCCCGATGTAGATGACGCCATCGTAGCCGTCACGGAAGTGCGTGCGGTACCGATTGGCTCCCGGTGCGTCGAACACGACCGGACCGAAGTTGCCGACTTCGCCATCCGAGTCGAGCTTCATGTGGTACAAGACCCCGAACTCGTAGTCATGGAATCCCACCTGGACCTGCGTCGAGCCCGCTGCTCCGGGAGTGAAGAACCGATTGCCGAGCAAGAGCGACTTGAGCGGATGGGTGGAGCGCACCGAGTTCACCTTGGCGCCGGCGCCAAGGTCAGGCTGGCCTGTCGCCCGATCGCCGATCCAGATATCAAGATCATAGGTCCTGAAAAGCTCGGTCGTGGCCGGCGACGGCATCGAGACCGTGTAGCTGCCTGTCCCAGTCCGTGTCACCCCGCCGAGCTTCACGGTCGTCTCGCCTGTGCCCGTCACGCTGACCGTCACATTGCTTGGCTCAACGCCTTCTCCCGGATGGTTCACCACCACCGCCGGTGCCGCATCGACCGATTGGAACGGCAGCGCTGGATCGAGCGCGTGGACTATCGAGACACTCGGGAACGTGACTGCGAAGTCCTGCTCGTTGTAGACGTCGAGGCTGACCCTCCGCGACGACCCTGCCGTCAGCGCCGGCACCGACAGGTTCCCGCTCCACGTGGTGGCGTCCGACTTCGTCAGCCATACACCGTTCGCCGGCGCGTCATTCAGATACGCGTAGACTTTCGTAGCCCGCAAGATCGGCAGCCCGATCGGTATCAGCCCGCTCATGCCCGAGATGTACGCCACCCGGGCCTCCGCGGTCGCACGGATGTTCTGATCGCCCGCCGTGAAGATCCTGCCAAAGAACAACGGTGCGTCCTTCTCGACGGTCACTCGGACGAAGTTCGGGCCGACTTCTGTCAGGGGCTCGTCGAAGAGCATCGAGAGGCCGTCGCCGGGGTTGTCATCGTTCAGCAGCGCGTACTCCTCGGCGACACCGAGTATCGCCGCTTCGCCCGAGCCATCGAGAAGCTCGCGGACCCCGGCGAGGGCAGCCGCGTCGGCAGAAGCCTGCAGCTGGCGTTTCACCGTATAGAGGTAGCCCATGTCGACCGCTAGCGCGGTCAGGCCGAGGAACACGATCATGAGCAGTGCGACCACTACCGCGACCGCGCCCCTATCGTTGCGTATCCAACGCCCCGTCGTATTCATCGCCCTTACTCGATTCTCTGGACTGCTGCACTCCGCAGCGTGAATGTCGTAGCCCCGCCCACACCGAGGATGTCTTGCATCAGCGGTGCGAAGAGTGGGGTGTCGTACGTTACGGCAACCCTGACCGGGTTGCCGGGATTGTCCGATCCATCGGGATAGCTGACGGCCACAGTCCCATTGTCGTCCCAATCAAGCCCAGGCGCGGCCGCCTGTGCTTTGACGACAACCTCGCCTTCCGGGTTACCCAACGCAGCCCAGCGCACGCCCTCGCGCGCCGCATGTGTCACTTCGAGCCACTGGAAGAAGAGAAAACCGAATTGGACTATCCCCACCAGCAAGAGGACGAGGATGCCCGCCACAAGCGCGAACTCGACCGCGCTCGCTCCATCGTCTCTTCTATGCCTCAGAGCTTCCGTCATCGTGGGGCCCTCACGTTCCGATGCCTCGATATTGCATTGATACCCGTACGTCTCAGACGTGTTCTTCAGGCCGAGTCCGCGAACTCATGGCCAAGTGGTCAGCAACAATTCGAACATCTCGTTGACGCGTCCACCCAGAAGCAGGACCGTTGCCGCTATGACTGCCGCGATCATCGAGGCCAGGATCGCGTATTCTGCCGCTGTCGCCCCCTCGTCTGACGCAAGCCAAACGCGCGGTTGCGAGAGCTCGCTACAAGCCTGCACGGTCACCACCCCCGTCTCCTGAGATCCAGCTCCACCTTCGATCACTTTGCGCCAGTATCGAAAGAGGGGCCCCCTGCGTGAGGGAGCCCCTCGCACGAGGCGGCACGAACCGAACGCCCTTACGAGATCGCTGCACGAACCTCTTCGAACAGGGCATCGAGCCGTCCACCGAGCAAGAACACGGTGGCGACGATGAGCACGGCGATACCCGCGACCATGATGCCGTACTCGACGGCGGTCGCGCCCTCATCAGAAGCCATTGCGTTGCGAGTCTTCACGTACAGTGCGGTCAACATCCTTGTACACCTCCTCGACATGGGAGTGGCGCTTTACCTCTCCCGCGTCCGCCCCCCTGTGATGAAGCGGACAGGAACCTGACGTACCTTGTACCTACCCCCGCCGGAGCAGCTTGCACAGCAGTTCAAGGTAGGAGATGGGGGGCCAGGAGTAGGATTTCTTCATCATCCTGAAGGATGAGGGCGGCTTAATCGTGGTCGGCAGGTGCCTTATCCGCATCGAGTGACACGAGCCCGAGGCGAACCGCGGTAAGTACCGCTTGCGTACGGTCCGCCTGTCCCATCTTCCGCAGAATGTGGCTCACGTGGGTCTTCACCGTGGTCTCCCCGATCCACAGCGCACGGCCGATCTCTTTATTGCTGAGACCCTGAGCCATGAGTTGCAAGACCTCCATCTCGCGATCGGAGAGTGTCCCACGCAGCTCCTCGGCGAGCACTCCGGTGTGGCCGGGGTTACCGTGGTTGCCGGAGATCACCTTGCCGGCGATCGAGGAGTCGAGCACGACCTGGTCGTCGGCGACCGAGCGCACAGCCTGGGCGACGTGCGACGGCGGCGAGTCCTTGAGCAGATATCCGGACGCACCGGCGCTCAGGACGCCGAACAACCCGTCCTCGTCGTCGAAGCTCGTGAGCACGAGTACCCGGACGTCCGAACACCTCTCTTTGACAGCACGGCACACCTCGACCCCTCCGGGTCCCGGCATGCGCATGTCCAGCAAGAGCACGTCTGGCGCAAGCTCGCACGCCTGCTCGATGACCTCTTCGCCCGTGGCCGCTTCGCCAACGACCGAGATGCCCACTTCGGCTTCGAGCAAGCTCCTGAGCGCATACCGGACGAGTTCGTGATCGTCGGCGATCATCACCCGCACATCCATATCCATCCCCCCGTCAGAGTGGTATCTCGACGCGCACCTCCGTGCCCTGGCCGATAACGCTCTTCACTGAGAACGTTCCCCCTTCGGCCCTGACTCTGTGCCGGATGCTATGCAACCCGAGCGAGCCGTTCTCCTCGGCGGCCGCCTGCGTCGAGTCGACATCGAACCCGTCACCGTTGTCTCCCACGTACAGGACCACCGCGCGCGACCGGTAGTCGAGACACACTTCGAACGACGATGCGTCCGCATGCCTCACCACGTTGCTCACGGCCTCCTTCGCGACCCGGTACAGGCATGCCTCGGTCGCGCCCGGCAGGTAGCGCGACTCCCCGCGGACGATGAGTGCCCCCCTCACCTCGCGTCCGGCAGTGGCCTCTGCGATCCACTGCTCGATAGAGGCTGGAAGCCCGTGTTCGGTCAGCTTGGCGGGACGCAGGTCGTAGATCACGCGGCGGAGCTCGGCCATGCTCGCGTTGAGTTCGTCTTGTAGGTCGCTCAGGCGCTGGTCGACGACCGCCGGCTCCCGGTAGATCGTCTTCCGGCACACCTCGAGACCGAGCGAGATCGAGAACAGCGACTGAGCGATACCGTCGTGCATCTCCCGGGCGATGCGGTCGCGCTCCGAGGCGAGCAGGACGTAGCGATGCTCCTCGGACAACCGTGCGTTCTCCACCGCCGCGGCGGCGAACGCCGAGACGATCCGGACTGCTTCGACCTGCTGTTCCGAGAAGGGTGCATCGGCGTCGTTGATCGCGCAGAGCACGCCGATCGACCGGTCTTTGATCGTGAGTGCGGTGCACAAGAGCCACGCGTGACGTTCGGAATCCTCCTCGAGGTGTATCCGGCCATCACGCATGACGAGCGGCGCCACCTCCCGGACCCGCTCTATCCACCACGACTCGGCGTGAGTGTCCCTGCGCCCCCTCACGGTCAACGTGTCTGGATCGAGCGTCTCGGACTGCTCGGAGGTGAGCATGATGACGGCCTTGTCGGTGCCGGTCAGGAGTTTCGTGCGACTGACGACGGTATCGAGCACCTCTTCGACAGAGAGCGTCGAGGACACCGCCGAGGCGACGTCCTGGAGCGCCTCGAGAAGCTCGCCCGCCGATGCCCCCCGGTTGCGCCTCGGACGGACGCGTCCGATAAGCCCGCGGATCCCATCCACCAGCGACCTCGCCTGCGCGGATAAGGAACGCCGGTCGTCGCCGGTCATGCCCCGACTGCCGCTCACCCGCTCCCCTCTCACCATCGCAATGCGGTTAGCGCAGATGTGATGTCGCGTGCCGGCTCACGCGCCGGTCACCGCCGGCGGCGCGCCGGGAGCCTCCGCCGAATCCTTGTCCTCGCGTGCGGCGACCTTGTCGTCGGCTTCCTCGTCTTCTGCTTGCTCGGCCGACTCCTCGTCCGCCTCGGCCGCCTCCTCAGCGGCTTTTTCCTCCTCGAGGAACTCGTCCCAGCGGTTCTCAAGGAGCGCGGCGAGTTCGTCCCTATCGACCGTCTCGCGCTCGATGAGGACGCGCGCCATGAGGTCGAGTTGCTCGCGCCGGTCGGTGAGGATGGTGTGTGAGGTCTCGAACGCCTCGTCGATGAGGCGGCGAACCTCCTTGTCGATCTCGTAGGCTACCTCGGGGCTGTAGTCGGCGTTCGCCGAGAGGTCCCGGCCGAGGAACACCTCGTGGTTCGCATCGCCGAACGTCTGCGGTCCGAGCTTCTCGGACATGCCGTATCGCGTGACCATCTGCTTGGCGAGCTTTGTGGCGCGCTCGATGTCGTTACTCGCGCCGGTGGTGATGTCGCCGCACGCGACCTCCTCGGCCACGCGCCCGCCGAGGAACATCGCAAGGTTGTCGAGCATCTGCTTACGCGAGGTGAGAAAGCGGTCCTCCTGCGGCAGCGCGAGCGTGTAGCCGAGCGCCTGGCCGCGGGCGATGATGCTGATCTTGTGGATGGGGTCGGTGCTCGGGAGCACGTGGCCCACGAGCGCGTGCCCCGACTCGTGGTATGCGATGACCTTCTTCTCCTCGTCGGAGATGAGGCGGCTCTTGCGCTCAGGTCCCGAGATCACGCGCTCGATGGCCTCATCGAGCTCGTGCATGCTGACCTTCTTCTTACCGCGACGCGCCGAGAGCAGGGCGGCCTCGTTGACGAGGTTGGCGAGATCGGCGCCGGTGAAGCCGGGGGTGCGCCGCGCGAGGACCTCGAGGTCGATGTCGTCTTCCAGCGGCTTGCCGCGGACGTGGATCTTGAGGATGCCCTCGCGGCCCTTGCGGTCCGGACGGTCGACGACGATCTGGCGGTCGAAGCGACCCGGGCGCAGCAGCGCCGGGTCGAGGATGTCGGGACGGTTGGTGGCCGCGATGAGGATGACGTTGTCCTTCATGTCGAAGCCGTCCATCTCGACGAGCAGCTGGTTCAAGGTCTGCTCGCGCTCGTCGTGCCCGCCGCCGACGCCAGCGCCTCGCTGGCGTCCGACCGCGTCGATCTCGTCCATGAAGATGATGCACGGGGATGCGGCCTTGGCCTGCTCGAACAGGTCGCGGACGCGGCTCGCGCCTACGCCGACGAACATCTCGACGAAGTCCGATCCCGAGATCGAGAAGAACGGCACCGCCGCCTCGCCGGCGACCGCACGGGCAAGCAACGTCTTACCGGTACCCGGAGGGCCGACGAGCAAGACGCCCTTGGGGATCTTCGCGCCAAGCGCCTGGAACTTGCCTGGGTTGGCGAGGAACTCCTTGATCTCGTGGAGTTCCTCGATCGCCTCGTCCGCGCCGGCGACTTCTTTGAAGGTGATCCTCGGCTGGTCGCGGGTCATACGCTTCGCCTTGGCCTTGCCGAACGACATGATCTTGGAGTTGCCGCCCTGCATCTGGGTGAAGAAGTAGAGCATGACGAGGATCAGGATACCGATGGGAAGCATCGAGGTGAGGACGGCGACCCATATCCCTGTGTTCTGGGGATCGATGGTGAGCTCCACCCGCTCGTCGGCGGGAACGGCCTCGTTGTACTCGACGATGCGACGCTCAAGCTCTTGGTCGCTCAGGAACGTGGTCACGTACGTCGCCGGCGCGTCCTCGACCTCCGGGTCCTCGCGGAACTCCCCGGAGATGGTGCGATCGCGCGCCATGACTTCGACGGTCGCGATGCGGCCCTCTTCGAGGGCGGCGTTGAACGCGCTCGCGCTGAGCTCCTCGGGGGCATCCGGCTGGGTGAACACGCCCGTCACGAAATAGACCGCGAAGGCCAGGAGCACCAGGTAGAGCAGTACGGTTCTCAAGTTCTTGTTCAACAGGTCCAGTCTCCTCTGTGAATACGGTTAACCGCTGTATATCTCCGGCTTGAGCACGCCGATGTACGGCAGATTACGGTAACGCTCGGCGTAGTCGAGCCCATATCCCACGACGAACTCGTCCGGCACGCTGAAGCCGACGTACCTGCATGAGATAGGTACCCGCTGCTTGTCCTCTTTGCTCAGCAACGTGACCACCTCGAGCGTGGCGGGCTTGCGCGACGCGAGGTTCTTGAGCAGGTACTTGAGGGTGAGTCCCGTGTCGAGGATGTCTTCCACCACGAGTACGTGCCGTCCTTCGATGAGCTCTTCGAGGTCCTTGATGATCCGGACGACCCCCGATGACTGCCTGGACGACCCGTACGACGACACGGCCATGAAGTCGATCTCAACGGGTGATGTGATCCGGCGCGCGAGGTCCGCGATGAAGAGAGAGGCCCCGCGAAGCACCGCGATGAGGAGCACGGACTCGTCACCGTAGTCGCGACTGATGTCCGCACCGATCTCGGTGATGCGGTCTTGGATCTGCTGCTCAGTCAGGACTATACGGTCGAGATCGGGGTGCATGCACCGCTCCTGTCGTGTATCAGACACTGTCGTCATCCGCCTGCCCGGCCTCGCGCACGCCACGCCACGTGAGGCGCACGGCCCGGGTCGTATCTTCGTCGACCTTATGCTCGTCGCTCATCCGTACGCCGGCGAGCCAGACGATCGACTCCCCGTCTCGCACCACCGGCACCGAGCCACGCATCCGAGCGGGGACCTTGGCGTCGACGAGCACGTCGGAGAGCTTCTTGGTGCCCTCCATGCCGAGCGGCCTCATCCGGTCGCCCGGACGAACACCCGACACCGTGAGCACCTCGGCTCCACCGACGTCCACGATAACCTCGCACGCGTCGGCTTCGACAACCTCGGGCGACGCCTCCGACGCGGTCAGTCTACCGTTCTCGCCCAGGTCGGCGCTTCCAGGTATAGGGAGCAAACAAGGTGCCACGCCCGGGAGACGCTCCCCCTGGCGTACTACCACCATTCTATCGTACTCGGCGAGCGCCCGGAGGTCGTAGGGAAGGTCGCGGGCGAACGATGCATCGTCGACGCCGTCCGTGATCGCTTCGACGTGCGCAGAGTCGATGCGGGAAGCCTCCGGGTACGCCGAGACGATCGCCTCCCTCACGACCCGGCGCCGCATCGGCGCAGAGAGTGTGCGCACGAGCGCGCGGTCGAGCGCGACCTCGCCGGGGCGTGCGTCCTCGGCGGAGAAATCCCGCACGAACGCGCGTGCCATGTCGGCGAGGAGCGCGTCTTCCTCGGCCAGTATCCTCATGGAGCGCGCGAGTGTGGTGCGGAACGCGGGCTCGATGCGCTCGAGCACCGGCAGCAGCTCGTGGCGGATGCGGGCGCGCGTGCGGGAGGTGTCGACGTTGGTCGCGTCCTCGCGCCACGTGCCGCCCTCGCCCGCCAGCCATTCGCGTACCGCCGTACGGTCGCAGTCGAGCAGCGGACGCACGATGCGGCCGCGCGCGTGACGGATCGAGCCGAGACCTCCGGCGCCGGCGCCGGAGAGAAGGCGCATGCAGAGCGTCTCGATGCGGTCGTCGAGCGTGTGAGCGACCATGATGCGGGCATCCCCGGGGCGCGCTCCTGCAGCCGCCGCCCGCGCGTCGGCCTCCTCCTCGGCGAAGCGGTAGCGCACCTCGCGACCGGCATCTTCGAGGTTGAGACGCTCGGCTTCCGCGTGCGCGGCGACATCGAAGCGGACGGTGCGGCATGAGACGCCGAGGCGGGCGCACTCCGCCGAGACGAACTCCTCGTCCGCGTCCGCCTCGGCGCCACGAAGCAGGTGGTTGACGTGCAGCACGCTCGCGGACAGGTCCTCGCCGAGGTGGCCGCCTGCGAGCAGGTGCAGGAGCGCCATAGAGTCCGCGCCGCCCGAGACCATCGCGACGCATACGCTGCCTGCGGGAAGCAGCGCGTGCTCCCCGGCCGTGATGCGGGCGATGTCGGGCACGCCGTTCATGCACGTAGCATACCGTGTCGCGGTGACATCGGGGGAGGAACCTGGTCAGGGACCGGGCGCCGGCCCTACGTCTCGAGACCTCGCGGCGTCAGCAACCGCTCGGTGGCGGCGAGGACCGTGTCCGCCACGATGGCGAGCAGTGCCGCCGCGGTCGCGCCCTGGAGGACGTACGCGAAGTTCTGCACGTTGATGCCCCGGATGATCGGGTCGCCGAGTCCGCCCGCGCCCACCGCCGCGGCGACGGTGGCCGTGCCGATATTGATCACGACCGAGGTGCGCACGCCGGCCATGATGACACGGGCTGCGAGCAGCACCTCGAGCGTGAGCAGGATCCGCGCCCTCCCCATCCCCATGCCGCGGGCCGCGTCGACGAGCGTGCGCGGCACTCCTTCGATCCCGGCGACGGTGTTGCTCACCACGGGGAACAGGCCGTAGAGGAAAAGTGCGACCACCGCAGGACCGAGCCCGAACCCGAGGATCGGCACCATGAGAGCGAGGACCGCGATGGGCGGGAACGTCTGACCGAAGTCGACCGCGGTAGCGACGATCTCGCGGAAGTCGGCGCCCGACGGGCGGGTCACCCACACGCCGAGCGGGATGCCTACCAGCATGGTGAGCCCGCTCGAGACGCCGACGATCGTGAGGTGTCGCACCACCAGCTCGGCGAGCGTGACGCTCGGGTATACCGGGTTGGCAGCGGCCGGGAAGACCGCCGAGAGCGCGTGCTCCCACAGCGGCTGTTGCGCGACGAGCAACGCGAAGGCCGCCGCCAGGACGAGTGCGCCGAGGGCGCTCGCGTACCTGCGATGCGTAACGCTCACGTCGTCGCCTCGCCCTCATCGGCCACGGGCGCTCCGAGGACCTCGCCCTCAGGCAGGTTCGACACGTGGACGTCACCGGCCGACATCGTCTGCTCGATCGCCGCGAGCGACACTTCGCCCAGGAGCCGCCCGTCGTCATCGACCACGGCAAGGTCGCGGAATCCGAGGCCGAGCATGCGCGAGAGCGCATCCTTCAGTGTGGTGTCGGGGGTCGCCGCCGCCTCCCGCCAGTCGACGCGAGTGCCTGCCTCCTCGGGCGGGGTGCCCGCTGCAAGCACCCGGCAATCGACCCAACCTTCGAGGACGCCGTCATCGTCGACGATGTACATGAAGCGCGTGCCGGCGCACGCCGCCGCGTCGATTCCGCGTGTGCCGTCTGCGGTCGCTTCGACGTCGGCGCGCATCACATCGGCCACCCGCGTACGGCCGAGACGCTTGATCGCGCGGTCCGTGCCCACGAAGTCGTGGACGAACTTGCTCGCGGGGTGGTCGAGGATCACCTCGGGCGCGTCGTACTGCTCGAGACGGCCGGCACGCATGAGCGCGATCCGGTCGGCGAGCCTGATCGCCTCGTCGACGTCGTGGGTGACGAAGACGACCGTCTTGCGCATCTCGCGCTGGATGCGCTCGAACGCCGCCTGGAGGCGCTCGCGGGTGAGCGGGTCGACGGCGCCGAACGGCTCGTCCATGAGCAGGACGGGCGGGTCGGCCGCGAGCGCCCGCGCGACGCCCACGCGCTGCGCCTGGCCACCGGAGAGATGACGCGGGTACTTGTCGCCGTATTCGGCCGGGTCGAGCCCCACCACCGAGAGGAGGTCGCGGACCCTCGACGCTGTCCGCTCGCGTTTCCAGCCGAGCAGCCGTGGAACGGTCGCGACGTTCTCGGCTACCGTGAGGTGCGGGAACAGGCCTACCGATTGGATGACGTAGCCGATGTGACGCCGCAGTTCCACTGGCGATGCCGACATGATGTCACGCCCGTCGATCTCGATGAGCCCGCTCGTGGGCTCGATGAGGCGGTTGATCATGCGCAGCGTCGTCGTCTTGCCGCACCCGCTCGGACCGATGAGCACGCACACCTCACCGGTCGGCACCTCGAGGCTGATGCCGTCGACGGCGAGCGTCTCATCGTAGCGCTTGGTCACGTCGACGAGCCTGATCACGCTGCCGCCTCCTCACGGATACCGGGCGACACGACGGCGCGCCCGAGGGCGCGCATGAGGGAATCGGCAGCCACAGCGAGGACCACCATCGGTACAGCGCCGAGCAGCGTGAGGTCGTCTGCCTGCTGCCCCCATCCCTGGAAGACGAGCACGCCGAGTCCGCCCGCGCCGATGAACGCCGTCACCGCCGCGATGCCGATCACGAGCACGGCCGCGGCGCGTATGCCCTCGAATACGAGCGGGAGCGCGAGGGGCACTTCCACGCCGAGGAAGAGCCGTCCGGCTCCCATACCCATCCCGCGACCCGCGTCGAGCGCTGCTGAATCGACCCCTGTAAGCCCGACGAAGGTGTTGCGCACGATGGGCAGCAGGGCATAGAGCGTCAGCGCGACTATCGCAGGCGTGGTGCCGATCCCCCGCAACCCGAGCGCGGCGAGTGGGGCTATGAGCAGGCCGAGCATCGCCATGCTCGGGATCGTCTGGATGATCGCCACGACGCCGATCCCGATGTCGCGCGCCACCCTGTTGCGCGAAGCGGCCACGCCGAGGGGGATGCCGATCAGCATCCCGAAGCCGATCCCCGATCCGGCGAGCACGAGATGTTGGCCGACGAGCGGCCAGAACCGGCGCGACTGCGCCACGTACTCTTTGGCGATGGAGAGCTCGCCGAGGCCGCCCCACACGCCGATAGCGAGCAGGCCCCCGAACGCTGACACCACTGCGAGCCACCGCAGACCACGGCCCGTGTCCGCGCGCCACCCGGCGAACCAGACGACCGCTGCTCCGACGATCGCGAGCCACGCGCCCGCGCCGATCGAGACGCGCGCAAAAGGTGGCTCCCCTTCCTGGAGGACCACAGCCGCCACACCGAGTGCCGCGGCGACCGTCACGATCAGCGCGACGGCGATCCCCACGAGCACCGGCCCCCGGTGAACCCGCGGAGCAACGACCGCTGCCGCGAGCGCTGCGACGGCGATGAGACACGCGAGCCAGCCCACGGGGCCCGCAACGCTGATCGCTTCAGGCACTCCGCTCGCGATGCGGTTCGCGCGGAACTCGACGAACGGCAGGCCGACCAGTCCTGCGAACGCGAGCACAGCGCCGAACAGCGCCACACGGTCGACACGGTGCGCCAGCCGTCCAGTCGACGCTGTCTCCTCGGTACCTATCGTGTGCTCCTTGCCGTGTCTAGTCGACCAGCCCGACGTCGCGGAGCCACTCCTCGGCCACGACGCGCGCATCCTGTCCCTCGAGGGCGACCTTGGCGTTGAGCTCTTGGAGCGTCTCAAGGTCGAGCATGACGAACGCCGGGTCTAGGATGTCCGGGATCTGCGGGAATGCCTCGATGACCTCGGCACGGAAGGTCGGTGCCGGCTGGTAGATCGGCTGTACGCCCCGCGGGTCCTCCAGCACGTAGAGATCGAGTGCGGCGATGGTCCCGTCGGTGCCGTAGACCATGCCGGCATTCACGTCGTCGGTCCCCTCGGCGGCCGCCCGAGCCGTCACGGCAGTATCGCCCGTCGCAAGCGCGAGCCGCTGGTCCTCCGTCAGTTCGAACCCGTACGCGGCCTCGAACGCCGGCATCGCGTCGGGCCGATCGAAGAACTCCTGCGAGCCGGCGACCCTGATGTCGCCCCCGTCGTTCACGTACATGGCGAAGTCCTCGAGCGTGAAGATCGCGTTGTCCTCGGCGAACGATCGCGGCACCGCGATCGCCCAGGTGTTGTTCGCCGGCGCAGGTTCGAGCCACACGATGCCCTCGTTCTCGGAGTCGAGCACCGCAGCCGCCTCGTACGTGGCGCGGGCATCCTGCAAGATGACCGGGTCTATGTCCTCATCGGCGTAGAAGACGGTGAGCGCGTTGGCCGTGTACTCGGGGTACGCGTCGATCTCTCCGGTCAACAGCGCTCTCCGCGTCACATCGGTCGCCCCGGTGCGCGTGCGGTCGATCACTTCGAACCCTGCGTCTTCAAGCAAGACGACCATGATGTAGCCGAGGATGGGACCCTCGGTATCGAACTTTGAGCCGATGGTGACCGTACCGGCAGGAGGCGGGCGGTCCACATCGTTGACGATCGGGGGTTCGACGGCGGCTTCGCACCCTGCCGCCAGCGTCATCGCAAGTACCAGGACGGTGATGGCGGCGAGAGTCCTTCGCATTGCGTGTCCCCTTTCCCCGGGCGCCCGCTACGTGCGATCCGCCTCGAAGCCGTTTCCTCGTATCTATCCTGTTGCTGATATTATTAACGGCGGTCTCCCAACGGCGTCCGGTACGCCGAGGCAACCATACCGGGCACACTCCCTCGATCGGCAACGCGCGCACCTCGACCGGCGCGCTCGTCACGAAAGGATATCGCATGGGCGAACGCATCACGGTGTTTGGAGCCGGCTACGTCGGGCTCGTGACCGGCGTGTGCCTCGCGAGTTCCGGACACGAAGTGACGGTGCTCGACGTGGACCGGGCCAAGCTCGATGTCCTGACCGAGGGACGCTGCCCGTTCTTCGAGCCAGGCCTCGAAGAGCTCATGGCCGAGGCGCGCGCGGCCGGCCGCCTCGCCTTCACCGAGCCGGACGCTGCCGGCCCCCTCGGTGACGTCGCCATCGTGGCCGTGGGGACCCCCGCGACGACGACCGGCTCGGCCGACATGCGCTACGTGCGCGCCGTCATCGATCACATCGCCGAAGCCGCTCGACCCGGTATCGTCGCCGTCATGAAGAGCACCGTGCCACCCGGAACGGGGCGCACGCTCGCGGCGCGCCTTCAGCCCGCCGGTGTCGAATACGTCTCCAACCCTGAGTTCCTGCGCGAAGGAAGCGCCGTGGCCGACTGGTTCGCCACCGATCGCATCGTGCTCGGAGGCTCGGAGGCTGGCGTCGCGCGGATGCGGCGCCTGTACGAAGACATCGATGCTCCCATACTCGCGTGCGACGTCACGAGCGCGGAGATGATCAAGTACGCGTCCAACGCGTTCCTCGCGACCAAGATCTCGTTCGTGAACGAGATCGCCGTGCTCTGCCACCTCGTCGGCGCCAGCGTCGACGAGGTGGCCCGGGGAATCGGGATGGACGCACGCATCGGTCCTGCGTTCCTGCGCCCGGGCATCGGGTACGGCGGCTCCTGCTTTCCCAAAGACACCCGCGCGCTCGACTTCCTCGCCAACCTGCACGGCTACGATTTCCACCTGCTGAGGGCCGTCATCGAGGTCAACGCGCGGCAACGCCTCCTGCCGGTACGCGCACTCAAAGAGCACTTCGGGTCACTGGAAGGCAAGCGTGTCGGGATCCTCGGCCTGACGTTCAAGCCCGACACCGACGACACGCGCGAGGCCCCGGCCATCGAGATCGTGCAGCTGCTGGCGGCCGAGGGAGCGGAAGTGGTCGGTTACAACCCCATTCCGGTCACGCTGCCCGACGGCCCCGCTATCGCCGCCACCCTGGCCGAGGCGGTCGCCGACACCGACGCGGTGGTACTGGCGACCGAGTGGTCCGAGATCGTGAGTGCCGATTGGGCCGCGCTCGTCGGTACGATGCGTCCAGGCGCGGTCGTGTTCGACGGACGCAACGGACTCGACCCGCAGGTGATCCGTGCTGCCGGGGCGAAGTACATCGGCGTAGGACGGCCCGACGGCGTCGGGTGCAACAGCCCCGTCGCTGGCTGACGCTCCCCGAGGAGGCATGGAGATGTCGTTCTCTCTCATCGATCCCGCACTCGAGCCGATCGCCACGAAGGTCCTCGCCGGCGAGCGCCTTTCGGCAAGCGATGGCGCGGTGCTCTACCGGAGTCGCGATCTCATCGGCATCGCCCAGATGGCCGACCACGTACGGCGGCGCCTCAACGGCGATCGCGTGTACTTCATGGTCAACCGCCACATCAACCCGACGAACATCTGCGAGAACCGCTGCAAGTTCTGCGCGTTCTCGCGCTCGAAGGGACAGAAGGGCGCCTACGAGATGACGCTCGACGAGATCGTGACCGCCGCACGCGAGTGCGTGCCCGAAGGTGCGCACGAGGTCCACATCGTGGGCGGCCTGCACCCCGAGTGGCCGTTCGAGTTCTACGTCGAGATGGTGGCCCGGTTGCGCGACGCACTTCCCGACCACGTCATCATCCAGGCGTTCACCGCGGTCGAGATCGAGTACTACGCGCAGATCAGCGGGCTTACGACCCTCGAGGTGCTACGTCGGCTCAAAGAGGCCGGGCTCGACGCGATGCCTGGTGGCGGCGCCGAGATCTTCTCGGAGCGCACACGCTTGGCGGCGTGGGAGAAGAAGACATCTGCCGACGATTGGCTCCGCATCCACGGAGAGGCGCACTCGCTCGACATCAAGACGAACTGTACGATGCTCTACGGACACATCGAGACGATCGAGGAACGGGTCGATCACCTCGTGCGCTTGCGCGAACAACAGGACGCGAGTGGCGGATTCCTCGCATTCATCCCGCTCGCGTTCCACCCAGCGAACACCGAGCTCGCCGATCTCCCGGGAACGACCGGCTACGACGATCTCAAGACGCTCGCGGTCGCGCGGCTCATGCTCGACAACATCCCGCACATCAAGGCGTTCTGGATCATGGTGGGCCTCAAGGTCGCGCAGCTCGCGACGGCGTTCGGGGTCGATGACATCGACGGCACGGTCGTCGAAGAACGCATCACGCACATGGCCGGTGCCACGACTCCGGAGGCGCTCAGCAAAGACGACCTCGTCTCACTCATCTTTGAGACGGGTCACACACCGGTCGAGCGCGACACGCTCTACCGCGTCGTGCGCGTCTACGATGACGCCCCCAGCAGCGGCAGCTCCAAGACACCCGCCGAGGACGGGTAGTCACGTGCGGCCTCGCCTCGGCCACATCCAGTTCCTGAACTGCCTCCCGCTCTACTACGGGCTTGTCAAGAACGACGTCCTCCTCGACGTCGACCTCGTGAAGGCCGCGCCCCGCGATCTGGCCCGGATGCTCCTTGCTGACGAGCTCGATGTGGCCCCCATCCCCGCTATCGAGTATGCGCGGCACGCCGACGACCTCGTGCTTCTGCCCGACATCGCGATATCCAGCTTCGGCGAGGTCCAGTCGATCCTCCTCCTCTCGACCCGCGCCCCGGCACAACTCGACGGCGCCACCGTGGCCCTCGCGGACACGTCGCGCACCTCCCAGGTGCTGACGAAGATCCTGCTCGAACGTCACTGGAACGTACGCCCCCACTACGTCGAGATGCCGCCCGACCTGCCGGGCATGCTGCGCGAAGCCGACGCAGCGCTCCTCATCGGCGACGACGCGCTGCGTGCGTACTGGGAGCCCCCTCTCGACCTCATGCTCACCGACCTCGGAGCTGAGTGGACCGCCTGGACGGGCCTTCCCATGGTGTACGCCGTATGGGCGGCACGGCGCACTTTCGCTGCCGAGCGCCCCGGCGCGCTCGCCGACGTCGCCGATGCGCTCAACCGCTCCCTCCTCTACTGCCGTGCCCACCTCGACGACATCGCGGCGTACGCAGCAAAGTGGGAACCCTTCCCCGCCGAGCGCTTCCAGAGCTATTTCGACGCGCTCCAGTTCCGCTTCGAACCACAATACCGGGAGGGTCTGACACGCTACTTCGAGGAAGCTCACGCCATCGGCGAACTCGCGCGGGTACCCGAGCTCGCGATCTTCGGCGAGGAGACGAGCTGACGATGAGCGCAGTCCTCCGCGACCTCGCACATGCGGTGGCCCGCGGCGAGCACCGCCTCGGCGAGGATGACGCCGTCGCGCTCCTCGAGCGTGCCGAGTTGCTCGACCTCGGCGCCGCCGCCTCGGCGATGCGGGAGCGCCTCCACCCGGACGTTCGCGTCACCTTCATCATCGACCGCAACGTCAACTACACGAACGTCTGCGTGAGCGGCTGCTCGTTCTGCGCGTTCTATCGCGACCCCGGGCACTCGGACTCCTACGTGCTCGATACCGGCACGCTCGCCGAAAAGGTCGCCGAGACGATCGACCTCGGGGGCACCGCTATCCTCCTGCAAGGCGGGATGCACCCCGACCTCACCATCGAGTGGTACGAGGAGATGCTGCGCTGCATCAAGGATGCGCACCCCGCCATCCACGTGCACGGGTTCGGGCCGCCCGAGATCGTGCACGTCGCCGCGGTCAGCGGCATACCCACCGCCGAGGTGCTGCGCCGCCTTCGTGACGCCGGCCTCGACTCGCTGCCAGGCGGAGGTGCTGAGATCCTCGTCGACCGTGTCCGCGTGCACCTCTCCCCCAAGAAGGCGACCGCCGCCGAGTGGCTCGGGGTGATGCGCGAGGCTCACGAGCTCGACATCTCCACCACCGCGACGATGATGTTCGGGAGCCACGAGGCCCTCTCCGAGCGTGTCGAGCACCTGGCGGCGATCCGCGACCTCCAGGACGAGGCGGTGCGACGCGGCCAGATCGGGTTCCGCGCGTTCATCCCGTGGTCGTTCCAGCCGGGCAACACCGCCTACGGCGAAGCGGCCGGCGCCCTGCCAGCGAGCGGTTGGGAGTATCTGCGCGTGCTTGCCGTCTCGCGCCTGTTCCTCGACTCGGTGCCCAACATCCAGGCGTCCTGGGTGACGCAAGGCGCCAAGATCGGGCAGGTCGCGCTCGCGTTCGGCGCCAACGACATGGGCTCGACGATGATCGAGGAGAACGTCGTCGCGGCGGCCGGCACGCGCTTCATGCTCGCACGAGAGGAACTCGTGCGGCTCATCGTCGACGCGGGCTACACGCCAGTGCAGCGCGACACCCTATACCGGACCGTCCGCACCTACTGACGGTCGCCGCTCCGGGAGATCCCAAACCGTTATGCTGTTCACAAACTCTCAGAGTCCCCCTATACTCGCTTTGTGAACCGATTCGCATACCGCACAGCAACCGGATATCGAGTTACCGTTTGCGCCCACCGAGGCAACGATCCGCAGACCGGGTAAGCCGGAACGCGGAACCGACCCCTACCTGACCGAGGAGGCTCCCACCGTGAGTGAGATGAACGACATGGGCCAGGACGAACCCAAGAAAGTCGCCATAGCCGTCATGAGCGGCGACATGGACAAGCTCTTCGGCGCATTCATCATCGCTACCGGCGCTGCGGCGATGGGCATGCAGGTGACGATGTTCTTCACGTTCTGGGGGCTGCGTGCCATCAAGAAGAACGTGCGCACCGGCAAGACGCCCTTCGGCCGCATGCTCGGCGCGATGTATGGTGGAGATATCACCAAGGCCAACCCGAGCAAGTTCAGCTTCGGCGGCATGGGGCGGTGGATGTTCGGAAAGATGATGGGCGCCCACAACATCACCAAGCTCGTCGAGTTGCGCGACCTCGCGATCGACCTCGGCGTAGAGCTCTACGGATGCCAGATGTCGATGGATGTCATGGAGATACCCCAGGGGGCCTTCGTCGAAGGCGTCAAGGAGCCGGTAGGTGTCGGGTTCTTCCTCATGAAAGCCCAGGAGGCCGACATCGAGCTGTTCATCTAGGAATCGCCGCTACGACTCGCCGACGTGTGTGGACCCGCCGCGCGCCTGGCGTGGCTGACGAAAGGAGAGGCTCGTGTCCGAGGACATCAAGGTCGACCTGGAGCTCGATCTCAAAGGGCTGCTCTGCCCGATGCCGATGGTGAAGGTCAGCCAGAAGATCGGTGACGTGCCGGTCGGCGGCGTCATCCGGGCCGTTGCCACGGACCCTGGATCGATGGCAGACATCCCGGCGTGGGCGAAGAGCACCGGCAACGAGGTCCTCTCGGCCGGCAAAGAGGGTGACGAGTACGTGTTCCTGGTCAAGCGGGCCAAGTGACGCCGAGACCACGAAGAAGGGCTGACGATGGAGACCTACCTGTACCTCACCTCCGTGGTGGGGGTATACATCGGCATCGGCGTGTTCGTCGTAGGGATGGCGTGGCGCATATACCAGTGGTCGACCACGCCCAAGTCGCCGGTCAGGCTCGGCCTCTTCCCCAAGCCCGCGACGTCGACCGGCCGAGGTCTCAAGATGCTCAAAGACACGTTCGTCGCGCCCCACTCGGCGCGCATCGAGCCGGTGATGTGGGGTTTCGCGTTCGCGTTCCACGTCGCAGCCCTGGCAGCGCTCATCGGTCACGGTCGCCTGGTCGTCGAGTACACCCCGCTCGTCCGGCTGCTCGGGGGCGACGGCATGAGTACGTTCGCCGCGTGGTCGGGGGGCACCGCAGGCATCGTCATGACCGTCGCGGTTCTGTTCTGGATCGCGCGCCGCACCTACGGTCCGTTCAAGCAGCTCTCGGTGCCCGAAGACTACTTCCTGCTCTTCCTGCTCCTCGGCATCATCGTCATGGGTAACCACATGCGATTCCTCGGCCACGTGCCCGTCGAGACGTACCGCGAGTGGTTCCAGAGTCTGTTGGTGTTCCGACCGGTCATGCCGGCCGAGATCGCGAACTCGAACGTCGGGTGGTCGCTCGGGACGCACATGCTCTTCGTGAACGTCTTCCTCGTCTACTTCCCGTTCAGCAAGCTCGTCCACACGATCGGCGCGTTCTCGGCGAACCTGGTGAGGAGTGAGTAACGTGGAGCCACAGCAGGTCGACACCCTCACCGGCGTTCTCGACAAGAAGATGACCCGCCAGCTCAAGCAGTACCTCGACATCTGCGCGCGCTGCGCGATCTGCAAGGACGCCTGCCATCAGTACGTTGCCACCGGCGACCTCACGTACCTGCCGGCCCGCCGTGCCGAGCTCATCAGGCAGATCTATAAGAAGTACTTCACCAAGACCGGTGAGTTCGTGCCCGCGCTCTACGAGGCGCGCGACCCCGACGAGAGCCTGCTCGACGAGTTGTACGAGTCGACGTACGCGTGCACGGGGTGCCGTCGGTGCATGTACTACTGCCCCTTCTCGATCGACACGGCGTGGATCCTCTCGGTAGCCAAAGCGATCCTCATCGCGGCGGACAGGGGCAACGAGATGCTCGGCCAGCTCGCCGACGCGGCGCTCATGAAGAGCGACAACTTCGACATGTTCAGGGACATCATCTTAGACGGCTTCAAGGACATCGAGGGCAAGGTCAAGGAGATGACCGGAGACCCGTCAGCCGAGATCCCGGTCGACAAGGAGGGTGCCGACGTCCTCTACGTCGCGCTCGCCGGCGCCCACTCGATCCTGCCTGCGGCGGCCATCTTCCACGAGGCGGGCACGAACTGGACGCTCTCGATGTTCGAATCGGCCAACTACGGGTACTTCTTCGGCGACGCGGAGAAGGCGCGGCGGATCGCCGACCGCTTCATGGACGAGGCGAAGCGCCTCGGCGTGAAAGAGGTCGTGATCACCGAGTGCGGGCACGCCTACCGCGTGGCTCAGTTCTTCCACGAAGCGTGGAGCGGCGAGAAGCACCCCTTCAAGGTCCGCCACATCCTCGAGGTCATCGACGAGTACATCCGCGATGGGCGGATCACCGTACGCCACGGTGCGATCACCGAGCCGGTCACCTACCACGACCCGTGCCAGGTCGGCCGCAACGGCGGCATCTTCGAGCAGCCGCGTGACATCGTGCGAGCGATCGCCTCGGACTTCCGGGACATGACACCCAACCGGGAGGAACAGTGGTGCTGCGGCGGTGGCGGCGGGCTCGTCGCGATCGCCGAGATGGAGGATTTCCGCCTCAAGAGCGGCGCGAAGAAGCTCGAGCAGGTCAAGGCGACGGGCGCTCGCATCATCGCGAGCCCGTGCGAGAACTGCCGCCTGCAGCTCGAAGGCCTCAACGACCAGCTCGACCTCGGCCTCACCGTCAAGCCCGTCATGGACCTCGTGGTGGACGCGATGGAGATCCGCAGGTAGCCTGTCGCCAAGGAGGTCGACCATGGCTGATCAGCGGATCCCCGCCGCGGACTTTGGCATCTGCGGAGGTAGCGGCACGCTCTCGCTCGGCAGTGCCGCCGCGCTCACCGATGAACGCGTCGTCGTTATCGCGGAAGATCTCGTCTACGACACGCCGTTCGGACGCTCGCCGGCGTTCACACACATCCGTGTCGACGGCCCACACGGGCCGCGCGACGCGCTCGCGGTCAAGATGCACGGCTGGAGGCGCGGCGTGAAGCGCGGCGACGCGAGTCTACAGGTCTTCTGGGTCTTCCACGAAGCGGGCGTGCGCAAGGTGCTCGCCGACGGCGGTGTGGGCTCCCTCAACCACCTGCTCGACCCGCGGGACGTGGTCGTGTCCAACGATTTCATAGATCTGACGATAAAGCAGGACATCTACGTCCGGGGCGACCACCTGCTCATCATGCGGCAGCCGATCTGCCCCTCGCTCGCCAACCACCTCTTCGCGGCGGCGAGCGAGTCGTTCGCGCGCGTGTTCCGCCGCGGCACGTACCTCGTCACCGACGGTCCGCGCTTCGAGACCGTCGCCGAGGTGGACTACATGCGCCGACTCGGCGGCGACATCATCGGTCAGTCGCTCGCACCCGAGGTCGTCCTCGCCCGCGACATCGGCGCATGCTTCGCCGGCATCTACATCGTCGTCAACTACGCCGAGGGCGTGGTGCGCGAGTGGGAGCACGGCGAACTCAAGGCCGTGTTCTTCGAGGAGTCCGAGACGGTCGCACGCTGCGTAGTCGACGCCGTGAGCACCGCGGAGCTCAGCGCCGGCTGCGGCTGCATGGACCTGCGCAAGCCGAGCCTCCTCGACCTGCCGGAGGCCTGATGTGATCGTCTCGGCGGCGTGGG
Source organism: Coriobacteriia bacterium (assembly GCA_007121015.1). GTDB lineage: Bacteria > Actinomycetota > Coriobacteriia > Anaerosomatales > SLCP01 > SLCP01. The sequence goes on from SKMN01000008.1 coordinate 30,081, forward strand.
TCCTGCCGATCTCCGGTCCACCGATACGCGACGGCGCCGTCCGCGTGCGCGACGCGCGCATCGTAGAGGTGGCGCCCCGGGACGAGATCGTCGCGGCACATCCTTCCGAGGAGGTCGCCGACCACCCCGGGTGCACGCTCCTGCCCGGTCTCGTGAACGCTCACACCCACCTCGCGCTCACCGTGCTCGGCGGCGTGGTGCCCCCGGCTCCCTTCCCCGAGTGGATCGGGCGCGTCGCGCGCGCGATCAGGGCGCTCACACCTGACGATCTCGCCGCCTCGGCAACGCTTGGAGCCCACCGTTGCATCGCGTCCGGTACGACCACGGTGGGAGATATCGTCTACACGCCTGAGTCGGTGACCTTAGCCGAGGACGCCGGGCTCGCAGGCGCCTTCTTCTGGGAGGTCCTCGGCATCGATCCTGCAGCGATCGGAGAGAGACTGGAGCGCGCCGGCTACCCGGCTGCGCCCACACGCGATGACGACCACATCCGCTTCGGCCTCTCGCCCCACTCCCCCTACACGTCCGGGCCCGGCCTCAGCTCGGCACTGCACGCGCTCGCACCCACGCACGGAGCGCTCTTCGCGGTACACCTCGCTGAATCGCCGGCCGAGATCGAGTTCGTGCGCGACGGCAGCGGCCCGCTCGCCGATGTGGCCTCGCGCACCGCGCCGGACTTCGAGCCCGCCGGGGTCTCTCCGATTCGCTACCTGCACGAGCTCGGCGCGCTCGATGACGCGATCGCGGTCCACTGCGCCGAGGCGACCGGCGACGACGTCCCGCTCCTCGCCGGGCACGCGCGCGGGGTCGTCGTGTGCCCGCGATCGAACGCATACCTGCACGTCGGGCCCGCGCCCGTGGAGGCGCTCGCCCGGGCGGGGGTCCGGCTCGCGCTCGGGACCGACAGTCTCGCAAGCAACAGCGACCTCGACCTGTTCGCCGAGGCCAGAGCACTCGCCGGGATCGCGCCGGCTCTGTCCGCCGAGCGCATCGTGCGGACCATGACGCTGGAAGGCGCCACGATGCTCGGGCTCGCCGGGGTCACTGGCTCGATCGAGTCCGGCGCACGTGCGGACATCGCGCTGTTCCGCACCCCTGCGAGCGACGACCCGTATCCGGCCCTACTGAAGACGGCCGGGCGCCACACGGTCCAGGGCGTCATGTCGGCGGGCGTGTGGCGTGTCCTCGACGGCCAGCCCACGTCGCCGAGCCACTACCTCGACGTCGCGGTACGAAAGGCCGCCGCCCGTGCGGCTGCCGCCGTCGCGTAGTCCGGGAGAGTCGCCGTGTTCGCGGTCAGATGTGGTACACGAACACCCCGGCGCCGTCGAGTTCGCGCTGGCGTGAAGCAAGGTCGGCGAGGGTCGTCCCGCCGAGTGACTCGGACAGGTCGCGGGCGGCCTGAACCCACATCTCGGACACCGCGGACCCGCTCACGCGCGGCACGTCGATCACATCCCCCTGCAGAGCGACGATGACGTCGCGGACGGAGACATCGTGCGCGGGCCTTCCGAGGGACGCGCCGCCACCGGGACCGCGCTGGCTCGATACGATGCCGTGCTTCGAAAGTACCGTCAGCTGTTGCTCGACGAAGCGCCGTGGCAAGCCGAGCCGGTCTGCGACGTCACCCGCCGCGACGCTCGTCCCTTGCGGCAACAGAGCGAGCGTGGTCAATGCACGAAGCGCGTAGTCGAGTCGCTGAGGGACCCGCATCAGGCCAAGTCCTCCCAGAGCTTCGTAGACAGGTAGCGCTCCCCGGTCGAGGGTGCGACGGTCACCACGAGCGCACCTTCCATCTCGGGACGAGCAGCGACCGCGAGTGCCGCCACCAGGTTCGCGCCGCTCGAGATGCCTCCGAACACGCCCTCGGCCGAAGCGAGCGCTCGCGCCATCTCGATCGCCTCGGGACCGGAGACCCCGACGACCTCGTCGAGAACGCCGATGTCGAGGGTGTCGGGCACGAAGTTCGCACCGATCCCCTGGATCAAGTGGGGCGACGGCACGAGTTCGTCGCCCGCGAGCGTCTGCGCGATGAGGGGCGACTCGGCCGGCTCGACCGCGATGATGCGAACATCCGGGTAGCGTTCCTTCAGGTAGCGGCCGCCACCTGAGATGGTGCCGCCCGTGCCGACCCCCGCGACGAACGCCCCGAGTCTCTCGGAACCGAGCGCGCGCTCGATCTCCGGGCCGGTCGTCTCGTAGTGGGAGCGCGGGTTCGCCGGGTTGACGAACTGACCCGGCATGAACGCGCCGGCGCGCTCGGCCACGAGCTCTTCGGCAGCGGCGACCGCGCCGGCCATCCCGGACGCAGCAGGCGTCAGCACGACTTCCGCGCCGTAGGCGGCAAGCAGTCTCCTGCGCTCGACCGACATGCTTTCGGGCATCGTCAGTACGACATTGTAGCCACGCGCGGCACCTATCATGGCTAGCGCGATGCCGGTGTTGCCGCTCGTGGGCTCGACGAGCACCGAGGAGCCCGGGCTGATGAGCCCGCGCTCCTCGGCGTCATCGATCATGCCCTTGGCGATCCTGTCCTTCACCGAGCCGCCGGGGTTGCGGGATTCGAGCTTGATCGCAACGTGGCCGGGTAGATGCACGTCGAGGCGCACGAGCCCGACGAGGGGCGTGTATCCGATGGTCTGGTCGACCGTTTGCTTCAGCGTGTGACTCATCATGACTCCTCAGGTCGCGGGAACACTGTGATGATACCGCGGAACGGGGGCAATATTGCGCATTATTCGCATGCGTTTATGCTTATGATGGAGTTCGCCCGCCGTATGGCGCCAGAATGGTCCGGTCTTCCGTGCCTCCTGTCGCACGGAGTGTGGTTGCGGCGGTTCTCGTAGGTATATAGTCATGAGAGTCGTCCGCTGGGCCCGTCGATTCCTGCCGCCCGCTGAAAGTGAGGTTCGACCGTGGAGAACCCCTGGTTCTGGGTGTGGGTCATGCTCGCAGCCATCCTGCTCATCGCCGAGATCTTCACAGTCACGTTCTTCCTCCTGCCCTTCGCGATCGGAGCGGCGGCGGCGGCGGTCCTCGAGTACCTCGGAGTAAGCGTCGGGTGGCAATGGATCGCATTCATCGTCGTCTCGGCGAGCCTACTCGTCATCCTTCGCCGCTACGGCGACCGCATCACCCACGAACCACCCGTACGCACGGGTGTCGACCGGCTCCTCGGCAAGAGAGGGGTCGTGATCGAGCAGGTCACTTCCCACACGTCCGAGGGCCGCGTGCGCATCGAGCGAGAGGAGTGGCGCGCGGACTCCGTTGACGGCAGCATGCTGCCGGTCGGCACGGCGGTCACGGTCGAACGGATCGACGGGACGCACCTCGTGGTGCGCGCCGCCGAAGACGAGAGTCCGGCACAATGACGGTGCCGGACACGATGGGAGGAGACCGATGGAGAACCTGACCGCGGTAGCGCTCGGCCTCATCGTGGTGGTGGTGTTGTTCGTCTACGCCATCGCCGCCATCCGCATCGTGCGGCCCTACGAGAAGGGGATCGTCGAGCGGTTCGGCAAGTACCAGTCTACGTTCGACTCGGGACTCCACTTCATCCTCCCGTTCGTCGACCGCATCACCAAGATCGACATGCGTGAGAACGTGGTGGACGTCCCTCCGCAAGAGGTCATCACGAGCGACAACGTGCTCGTCACCGTGGATGCCGTCGTCTACTACGAAGCAACCGACCCGGTGAAACTCATCTACAACGTGGCCAACTTCTACATGGCGGCAACGAAGCTCGCACAGACGAACCTGCGTAACGTCATCGGCGACATGCAACTCGATGAATCGCTTACAAGCCGCGAGAAGATCAATGCCGCACTGCGACAGATCCTCGACGACGCGACCGACAAGTGGGGCGTGCGGATCGTCCGCGTGGAACTCCAGCGGATCGAGCCCCCCATCGACGTGACCGAGGCGATGCACCGTCAGATGAAGGCCGAGCGAGAACGTCGCGCCGTCATCCTCGAGGCAGACGGCGACAAACAAGCCAAGATCGCACGGGCCGAGGGCTCGAAGCAAGCCGCGATCCTCGAGGCCGAGGGACGCGCGCGAGCCATCAAGGAAGTCGCCGAGGCCGAGAAGTTCGAGAAGCTCACGGTCGCCGAGGGCGAAGCGCTCGCCATCAAGTCGGTGTTCGGCGCCATCCACGAAGGTGACCCGACGAACGACCTGATCGCCATCCGCTACCTCGAAGCGCTCAAAGCGATCGCCGCAGGCGAAGCGAACAAGGTCTTCCTGCCGATGGAGGTCAGCGGCATCATGGGCAGCATCGGGGGCATCGCCGAACTGTTCAAGAAGGAGGATGGCACCGAGTAGCAGGGCGGGAGGCGGCCTTGCGCCAGACGGTCCGCAGCTTCACACCGTGACGATCACGTACCCGTCGCGTACCGTGACCGGGTAGGTCTTCACGTCGGCGTCTGGGTGGTCGGTGGTCCCGTCGCGCACGTCGTAGCGCCATCCGTGCCACGGGCAGATGACGGTGTGTCCCTCGACGAACCCCTGCCCGAGCGGGCCGAACGCGTGGCGACAGACGTTCCCGAGTGCATAGAAGTCGTTTTCCACGCGCGCCAACGCGACCTCACGTCTGCCGATCCGAACCGTCCTCACCGTGCCATCCGGGAACGATTCGACGCGCGCCACCGGAACATCGGCGGGCCCCTCGGGTACATCGATGACCCCATGCAGCTCGCTTCCGTCCTCGACATCGTGGAGGACGAACAAGCCACACCAACATTTACGGAGCTTGGCGAACTGGTCGGCGTAGAACGGGATACACGGACAGACGACCTTGAGGTCCTCCTTGGGGTCACCCGTGCGCACCCTGCACGGGCAGTAGACATCGCCCGTTTGGTCGAGGATCTCCAACTCGCTCGAGAGCACCTCGTCGACGAATTCGGTGTCGTCGTTGAACACGTAGCCGAGCTGAACGACGAACGGTGTCATGTACGCCTTGAGATCCTCTATCGTCGTGCCTTCGTGAAAACGCTGCCGGGGAGCCGGGGTGCTCACGGAAGCAACAGCTCCTTGATCCGCTTCTTATTGAACCCGACGATCACCTCGTCGTTCACTACCACCACAGGAAACGACGTGCCCCCTGAGAGACGTTTCACCTCGGCGACTGCCGACTCCTTCTCCTCGCCTTCAAGGCTGTCGACCTCGGTCAACTCGTATTCGACACCCGTCTCATCGAGGAATTTCTTCGTCATCCGACAGTAAGGGCACGTCGAGAGCGCGAACAGTGTGACACGCATCCGTTCCTCCTTCTGGCATGCTTGGGACCAGGTCGTCCACGACCCTTGCGTTGTTTGTTCCACAACCTGCCATCATCCCAACGACCGCCCTGCCGAACGGGTACAAGCCCAGTGTGACCTGAGGAGGCGATCGTGGGGACCGACGACACCGTTGCTGCGTGCACGGAGCCGCTGACCCGCCGCCGCGTCGTCATCGCGGGCGGGGGATACGGCGGCACCACCACAGCCGTGCGGCTGGCGCGCTCGCTCAAACCCTCCGACGACCTCGAGATCATGCTCATCGAGCCCGACCCATGCCAACAGGCGCTCTCCGAACTCGACCTCGTGGCCGTGGGTCCGTCCCGGCCGGAATTCTGCGAACTGTGGCACCCGACCGTCTTCCGGGACCTGCCGGTGACGGTATGCTACAACCGCCTCGAAGACGTTCACGCCGAGGAGCGTGCGATCACGGTAGGACACCGTGACGACGACGGCCAGCGCGTCGAGTACTGGCGGCTCGTGCTCGCCACCGGCGCCATCGCGTTCGTGCCGCCGGTACCCGGGCTGGCCGAGCACGCCATCACGATGTGGTCGGTCGAGGACGCGCAGGAGCTCCAGCGCCGCGTGGAAGCCGCGTTCAAGCAGGCGGCGCGGTCGCCCCACGCATCGGAGCGTCAGCGCGCGCTCAGCTTCACCGTCATCGGTGGCGGCGCCACAGGAGTGGAGATCGTCGGTACGCTCGGACAGATGCTGCCCCACCGCGCGATCGATGCCGGGCTCGATCCGGCCGACCTCAGGGTGCGCCTCGTCGAAGGACGGCCGGAGATCCTCTACGACCTGCGCCCGGGCCAGAGAGCGCGGGCCGCTGCACGACTGAAGCGCATGGGAGTCGAACTCGTGTTGGGCTCGATGGTCGAACGTGTCGAGGACTCCGAGGTGGTCTTGGAATCCGGTGACCGGGTCGACGCAGCGGTGCTGGTGTTCTGCGGCGGCGCGAAGGCCGACCCCGACGCCGTGAAGTGGGGACTGGAGTTCGACAGCTCGGGCAGACTCCTCTGCGACGAGTGCCTACGCTCCCCCGCCCACCCGGACGTCTACGTGATCGGCGACCTCGCGGCGTTCCGCGACCCCGCGACGAACCGGACGTTACCGATGCTCGCGCAGTTCGCCATCGCCGAGGGACACCACGCCGCCGCCAACCTGCTGCGCGAGGCTCGTAGGGAACCGCCCGAGCCATTCCGCCCCCGGATGCGCGGGGAGTTCGTGAGCGTGGGGCCGCGCTGGGGCGTTGGCTGGATGTTCAACGTCGACCTCTCCGGTATCCCCGCGATCGTCATGAAGCGCATCACCTACGTGAAGTACTGGTACTCGGTAGGCGGTTTCCGCCTGGCGTGGAAACGCCTGCGAGAGATGCTCGCGATGGCCCGATGAGGGCGGACGCGACAGGTCGAGGCCGGACACCGTGGCTCGCCGCAGTTGCGCGGTCCGCCGATTCCAGGTAGTTCTTTCTATACACCGACAACAAGGGGGTCGAGCGATGCCACGGATGCGGAATGTCCCTGCTTTCCTGCTGGTGCTCGGAGTCATGGTATTCGCCGCAGCCGGCTGTGCCGGCGTCACCTACGATAGCCCTGCCGTCGTCGCAGCACGAGCTGAGTGTGGCGAGTGTCATGCCGAGGCGATCGAAGCAGTGGCCGCGGGGCCTCACGCCGACGCCGGCTGCGCGTCCTGTCATGCTGACGCGACCGCGCACGCGGCGGACCCCGAGAACGTGCGCGCGGTAATCGAGTGGCGCGTCGACGGGTGCGCACAGTGCCACAGTGCCACTGCGGCGATGTTCCTCTACGACGACAACCTCAAGGTCGGCCCGTTCGGAGGCTCGCAGCGCGAGCCGGCGATACACAAGATCGACGAGTTCCCCGAGTATCACACCATCATCGCCGGGCACGGCTTCGTCAGGGACTACCGGGAAGAAGGGGCGCACCTCTGGGCCCTCGAAGAGCACTACGACACCCTGCGCGCGAAGTACGAGACGTGCGTACAGTGCAAGTCCACGAAGGTCGCATGGGCGTGGCACACGGACACTCCACTCACCGTCCCAGCGGATACCCAGGTAACCCTCACGCATACCGCTACCGCAGACGAGCCGGCGCGGACGGTCGACATCCCTGCGGGCACCGTGGTCTCGCTCGCCACCGACTTCCAGAGCCATGAAGTGAGCGCGAGCGCAGTCTTCCCCGACGGGCGCACGTTCACCTCCCCGCCGTCGGAAGAGTACGATCCCGCCGAGCACCGGGACATGCTCTGGGCAGCGACGATCGCCACCACCGAGGAGACGATGCCCTACGGCATGGGCTGCAACCACTGCCACGACCCGCATAGCGGCTCCTTCCGTCTCATACGAGCGGCTATGCTCGAGGCGATCGACACCGGCGGTGTCCACGGCCAGGGCGGGGTTAACCCGTACGACCCCGAGACCGTCTACGATGTGGCGGAGGCATCTCACAAAGACCTCGAAACGCTCCTGTGCGCGCAGTGCCACGTCGAGTACACGTGTGGCAGGAGTGGGGTCGACGGGGCCGTCCGCGACCACTACGGGTGGGCGAAAGCAGGTGACCTGCACGAGCACTACACGAGAGAGTTTGGTTACGCGCAGGACTGGACGCATGCGATCATCGGCGAGCCGCTCATCAAGAGCCAGCACCCCGAGGTCGAACTGAGCTGGAACAGCGTCCACTACGATGCCGGCGCCACCTGCGTGTCGTGCCACATGCCACGCGTGCGGACCGCATCCGGCGAGTGGGTGCGCAGCCATTGGATGACAAGTCCCTACAAGTACCACCACACCGACGCGTACACGGCGTTCGCTGAAGCCGTCGGACTGCAGCCGACCTTGCGGACCGGTCCGTGCGCAACGTGTCACACGGACCGCGTCGGAGAAGCGATCGACGGACAAGTCGCCGTCTACGAACGGCAGCAGACCGTGCAGGCCCTGCTCGCCCGATCGGTGAGCGTACTCGGCCAGGTCCGCCAGGCGGTGGATGCAGGAGCGGACGTCGACGAACGGCTGCACCGGGATGCCGTCGGACACCACCAGAGGGCGCACGTGCTCTGGGAGAACCTGATCGTCTCCGAGAACTCGATGGGCTTCCACAACTTCGCCGAGGTCTTCGATGCCATGGACGATGCCGAAACACACGCGCGAGAGGCGATCCGCCTGGGACGCGAAGCCCTGCCGAGCGAGGAGTGAGCGTGGCTGACATCCGAGTGACCGTGCTCGGCTCGGGTTCGGCCGGGAACTCGATAGCCGTGACCTCGGGAGGCCAGACGGTTCTGCTCGACTGCGGGTTCTCGGCGCGCGAGACCGTTCGCCGACTCGACTCGTGTGGCATCGCTGCCTCGGGCGTGGCCGCGATCCTGGTGAGTCACGAGCACTCCGATCACGTGCGTGGTGTACGCGTCCTCGCCAAGCGGCTCGAGGTGCCGGTCTACGCGTCAAAGGGAACGCGGCGCGCGGCGTCGCTCGACGTGCTCGTCGACGACGTGCGCGAGATAGGGCCGGGCGATCCCGTGAGTCTTGGCGGGATGGCGATCACCGCGTTCTCCACGTCCCACGACGCGGCCGACCCGCTCGGCTTCCGGTTCGACGCCACCGACGGATCATCGCTTGGCGTACTCACCGACACCGGCGAACTCACGCCCGAGGCGCACGCCGTACTTACCGGCTGCTCGACACTCGGCATCGAGTGTAATCACGATGTCGGCATGGTAGAGGCGGGACCATACCCGTGGTTCCTCAAGCGCCGCATCTTGTCGGCGCGAGGACACCTCTCGAACGGAGCGGCGGCAGATGCACTCGCTTCCCTGACCCACGACACGCTCAGGCGCGTCGTGGGTCTCCACCTCTCGCGCACCAACAATACCGCAGCCCTCGCGCTCGGGGCCCTCTCCGGCGCCCTCGACCGGCTCGACCACGCTGCGAACGTGGGGACCGCGGCCCAGGAGACGGCATGCACGCTATGACGTGCGCGAATCCCTGGCACGCAAGTTGCGAAAGCCTGCGAGCATCATGGCCGACGGAGAACACGACGAGACTACCGCGCTTCCTGCATTCGCGAACCGTGCGCCCAGTCGCGCACTCGGACATCACGATCGCAGGAAGGCGCTTCGCAGTGCCCGGACACCTCTCGCATTCGCTCCCCGCTCTCCTGGAGCCGGGGTGCCATCCGTTCCCGCCGTGGATCCCGCCGAGTCGGATGACATGAGCACGCCGGGTCCCAGACTCAGGGGTCACCACCTCATCTGCCTGCAGTTCGTCCATGGCGGTGGTCACACCGCGGAGTTCGCGCGCAACGTCTTGCGCACTATCGACCGCCTGACCGAGGAGGAGGGCACCGTCGTCACCGGACCGGACGATCTGTGTGAGAAGTGTCTGTGGCTCGTCGATGGGGCGTGCGTCAACGAAACGGAAGGCGAGGACATCGTCCGGATCCTCGATGCGCTCGCACTCCAGCTCCTCGGCCTGAACCCCGGTGACGCGTTCGATTACGGCACCACGAGCGCCTCGATGACGCGCCTCCTCGAGCAGTGGCGCGACCTTGCGTGCGCCGGGTGCCCGTCGGAAGACGCGTGCGCCCCGCTCATCGAGCTTACCTGCAGGTTCCAGCCGCACGAGTGATCCCGGCGACGCACGCGAGAGCAGCCTCGGCGTCGCGCACGACAGTGGCGCCAGCCGAGATCGCATCCCTGACAGCCTGTGACGCGATGCCACCCGCGTAGTCTCGCTCGGGGCCGAACCCGCCCACCAGCACCAGGCTCTCGGCGGACGCGGCGTCGATGACGGCGCGCAGTGCCGGGAGGTTCGCCCGGCCCACCGGTATCTCGGCCACGACCACCACATCGGCGACCTCCGCCTCGGCCTGAAGACGTGCGGCGGCGGCATCATCCACTTCGGCGAACGCGGGCAGATCGATCAGCGGCAACCCGAGGGCCTCCGCGACCGCGTGATCGATGTCGCCGCGGTTGAGCACGCCCGCGTGTACGTCGTATCCGGCAAGGTAGAGCGTGCGCAGCAGCGGAGCGGCGGCTCCGGAGCCTCCCAATACGAGCACGCGCCCGGGACAGACGCGGCCGACCGCCTCTTCTCGCAACACCGGTGTCACCGAGACCGAGCCGATGACCGGGTCGATCCCCACGACGGCGCGCACCCTGAACACCCGTGCGAGCATCGGGCCGGTCAACACCTCGTGCGGCGAGCCAACCGGGCCGAGCGTACCGCCGTCGACCACCGCGATGCGGTCGCTGTAGCGCGCGGCGAGATCGAGGTCGTGGAAGACGGCGAGCACCGCCATGCCGCCGTCGGCGAGCTCGCGCACGAGGTCGAGGACTTGCAGGCGGTGGTTGAGGTCGAGGTGGGACGTCGCCTCGTCGAGCAGGAGCACGCTCGGCTGCTGGACGAGCACTTGGGCAAGCGCAAGGCGCTGGAGGTCACCGCCGGAGAGCGTGTCGACGCCCTCATCGGCCAGTCGCGCGGTGTCGGTTTGCGCCATGACCTCCTCGGCAAGCGCGACGTCGGCATCGGTCGGCTGCTGAAGCCGCGAAAGGTGCGGGTGGCGTCCCATGAGTACGAACTCGCGCGCACTGAACGAGAACGCAGCGCTTACCTGCTGCGGGACGACCCCTACGAGGCGCGCGCGGTCGCGCGGACCGATGTCGGCGAGCGAGCGCGATTCGAGCTCGACGGCTCCCGCGGTGATGCGCGCCGAGCCGGTCACCGCTCTGAGCATCGTCGATTTGCCTGCCCCGTTCGGGCCGATGAGCCCCACCACCTCACCCGCGGCCACCGAGAGCGTGGCGTCGCGCACGACGTCGACGCCGGGGTAGCCGAGGGTCGCCGCTGCGTATGTGAGCTTCGCGCTCACCGGTGTCCGTTCCGTCGCACGAGCAGCCACACGAAGAACGGGCCGCCAACGAGCGCGGTCACGATGCCCACCGGTAACTCGACCGGCGCGAGTACGGTGCGCGCGGCGAGGTCCGCAAGCACCATCACGACCGCCCCGCCGATGGCCGAGGCGGGCAGCAACACGCGGTGGTCGGGACCGAGCACGAGGCGCACCATGTGCGGCGTCATGAGCCCGACGAAGCCGATGAGCCCGGAGACGGAGACGGCGCCTGCCACGAGCAGCGAGCCTGCTGTGAGCAGCACCCGCTTGAAGCGCTCGACATCCACACCGAGTTCGGCGGCGCGCTCCTCTCCGAGCAGCAGGATGTTCATCTCGCGGGTCGCGAAGAGCGGCACGGCGAGGCCGAGGACTAGCATCGGCGCGACCATCCGCACGTACGGCCACGACGCGCCGGTGAGCCCGCCCATCATCCAGAAGACGACCGATGTCATCGATTCGCGGAAGAACACCATGATGAACGAGGAGAGCGCGGCGAGCACGTAGGAGAGCGCGACACCGGCGAGCAGGAGCGAGGTGACGTCGAGCACCCCGCGCAGCGAGGCGAGGCGCACGACGACGATGATGGTGAGTATCGCGCCCACGAACGCCCCCGCTGGCACGAGACCGAAGCGGAGCGCCGTCGCGCCTGCCGTGAGCGTGAGTGCGATCACCGCCCCGAGACCGGCTCCCGCCGACATGCCGAGGATGTAGGGGTCGGCGAGCGGGTTGCGAAAGAGCGCCTGGTACAGCACGCCCGCCGAGGCAAGACACGAGCCCACGAGCGCTGCGAGCACCACCCTCGGTAGGCGGATGTCGACGATGACAGCATCCCCGGGCAGCTTAGGCGCACCGGTGAGCATGCGGCCGATGGCACCGAGGGAGTCCGCCGGCGTGACGCTCACGGCCCCGAACCCCACACCCGCCAGCATCGCGATCCCGAGCGCGACCGTGAGGACCGCGATCGCGGTGATGCGCCGACGGGTATGGGATCCGGGGCTCACGCGTTTCCCCGGCGTACCTAGAACGCCTCGGGATGGAGCGCTGCAGCAATGAGGCGCACGCCCTCTACGACGCGCGGACCCGGACGACTCACGAGGTTGTCGTCGAGCACGTGCACGCGACCAGTCTGGACGGCGGACAGTTCGCTGTAACCCGGACGCGAGGCGAGGTCTGCGGGGTCGGACATCGAGCCGAGGGTGGCGAGGTAGACCTCCGGATCGTCGACGACGAGCTGCTCGAGCGAGTAGGCGACCCAGCCCGGCTCTGTGACCACGTTGACGCCGCCGGCCACGGTGATGAGGTCGTCGAGCAGTGTGCCGGTGCCGGCGGTGAAGAGCGGGTCCTGCGCGATCTCGAGGAAGCACGTCACCGGATCGACATCGCCGATCGCATCGGTGACGGTCGCGAGGTCGCCACGCATCGCCGTAGTGAGCGCGAGTGCGGCCTCGGACGCGCCGGTCGCAGCACCCGCCATCTCGATGGAGACGAAGAGTCCGGCGAGATCGGCCGGGTCGACGGCGACCACCGTCGCACCGAGGTCCTCGAGCTGGCCGATGACGTCGGCCTGCACGCCGGTGGTGGCGAGCACGAGGTCGGGCTCGGCCGCGGCGACGGCCTCGAGGTTCGGGCCTGCGAAGTCGCCGATGACGTCGATGTCGGTGACCTCGGGCGGGTAGTCATCGAAGCTCGTCACGCCCACGAGCCGGTCGAGCAGGCCGAGGGCCGCGACGATCTCGGTGTTGGACGGTGCGAGCGATACGATGCGCATCGGCTCTGAGTCGATGGTGACCTCGCGGCCGGCGTCATCGGTCACGGTCACCGGGAAGGCCGCTGCGACGTCCTCCGCGGGCGCCTGCGGTGCGGGCTCCTCGGCAGCAGGTGGAGTAGACGCACAACCAGCGAGCGGCAGTGCGGCGAGCGAGAACGCGACCACGAGCGTCGCGGCGAATCGAACGGTGCGGTTCATCGGTCCTCCGTATCATCATGCCGGCACAGCGCCCGGCCGGACATACCTTTCGCGGTCACTCCTGCGTTGACCGCCGTGTGTGTGGCCACCTCCTTCGACTCTCAAGACGCGGCCACACACGAAAAGACCCGCCTCGGTCAGTGAGGGCGGGTCTTCGAGTATCTGGCGGGTGCAGTGTGACGCCGGTCGCCCGGCGCCGCGCTCAAGCCTCGTACCTCGAAGGCCGCGTCGCGCGTCTCTCGGCAGGTCTCCTGACTTCGGGGGCGTGATGCCCCACTTCACAGTGGCGGGTCCGTGCCGGGTTCTCACCGGCTTCCCTATTCTCCCGCTGATCGCGGGCACCGAGTGACGCCTGTATACGGTTGTGGCACGCATCGTAGCGCACGGATGGGCCCGCGGGAAGTGCACTCGAGCAACGAGAGCGCAGCGACAGGCTAGAACAAGCCGTTGAGCTCGGCGATGCCGTCTGCCACGTTCTCCAGGGTGAACTCCTCAAGACTCATGTGGAACCGCGGCAAGTATCCCACGCCGAGAAGACGCAGGGCCTCGACAAAGGTATTGAAGAGCCCCGTGTCGTGCTCGAACATGAGGTCGAGCACTTGTTGCGAGACGAACTCGTCGGCATCGACCTCGTTCACGACGATCCGCTCACCACCGGCGCGGACCGCCATCTCCTCGACAGCGTTACCATCGCCTACGAACTCGAGAGCGAAGACCCCCGATGCCGAGGTGCACTCGGTGCGAAACAAGCGCCCCTCGCGCTTCCAGCCTGCCGCCCGCTCCAAGATGGAAAGCTCCGCACCGGCCCGGAAGACCGGCAACGGGATCTCCGCAAGCGACTCCCGGACGTTCGCGAGATCGAGGAGTTCGCGCTCGGAGTGCCCGGCGCGCAGCACGCCGAGCGCGAGTTGCATCTCGGCGGTCGAGCGCGCGTTGACGACCGTGCGTGCCAGCTCGGCGTCGGAGGACGCGGTCAGCAGGTGTGCGATGTCCGTGCGTAGCGTGAGCATGTGCAGTCCCGGTCGACGGGGCGTGCGAAAGCTGAAGCTGAAGCTCCTTCTCCTACAGACATCGACCAGCCGCACAGTGCGATTGACACACATCCGACGAGCGGTCAGAGGCCCTCAGGCCGCCTCGTCGCGCGGTACGGCTCCGCTCTCAGCCAACTCGTCTGACACCCGCGCCGACAGCAACGCCGTCACGGCGAGCGCGAAGACTGCGATCGATGCGACGATACCGAAGAACGGACCCTTGATCTCCCACCCGGAGTTCATCACCGGACTGTCGGGATGCACGACGTCGCGTGCAGCAAGGATGAGCCACCAGAGCGCTGTCGCCATGACGATGTCGGCGAGCGCCATGAGCCGCGGGCGCCCGACGAAGAAGTCGAGCGCGAGCACGACGCCGCACAAGAACAGGAGGACGAAGGTGACCTGGAGCCGCGGTTCGGCGAGGTTGACCGAACCCCACGACAGGTACGCGGAGAGCATGCCGAGGGCGGTGTTGACGATCCACGCCACCACGGCGAGGCGCCTGAATGCGGTGGACCACGCGTATATCCCGATGCGGCCGCTCACGAGGAATGCAGCCGACACGAGTCCTGCAACGGTGAAGAGTCCCATGTTCACCCACGTGTATGCTCCGTGAAACACGACGAGCCGCACGAGGGTCCCGAGTTGCACCACCGGGGGCATCATGAACGTGGCGACGGCGGCAGCGATCGCTGAAACGAACGCTATCCCCAACAAGACTCGCTGCGCGCTAGGGCCGAACGTCATGCTCGCTCCTCGAGGTTCGCCGCCATGGGTCACGGGCCGCCCCATTCTAGCAGGAGGCCCCGCATCTGAGATCTGCGGGGCCTCCTCACGCGAGCCGTCATACCGTATTCGGGATCATCCCTCGTCGGAGGGTTCCGGTGTGCCGGTCTCCTCCTCGGACGGAGGCTCGGGCGTCGATGTCTCGTCCTCTGATGGCGGGAGCGGAGGCTCGGGCGTGGACGTCTCCTCGTCGGAGCCGGGGCCCTCAGGCGAATCGCCGTCGACCGGGTCCGAGTCGAGTTCGATGCCAAGCCACCCGAGGAACTTCCACATGACCTTGAGCAGTCCGGGAGGCACCTGCGACTGCGTACCATCGGCGACGCGTCCCTCGGCACGCTCTACGTTGGCCATGATCCGGGAGAGGGCGTTCGCTATCCCGTGACGCTTGCCCTCCTCGGAAGGCTCGTCGCCCTCCTCATCACCGTCACCGGGAACAGGTGTCTCGGTATCCTCGGCCGAGGCGGCGACTTCCGTCTCCGTGCTCGCTTGCGTGCGCTCCTGGGCTCGTTCGGCGGCACGTTCGCGCGCCTCAGCAGCCCTCTGCTGGCCGAGCTCCCTGCCTGTGAGAGGTTCGGGGTCTTGTGCGGGTGCGGGCTCTTCTACGTCTTGTGCTGCGGCGGGGCCTTCGACGGGAGCCGGCGCCTCGGCCGGTTGTGCCTTCTTCTGGAGACCGGGAGCAGAACCGGGTCCTACGCCGGGTGGCGGACCTCCCCTGGCGAACGCGGCGGCGGGCACGAGCACGGCCGCCAGCATAGCGGTCAGCGTGAGCAGAGCTACGAGCCTCTTCATGTACTACCACCCCTTGTCCGAAGAACGGTGTACAACACCGTATACGAGTGTATACCGAGGCCATCGGCGCACCTGTGGGAGAGCTTGAATCGGAGTGTGCGCCCGGTCACAGAACGCGCGAGAACAGCCGGACGAGCGAGTTGCGGAACCGCCGGAGAGGGCCGATCCGGGCCAGCATCTCAGGAGTGACCTCGGTACACGAGCGCATGTCGTACTCGAACACAGACTCGACCTGACGCGTGACCTCCTCGTCGTAGATGAACACCGTCATCTCGTCGTGGAGCGCGAAAGAGCGCACGTCGATATTGGTCGTGCCCACAGCACAGAATGTCGAGTCGATGGCGAGTGCCTTGGCATGGAAGAAGCCTGCCATGTACTGGTAGACACGCACACCGGCGGCTAAGACCTTTGGGAAGTACGTGTACGCGGCCCAGAATGGGATCCGCTTATCGGGCACGCCGGTCATCATGAGCCGGATGTCGATACCGGACAGACCCGCCGTGAGAAGCGCGTCGTTGAACGACTGGTCCGGCACGAAGTAGGGGGACTGGATCCGTACGGAGCGGTCCGCACTCGCCACGGCGTGCAGAAAGGTCTGCTTCACCGCCTCCCACTCGTCTCCCACGCTCGAGTGGACCACCTGGCACATCACCGCCGAGGACGGGTCGACCAGTGGATGCACCGGGAAGTAGCGTTCCACGAACAAGCTCTCCGAGGTCCCCTCGTACCATCGGGTGGCGAACAGGCGCTGGAGCTCGGCGACGAACGGTCCGGCCACCCGCAGGTGGGTGTCGCGCCATGTCTCGAAGCGCTTCCCGCCGTCGATGTACTCCTGCCCCATGTTCATACCACCCGTGTAGCCGACATGCCCGTCGATGACGACGATCTTGTGGTGGTTCCGGTAGTTGATCTCGTTCATCTTCGTGAGGTCGGCCCTCACATGCGCGCCGGCGTTACGGAGCCGGTGCAGCTCGTCCTTCGAGTGGAAGAACGAGCCGACGAAATCGTAGACGATCCTCACCTCCACTCCCTCGGCGAGCTTCCCGAGCAGAAGCTTCGTGATGCGTGCGGTCAGCTCGTCGCGCTCCCAGATGAAGTACTGGAGATGGATGTGGTCTCGGGCCGCCTCGAGGTCCTCGATGAGGCGGGCGAACTTGTCGGCGCCTTCCGTGAACACCTCGAGGTCCTGAGCGGGCAGCGGAGGTGCTGCGCACTGGCGCTCGATCATCGTGATGATCTTCGCGGTATCGGTGCCGTCGTACCGCGCCCGCCGCCGCGCAGCCCACGACGCGTGCGCGCCATAGACGGCAGGCAGCACGTGGCGCGACTCAGCATCGATCGCCGCGCTCACGCGCGCCCTCCTTCGCCGCCACGGCCACACCCTGCCGAAAAAGAAGTACAGCGGAAGGCCGACGACCGGCAAGAAGAGCAAGATCAGAAGCCATGCGAGCGTAGTGGACGGGTCACGATCCTCGTAGATGAGCAGCACCACGACAGCGATCACGTAGAGCGCGACGAGCCAGGTGGCGGCGGCAGCGACCATCTGTCCTCGACGCCTACACGTCTACCGAGGACTCGGGCAGGAGTAGCGTGAACGTCGCGCCATCTCCGGGGATGCTTTCGACGGTGATCATCCCGCCGAGCGCGGCGGCGAGCCCCCGCGAGATCGCGAGCCCGAGCCCGGTACCCCCTAGCTCGGGATCGGGTACCCGCGTGCCCTGTACGAACTCTCCAAAGATCCGCTCCTGGTCCTCCTCGGCGATGCCCGGCCCGGTGTCGCGGACGCTGAAGCCGACCATCGCCTCGGTCGGGCGGTGGATGGTCAACGTGACGTGGCCTTCGTCGGTGAACTTGAGTGCGTTGCCGAGCAGGTTGATGAGGATCTGTCGGATCTTGCGAGCATCGGATACGAGCGCGATCGACTCGTCGGTGACATCGAGGCGGAGTTCGACCGCCTTGGCCTCGGCGGCGGCGCTCACGCTACCCACGATCTCCCGCGCCAACTCGGCCACGTCGATGGAGTCCATCACGATGTCGATCCGGCCGGCCTCGATCCGCGAGAGGTCGAGGATGTCATTGATGAGCGCGAGCAGGTGCCGACCCGCGTTGTCGATCATCTCGAGCTGTCGACGTTGTTCCTTGGTGAGCTTGCCCGCAAGGCCCTGGAGCATGACACCGGAGAATCCGATGATCGAGTTGAGCGGCGTGCGCAATTCGTGGCTCATCGCGCGCAGGAACCGGGATTTCGCCTCGCCGGCCTCGATGAGCTGCTCGTTCATGTGGGTGAGCTCCTCGGTGGTGCACTGCAACTCTTCGTTGGTCGCCTGGAGTTCTTCGGTGCGCTCGTCGACCATGCGCTCGAGCGAGCGGTTGAGCTCCTCGAGTTTCTCCCGTGCCTCCTTGAGCGCGGTGATGTCCTCGTACGTCCCCATGACGCCGATGGTGCTCCCGTCGTTCGCGACGAGGGGGACCTTGCTCGTGCGCAACCATATCGTCTCTCCCTGCGGCGTGGTCTGCGGCTCCTCGTAGCCAAGCCTCGCCTCGCCGCTCTCGATCACGGCCCGGTCATCGCTGCGGTAGAGTTCCGCCTGCTCGATCCACGTCATGTCGAAGTCGTCCTTGCCGATGACATCGTCGGGCGACGCCCTCCCCGCGTCGGCTGCGAACGGCTGGTTACAGCCGAGGTAGACGAGGTCGCGGTTCTTCCAGAACACCCGCACCGGGATCGTGTCGAGCACGAGGCGGAGCATCTGCTTGGACTCGCGCAGCGCGTCCTCGGCCCGCTTTCGATCGGTCGTGTCGGCGAACACGGTGGCGAACTTCCCGGGAGCAGGCGAGTATGCGAGAACATCGAAATACCTGTTCAGTTCCCTGGCATACTCCTCGAACTCGAACGGCTCGCCCGTGAGCGCGACACGGCCGTACCGCTCGATCCACTGCGGCTCGGTGTCGGGCAGTACCTCGAGCACCGTACGACCGAGGACATCCGCCGCTTCGAGTCCGGTCAGGCGCTCGAACGCCGGGTTCACCTGGATGAAGCGGTAGTCGCACGGAACGCCCGCGTCGTCGGTGATGATCTCGTGCACGGCGAGGCCGACGGTCAGGTTCGAGAACAGCTGCGCGTATCGTTCCTCGCTTTCCCGGAGCGCGTCCTCGGCGACCTTGCGCTCGGTGATGTCCTGGGCGAACCCACACACGTACTCCTCGCCACCGAACTCGATGACAGACGAGCGCATCTCCTTGTATATCCGGCGACCATCACGGGCGACGTGCACGGTGTAGAACATCCGGGCACCACGACCTTTGAGTTCGTCGAAGTGCGTCGCGAACACCGGGCCGAACTTCGGGTCTATCGCGTTCATGTCGAGACTGAGCAACTCGCCCACGGTGTAGCCGAGGCTTGCGGCCGCGGCTTCGTTCACGTACTCGAGCCGGCCCTCGCGGGACACGAGGTAGATCTCCTGGGTCGAGTTCTCGACCATGAACTTGAAGCGGAGTAGCCTCTCTTCTGCGCGGACACGGTCCGTGATATCGAGCATCGTGCCCGCGAACGTTGTCGGGTTGCCCTCTTCGTCACGCTCGAGGCGCACCGTCGCCGTGATCGTGCGCACCGGGCCGCGCTCCGGGCTCGTGCGGAACTCCCCGATCTCGGGCAGGACGCCCCGCTCGAGGTCTGCTGCCGTTTCTGCGATACGCTCGCGGTCATCAGGGTGGATCCGGTCGAGATACTGCTCGACCCCCGGATAACCGCACGCCGGATCGAACCCGAACATCCTGCACATCTGCGGAGACCACCAGCCGCGACCACTCTCGATCTCGTACTCCCAGCTGCCGAGACCCCCATGTCGTTCGGCTTGCTCGAGCCGATCACGCTGGAGTCTCAAGGCATGCTCCGCCGCTCGCTCCTCCGACTGGTCGCGGAAGACGAGTACGGTGCCGGTGATCTCGCCACCCGCGTCGCGGACCGGCGCGCCGCTATCGGCGATCGGGCGCTCCTCGCCGTCGCGCGCGATAAGGAGCGTGTGGTTCGCCAGGCCTACGATCATCCCGTCGCGCATTACCCGGCGTGCCGGGTTCTCGACGGGCTCGCGAGTGTACTCGTTGACTATCCGGAAGACCTCTTCGAGCCGACGGCCGGAAGCGTCGACCTCGGACCAGCCGGTCAGAGCTTCTGCAACCGGGTTCAGGAACGTCACGTAGCAGTGGGCGTCGGTAGCTATGACACCATCCCCGACACTCATGAGCGTCGCACCGTAGCGACTCTCGCTCTCGGCGCGTGAGCGTTCCGCTTCCAGCACCACCGCAAGTTGGTGCGCGTGGTCACGCTGCCACACGAGTGCGACGGCCCCTGCCGTACCGATGAAGATGCCGCCCGCAAGGATCGCGAGAAGAGCGCGCTCGATGTGCCACGCGGCGAACGCTTCCGCTTCGTCGACCTTGACGACCAGACGCCAGTCGGAGCCCGGGATCGAGGTGAGCGCCGCTATCACCGGCTCACCGCGATAGTCCGTGCCGCGCACCACGCCTTCCTCGCCACGTACCGCGCGGACTGCGGGCACATCGGTCTCGGTCAGTGGAACCCGCAACGAGAGCGCGATGTCGTCGATGTGACGCAGCTCGTTCAAGAACAGCACGTCGTCTCCGTCGCGCGAGACGATCAGGCTCTCACCGGAATCGCTCGGCAGAGGCCACGACTGTATCAGCGGGTAGAGGATGTCTTCTGCATCGACGTGGAACACCAGAGCAGCGATGACCTCACCGTCGTCGACGAGCGGCGAGATCGCATCGATATGCGGGTACGGGTGGTCGACGGGCATGTGCAGCTCGGTGAGCACGGGCTCGCCGGTCCGCACGACCTCGAGTAGCGCATCGAGCGCCTCCTCGTGGAGTTCGACATGGTAGTCGCCCGCGCCGAGAAGCACCCTACCCTCCGTGTCGACGAGGAGCGCTCCTCCGTACTCGTCGCGTGCCGCGAACGCTCCGAGACGTCCGCTGATGAGGTCCTCCTGCTCCGGCGGTGCGTCTACAAGCCACCGTCGCACGTGCTCGAGGAACGGCTGACTCGTAGGGAGGGTCATGGCGTCTTCGAGCCGCTCGGCTCTCCACCGGGCGATCTGGTCCCCCTTGAGCACCGCGATCGCGGTGAGCTCGTCTGCGACCCTTTGCTCGACCTGGTCGCGCTGATCGACGTAGAAACGGTGACCCACTGCGAGCACCGCCACGAACAGTGCGAGCACGAGCAGCGTGAGCGCAGCCGAGATCACGCGC
>SKMN01000072.1 GCA_007121015.1 Coriobacteriia bacterium
TCCCACGTCTCGCGCGAACCGGCTATGAAACCCTGCTCGTCCACGCGCACATGCTAGCACGCGGGACTGACGCTCCCTATGATGGGGGGCGACCCGCCCGCTACCCCGTTGAGGACCTCATGCGCCCGGACGAGCCGACCATCCGCCACCTTACCGTCGAGACGCCCGAGTCCGTCGCCGTGACGTACCGGCTCGCCGGGCTGGGCTCGCGCGGGGCCGCCGCGCTCATCGACACCGGGCTGCTCGCGACACTCGTGATCGCCGAGTTCGTCGTGGGCGGCCTCGTCGTGCTCGGCCTGACGCGACTGATCGGCCCGCAGGCCGGGCCGCTGATACCGTGGGTGATCGGCGCGGTCATCGTCGCCATGTTCGTGACGTACTGGGGGTACTTCATCATCGGCGAGGTCACGGCGGACGGGCGCACCCCGGGTAAGCGCATCATGGGCATCCGGGTCGTGCGCGACGACGGCGGCCGGGTGGGCGTGTTCGACTCGATCATCCGCAACGTCGTCCGCGCGATCGACTTGCTCCCCGGCACGTACGCGGTGGGCATCGTCTCGATCCTGCTCTCGGCCGACGGCAAGCGCCTCGGCGACATAGCTGCGGGCACCGCTGTCATCGAGGACGCAGGCGACCTCGAGCGCGTGCCGTTCGCTGTCGAGTCCGACGAGCGCGTCTCGCTCGTTGCCGACTACCTCGAGCGCCGCGACTCCTTCACGCCCGAGGCGCGCTACCAGGTGGCGGTCGCGCTGCTGGCGCTGTGGGCCGAGGAGCCCGGCGCTCTCGACGAGCCGCACCTGGCCGGACGCCTCGCCGACCTCGCGGGGTTGCGCGACGATCGGGGTGTAGTAAACTTGCGCGAACGCTAAGGTTTACAACCCGGAGGACGCCCGTGGAGCGCACGACCGCAGACCTGCCCGCAGCCGCATCCCCCGCCACCCCCGCCGCGCACGCCGTCGCCCCGCCCACGAGCCGTACGCGCGAACACGTCACTGCGGCCCTGCTCGCCGCCCTGCTCGCCGCGTCGGCGTGGATCGCGGTCCCGCTCGGCGGCGGCGTGCCGCTGACGTTCCAGACGTTCATCGTCGTGCTCGCGGGTCTCGTGCTCTCTCCGCGTGCCGCCGGTACCGCTATCGGCGTCTACCTGCTGCTCGGTGCGGCAGGTGTTCCCGTGTTCGCGGGAGCGCGCGGTGGTCTCGGCGTGCTCGCCGGCCCGACCGGCGGCTACCTCTGGGGATTCCTTGCCGCGGCGGTCCTCATCGCGGTGTTGCGGACGGTGTTCGGGCGGCGGACGTCGCGCCGGTTCGCCGAGGCGCTCGCATGCGGTTGGGGCGTGCTCGTCATCTACGCGCTCGGCTGGGCGCAGCTCGGCGTCGTGACGGGGATGGGGCCGGCCGAGGCGTTCGTCGCCGGGGTCGCTCCCTTCATCGCCCTCGACGCGATCAAGGCCGCCGTGGCGCTCGGCGTGGTCCGTGCGCTCAGGCGTGCGGGCGTCGTGATCTAGCCCCTCCCCGATGTCGGAGCGTCCGTCTAAGATGGGGCGGTACGCACCGAGCTGATGAGGGGAGCCTATGAGCGGGACGTTCACGTTCGTGCACGCGGCGGACCTACACCTCGACGCGCCGTTCCGTCGGGTCGACGTGGCCGACCCGCGCGTGCGCGACGCGTGCGTGGAAGCCACCTTCACCGCGTTCGACCGGATCGTTGAGATCTGTATCGACCGTGGCGCGGCCTTCCTCGTCATCGCGGGCGACGCGTACAACACGGCCGAGCGTTCCTTCCGGGCGCAGAGCAGGTTCCGCTCGGCCGCCGAGCGCCTCGGCGAGGCGGGCATACGCGTGTTCCTCGCCGGAGGCAATCACGACCCGGTCACGGCGGGGAACTTCGCGCTTCAGATGCCCGACAACGTCCACGTGTTCTCGGCCACGACCGTCGAGAGGGTGGATTTCCCGTCTGCGGACGACCCGCACTGTGCGCTCTACGGCCGGAGTTTCGGCCGCTCCCGGGAGACGGCCAATCTCGCGCGCGAGTTCAAGAAGGGTGCGACCGACCCCTTCGCGATCGGCGTGCTGCACGCCAACGTCGGGGGTGATCAGGACTACGAGCCCTACGCACCGTGTTCGCTCGAGGACCTCCGCGCCTCCGGCATGGATTACTGGGCGCTCGGTCACATCCACAAGCACGAAGTGCTCACGAGCGAGCCGCCCGCCGTGTACCCGGGCAGCCCGCAGGGACTCGATCCCAACGAGGCGGGCGAGCACGGTTGCGTCGTGGCGACGGTCGGCTCGAGCGGGGTGACGACCGAGTTCGTCGAGACCGCGCCGATCGCGTGGGACAGGCGGACCGTGGACCTGTCGGACGCGTCTTCGCTCGACGACGTGATCGCCGAGCTCGATTCGTGCTGCGCGAGCGTGCGCGCCGCCGCTGGAGACCGGCCGGTGCTCCTGCGCATCGACCTCGTCGGGCGCAGCGAGGCGCACGCGGCGCTCGGCGGCCCGAGCGTCTTCGACGAACTGGTTGCCGAGGTACGTGCGGACCAGTCGAGTGCCGACCCGTGGGTGTGGATCGACCGCGTGCGCGACCTGACGAGGCCCACGCTCGACCTCGACCGGATCCGCGCCGGCGCCGACTTCGCCAGCGACCTCACCCGGCTGGTCGACGAGATCGGGCCGGACGAGGCGGCAGAGGTGCTCGAGGAGGTCCTCGCCCCCCTGCGTGCTTCGGCACGCGGGGTCGGACTCGGGGACATCGACGCGACATCCGTGCTCGAGCGCGCGCGCGACGCGTGCCTCGACCGGCTGGTCGCCGGAGAGGGGGAGCGCTAGATGCGCCTTGCGAGAATCGAGGCGACCCGCTTCGGGCGCCTTCACGACGCCTCCCTCGGTCCGCTCGGGGAGGGGCTCACGCTCGTCCTCGGACCCAACGAGGCGGGGAAGAGCAGCTTCACCGCGCTCGTACGCTACCTGCTCTACGGCTTCCCTACGGAGAAGAGCGTCTCGGACCCGCCCTACCTGAGCGACGCGGGTACCCGGGAAGGGCGCCTCGTGTTCGAGTCGGCCGAGGGCGAGTGGGTCATCGAGCGGTCGGCCGGGCCTAAAGGGGGGCCGTCGAGCGCTCGCGCGGTGCGCGGCCCCGAGCGTCCGGGCCTTATCGACGAACTCACGGGCGGCGTGAGCGAACAGGCCTTCAAGGTGGTGTTCGGGTTCGGGTTGGCCGAGATGGCCGAGATAGAGCGGCTACGCGGCACCGGCGACGACATCATAGGCAAGCTCTACGCGGCGGGCGCGGGGCTGACGGTCAGTCCGCAGGAGGTCCGTGCCGCGATAGAGTCGGAGGCGGATGCGCTCTACCGGCCCCGCGGCTCCAGGCCGCTCATCAACGCTCTGCTGGCGAAGGGACGCGACGTACGAACGGCCATCGCGTCGCTCGAGCGCGACGCAGAGCAGCTCGCGGCCGACCGCGACCGGCTCGGCGAGCTCGCCGCGGAACTCGAGTCCGCCCGCGTGGAGCGCGACGACGCCGCGGCGCACCACCGCATGCTGCTCGAGGAAGCGCGCACGCTCTCCGGGTTCGAGGAGGTGGTGCGCGACACCGAGGAAGAGCTGCTCGGCTTGCGGCGCAGGGCGCGCGAGGCGGCGGAAGTCGTTTCGGGGACGACCGTCGACGAACGGGTGCTCGACGCCTCGGCGGAGATCGGGGCGCTCGCCGACGAGCTCTCCGCGTTCAAGAAAGGTATCGAGACCGCGCGCGACCTCGAGACCCAGGCCGGCGCCCGCGCCACCGAGGTCGCCATGCACCTGGCCGAGGCCGGACTCGACGAGGCCTCCGCTACCGCCGTGGATGTCACGCCCGAGACACGCGAGGGTGTGGAACGGTGGCGGGAGATCCTTCGCACCGCAGGACAACGCGCGGAGACCGCGGCCGAGGAGCGTGACCGCGCAGCCGATGCGGCGCTCGTCGTCTCGCGTCAGTCCTCCGCGTCCGGGCAGGCGCCGGCGCCGAGGCCCGCCGCTTCCGACATCGTGCCGTGGGCAGTGGTGGTCCTCGCAGGTATCGCGTCTGCCATCGCCGGCACCGTCTCCGCGCAGTGGGTCCTCACCGGGATCGGGATCGTGCTCGCCGCTTTCGCGGCGGCGATGCTCCTGCGTCTGCGCACGGGTCCGGGCCGTGCGGTTCCCGACACCCTGCTGCAGGCGGAGCGCGTCACCGAGGCCGAGCGTCGTGCGCAAGAGACGGCTCTCGCTGCAGAGCGTCTTGAGCGGTCGCTCGCAGAGGCTCGTCGCGAATGGGACACGTTCCGCGTCGAGCGGGGGCTTTTCGCGGTGACCGACCCCGTCGCGGCGGCGCGCGTACTCGATCTCGTCGCCCAGGCGCGGCGTGTCGATGCAAGCCGCGACGAGGCCGAGGCACGGCTCGGAGTGGAGGAGCGCGCGATCGCCGCCTATGTCGAGCGTGTAGCGGCGGTCGCCACCGCCCTCGGCGTCCCCGCACCCGCCGGGCCTTACGAGACGCCGGCCACGGTCGCGCGTCTCAAGGAGCGTCTGGACGAGGAGCGCCGAGCCGCGACCGACAAGGAGCGAGCGATCGCTGAAGCGGCTGCTGCCGACGCCGCGGTAGCGGATACCGAAGAGCGCCGGGACCACGCGGCCGCGCAGGCACGGGGGATCATCGAGCGGCTCGACGTGTCAGGTGGCCTCGCCGAACTCTCCGCCGCCGTCGAGCGCGCCGAGCGCCGCGCCGCAGAGACGCAGGAGAGGTGGGGCGAACTGGGAGGCGAGTACGCGAGTCTCGAGGCCCGTGTCGGCGAGCGCGAACGGACCGACACGATGGGGAAGCTGCGCTTCGAGTTGGAGAGCGTCAACGAGCGGATCGCCGAGCACGCCGAGCGTTACGCGGTCCTGTCGGTCGCCACCCGCCTGCTCGAGCGGGCTCAGGACCGCTACGAGCGCGAGCGGCAGCCCGAGGTCGTGCGCGAGGCGGAGCGTATCTTCACCACGATCACGGGGGGCGGGTATCCCCGGCTGTCGGTCCCGCTGGGGTCATCGCCCATCGAGGTGTTCGACGCTGCCGCCCGCGCGAAGGACACCGCGCGGCTCTCCACCGGAACCGCCGAGCAGCTCTACCTCGCGTTGCGCCTTGCGCTCATCGGTCAATTGGGCGCCAAGGGAGCGGCGTTGCCCGTGCTCATGGACGACGTGTTCGCGAATTTCGATCCCGAGCGCAAGGCCGGTGCGGCCCGTGCGGTCGCGGACCTCGCGAACGGC
The DNA here is from genome assembly GCA_007121015.1 of Coriobacteriia bacterium. GTDB lineage: Bacteria > Actinomycetota > Coriobacteriia > Anaerosomatales > SLCP01 > SLCP01. The sequence continues at coordinate 5,265 of SKMN01000072.1, forward strand.
CGGCAGGTGGTCGTGTTCACGTGCCACCCTGAGACGGTCGCCGCGTTCGAGGAGGCCGCGACGGAATATACCGCACTCACGCTCGATCGCTGCTGAGGGGCACCGCCGTCGATCGTCACTCCGGCAGTGCCGGCAACGTGATGGTGAAACGCGCCCCGCCCTCAGGCCGGTTGGTCGCCGAGATATCGCCGGCGTGCGCTGTCACGATCGCCTTGACGATCGCGAGCCCGAGCCCCGACCCGCCGCTCGCCCGGTCGCGACTCAACTCGGTGCGGTAGAAGCGGTCGAACAGGCGAGGGAGGTCCTCCTCGGATACGCCGGGTCCCTCGTCGAGCACTGAGAGCGTCGCGGTGCGTCCGTCCTCGCTCGCGGCGAGCTCGATCCGAACCACGGTCCCCGGGTCCGAGACGCGCGAGGCGTTGTCGACGAGGTTGGCGATCACTTGCTGGATGCGGTCGCGGTCGCCGAGGACCGCCGGCGCCTCGCCGGTCACCTCGACATGCACGCCGCGTTCTTCGAACAGCGGTCCGAGCACCTCGATCGCTCTGCGCGCCACCTCGCCGAGGTCGATGCGGGACAGCGGCAACTCGCCGGTCGCACCCTCGATGCGCTGGAGCGCCATGAGGTCGGTCGCGAGGCGGCCGAGCCGCTCGGACTCACCTACGATCGTCGCGAGGAAGCGTTCTTCGTGCTCGGGGTCGACCTCGCCGTCGAGCAGCGTCTCCGCCGCTCCACGAATCGCCGTGAGCGGAGTGCGCAGCTCGTGGCTGACGTCGGACACGAACCGGGATGTGCGCTGCTCCTCGTTCTTGAGCTCGCTGATGACCCGCTCCACCGCGTCGGCCATCGTGTTGAATGCCTCGCCCACCGCGCGGGTCTCTCGAGAGCCGGAGGGTTCGACGCGGATCGAGAGGTCTCCCTCGGCCAGTGCCGCCGCGCTCGTCTCGAGGCGCCGGAGTGGACTGGCGAGCCAGCGGGAGAGAAGCTCGGCGATCACGAGGGTCACGACGAAGAACGCACCGAGGGCCCACGCGAGACGGAGGCGGTACTCCTGCAGCGCCGTGAGCACCGAGACGGTGGGGACCGAGGAGTATGCAGCGCCGATGATCTGTCCTTCTGCGCGCACCGGGTAGGCGACGTACATGACGAAGCGCTCGTCCTCGTCGGTGCGGGTGGTCGCGCCGTAGCGGCCCGCGAGTGCCTCGCCCACCTCGCTGCGCTCGCTGTAGTCGATGCCGAGCCCCGCCACGCCAGCCGAATCGGCCACCGCGATTCCGGCGCCGTCGAGGACGCGGATGCGGGAGGGGAGTCTCCCGTCGGCCTCGGCGAGCACCGTCTGCAACCCTGCTGGCGCACCCACGCCGCGCTCCCCGAGCGCGGCGGCGAGCAGCATCGCCTCGCTGGCGAGGCGTCGCTCGAGGGCGTCGAGTCCGTAGGATTCGAGTTCGTTGAGGAAGTACCACGACAGTCCGGCCGCCGAGGAGAACGCGACCGCGAGGACCGCGGCGAACAGACGGAGGCGGATTGACGAGAGCACGGCGCCCACCACTCTCAGGTGCCGATGCGGTAGCCGTAACCGCGAACCGTCTCGATGACGGAAGGGTCGACGCCGGCGGCGGAGAGTTTGTCGCGGAGGCGCTTGATGTGGGTGTCGACCGTCTTCGTCTCCACGAGGTACTCCCACCCCCACGCCTGACGGAGCAGCTGGTCGCGGCTGAGCACCTTGCCCGGGTAGCGCATGAGCGTGGCGAGAAGCTCGAACTCCCGCGGTGTCAGGTCGATGAGTGCCTCGCCGTGGTGCGCCTCGTGGGACGCCTCGTCGAGCACGATACCACTCGCTCGGAGGTGCTCGCCGGGAAGGTCCTCGGCGCGACCTCCCGAGCCGGCCGAGCGCCTCAGTAGCGCCTTGACGCGCGCCTGCAGTTCGCGGATGCCGAACGGTTTGGCGAGGTAGTCGTCGCCGCCGAGCTCGAGCCCCACCACCTTGTCGAGCTCGGTGTCGCGTGCCGACAGGAAGAGCACGGGCACCTCGCTGCCCGCTCGCAGTTTGCGGCACACCTCGTAGCCGTCGGAGCCTGGCAGCATGATGTCGAGGATGACGAGGTCGTAGCCGGTGGCGGCGGCGCGTTCGAGCGCCTCGTCACCGGTCATGGCCGTGTCGACCTCGTAACCTTCCTTCTTGAGGTTGTACGAGACGAACTGGAGGATCGAGTCCTCATCGTCAACGACGAGGATCCTCGCCGGTCCGGTCGCCATAAAGGGCCTCCCGATGTCGCGGGTCACCTGGGCCGATGATACCATTGCACAAGGTGGCGCCGCGTGTGTGTCACCGTACCGTCATATGGGAGGAGCAGCGGTGATACTCGCCGTCGATGTCGGCAACACCCACACGGTCCTCGGACTCTTCGACGACAGCGATCTTCACGGGCACTGGCGGGTCTCGAGCAACCCGGCGCTCACCGCCGACGAGCTGCGCGTCAAGCTCATCGCGCTGCTCGCGAGCGACGGGCACGCCCTCGGCGAGGTCGACCACGTGATCATCTCCTCGGTCGTGCCACGTCTGACCGCCGCGTACGAGGAGATCGCCGGGGAGGTGTGCGGGCGGGCCCCCATGCTCGTGGGACCGGGCCTCAAGACCGGCATGCCCATCCGCTACGACAACCCCCACGAGGTCGGCGCAGACCGCATCGTCAACGGCGTCGCCGCCTACGAGGCGCTCGGCGGGCCGGTCGTCGTGGTGGACTTCGGCACCGCGACCACCATCGACGTCATCGACGCCGAGGGGGCTTACCTCGGCGGAGCCATTGCCCCGGGTGTCGAGACGAGCGCAGAGGCCCTGTTCGCCAAGGCCGCTCGACTCTCGAAGGTCGACCTCGAGGCGCCGCCCAAGGTCATCGGGACCAACACGCGCGCAAGCGTCCAAGCCGGCCTCATCGTCGGAGAGGCGGTCATGATCGACGGCCTCGTGCGCCGCGTGTGGGACGAACTCGGCACCGAGACCCCCGTCATCGCCACGGGTGGCCTGGCGGCGAGTATGGCCCCGCTGTGCGAGACGGTCACCGCGGTCGATCCGGACCTCACCTTGAAAGGCCTCATGGTCGTGTATCGGCGGAACGCGTGACAGGAGGCGGAGCGTGAGGTTCTTTCGCATCGGAGAGAAAGTCGTGAGCCAGGAGAAGCTCATCGACGCACTGACCGACATCCTCGCCGACCGCGAGGGTGGCGCCACGCAGGAAGAGGTCGCGCGCACCCGCGGCGTGCAGCGCTCGTTCGTCTCGTTCCTCGAGACCCTCGGTGAGGTCCGCCGAGGAGCGCGCATCGCGGTGGTGGGCTTCCCGGTCGCCAACGCAGAAGAGGTCCGTGCGCTCGCCGAGCGCCACGGGGTGGATTTCGTGCTCGTATTCAATCAGGCGGAGCGCGAGTCGATCGAGGGCTCCTCGGGCGGCGAGGTGTTCAACCGCCTGCTCGAGACGCTCGCGACGCTGCGCGACTACGACGTGACCATCCTCATGGCGAGCGACTGGCGGATCGAACTCATCGAGCGCATCTTGGGCCGCGAGGTCATCGGTATACCCCTCGGGCAGACGCCGCTGCGCGAGGACGTTCCGGTGGATGTCGCAGAGCTCGAGCAGGTCCTTGCGGGAGTGCGCTCGGCGCGTACGTCCCGGTCCCGCACTGGTCGCGTGAGCGCGGCGCTGCGCGGCGCGGCAGAGCGGGCGGGGAGGTGGACGCCGTCAAGGAGGTCGTGAGCGTCTCGCTCGGCTCGTCGGCGCGGGACCACGAGGTCGAGATCGACCTGCTCGGCGAGAGGTTCCGCCTGCGCCGCGAGGGGTTCGACGGAGACTCGGCCCGCGCCGCGGCCCGTCTCGGCGAGCTCGACGGGACGGTCGATGCGCTCAGTCTCGGAGGGATCGACCTGTACCTGCGTGCCGCGGGACGCGACTACCGCTTCCGCGCCACCCGGCCGCTCGCTGCGCGCGTGACGCGGACGCCGCTCGTGTGCGGGGCCGCCCTCAAGGGACCGCTCGAGCACGCCACCGTGCGCTTCATGATCGAGCGCCTCGGACTCGAACTCGCGGGCAAGCGTGTGCTCGTCACCTCGGCGGTCGACCGGTACGGCCTTGCCGAGGGCCTCTACGAGGCCGGATGCGAGATGACCTACGGCGATTACCTGTTCGTGTTAGGTCTGCCGGTGCTCATACACCGCAAGCGTGTGCTGGACCGTACGATCCACGCGGTCACCCCCGTCGTCGCGCAGTTGCCGTTCTCGTGGCTCTATCCCACGGGGTCTGCCCAGGACAAGCCTCCCTCGGCCAGGCGCACGCGCCTCTACCGCGATTTCGACATCATCGCGGGGGACTACCAGTTCGTACGGAAGTTCATGCCTGAGGACATGGGCGGGAAGTGGGTGGTCACCAATACCACGACCGCAGCCGACGTGGAGTCCATGCGCGCTCGCGGCGTGGAGTTGCTCGTGACGACGACGCCGCGCCTCGAAGGCCGGTCGTTCGGCACGAACGTCCTCGAGGCCGCACTCATCGCTCACGCCGGAGCGCCGGGCGAGCTCGAGCCCGCCGAGTACGTGCGACTTCTCGCAGAAGCGGGTATCGAACCGGACGCTCAGTGGCTGCAGCGGGGCACCGCTCGAGCGCCGGCCTGATGCACCCCGGATAGCTGGTTGGATGCGCAGACAGAGATAGGCATCGCGTTTGCTCTTACTCGGTCACAGGCGTGTCCACGCGGTTTGTCGGCCCTGTGGCACGGTGCTATCATGTGAACGTTCAGGCAAGCGTATAGGCGGATGGAGCGGACCCCCCTCGCACCGGTCCCGGGCGCATTCGTGCGCGACAGCGGGTGCCCAGGCAGAGGGCGAGGCTGCAATGTGCTCACTAAGGAGTGCTATCTGTGAACAAGCGTGCAAGGAATCGCCTCGTCGGAGTGACTGCGATCATCCTCATCTCGATCGTCGCGATATTCGTGAGCGTCGGAGGTGGCGACGCGGCGTATTCGCGTACCGTGAGCGATGTGGTCGACAATGTGGAGATGGTCGGCGAGCGCGTGCGGGTCACCGGCACGGTGATCCCCGGCTCGTGGGACGGCAAGTCGAGCCCGATGCGGTTCGACATCCGTGACGAGGGCGCTGATACGGGACCGATGATCAGCGTTGTCTACAACGGTAACGTGCCTTCGACCTTTGGTGACGACGTGACGGCCATCGTGACGGGCACGGTCACCGACGACGGCGTGCTCGACTCGACCGACATGATCACGAAGTGTCCCTCCAAGTACGAGGCTGCCGATGACGCTCTGCCGGTGAGCAGTCTTCTCGCCCAGGGAGATGGCGTCGTCGGCAAGTCGGTACGCATCACGGGCCTCGTGGTCGACGGTTCGATCCAGCCGCCCGGCGGCGACATCCGGTTCTCGATCGCTGACGAATCGGGCTCGCCCGTCCTCGACGTCCACTACCCTGACGCCGGCCTGCCTGATGGCATGGAAGCGGGGTCACAGGTGGTCCTCGGCGGACTCCTCGATGCTGAGGGCGTGTTCGAGGCGATCTCCGTCGCCATCGCGCAATAGCGTAGAATCATCACGCGTGTCGGGGGTGAGGGGTGTTTCCGGCGCGGTGAGGTCCTGATAGCCAGCAGAGGAGCCCCGCCCGGGATGGCTTGCGGGGCGAAACGGAAGTGGAGTTGACCGCATGGCCAATCTCGGCAACCTGTTCATGGGGCTCGCCCTGGTAGCTGCCCTCCTCTCCATCGGTGCGCTTGTCATAGGCCGCCGCATGGGTCCGAAGGAGGGCGAGGGACTCACCAATATCGGCTACCTCGCGACATTCGGTATCTTGGCCGGGACCTCGGTCAGCATCGCTATCCTGACCGCGGCGTTCCTTAGGGAAGACTTCAGCCTCGAGTACGTCGCGATGCACCATTCGACCGACGTATCCTCCCTGGCGTTGTTCTTCAAGATCGCCGCGGTGTGGGCTGGCCGAGAAGGGTCGCTCCTCTTCTGGGCGTGGCTCATCGCCATCTTCGCCGCCTATATCGCGTACAAACGGATGTCCATCACCGACGAGCTGTCGAACATGTCGCTCGCGGTCCTCAACTTCGTGCAGGTCTTCTTCTTGACCGCGCTGTTCATCCCGCTCAACAACCCGTTCAAGCTTTCGCCCGAGATGTGGCTCGGCCCAGGCGGAGAGCTGCTCATCCGCGGTGGTATGAACCCGCTGTTGCAGCACTGGGCCATGATGCTCCACCCGCCGACGCTCTTCATCGGCTACGCAGGCTTCGCCGTCCCGTTCGCCTTTGCGCTCGGCGCGCTCATCGTCAACGACCCGTCGAAGGCGTGGGTCGAGATCGTCGACCGTATCACCGTCTTCGCGTGGCTGTTCCTCGGGCTCGGTAACGGGCTCGGAGCCATCTGGGCGTACGTCGTGCTCGGATGGGGCGGGTACTGGGCGTGGGACCCGGTCGAGAACGCGTCGCTCATCCCGTGGCTGACCGGAGTCGGCCTCTTGCACTCCTTCACGGTCTACCGCCGCCGGGGCGGGTTCAAGAAGTGGGCCGTCATGCTGTCGGTCATCACCTTCGTGGGCGTGATCCTCGGCACGTTCATCGTCCGGTCGGGTATCGTGCAGTCGGTCCACGCGTTCCAGCAAGACGAGCTGTCGTTCTGGTGGTTCCTCATGATGATGCTCGGTTCGCTGCTGGTGGGCGCGGTGGGTGTCGTATACCGCGGTGACTCGTTCAAGGGAGCCGACGAGTTCGACAGCCTGACCTCCAAGGAGTCGGCGTACTACTTCAACAACGTCATCATGCTGGTCGCGGCGGTGGTGATCGCGGGCCTCACCCTTGCCCCGGCGTTCGGTGGCAGGACGTACGGACCGGCAACGTACGACGCGATCGCGCGGCCGGTCGGCACCTTGTACGTGTTCATCATGGCCGTCTGTCCGCTGCTCGCATGGAAGACCACCGACTCGAAGACGTTCTTCGAGAAGATCAAGTGGCCACTCGTGGCGACCGCTGCCATCTCCGTTGCGCTCATCTACCTGTGGTGGACGGTCATGTGGCCGCACCACCTCTTCACCAACCCTACGGCCAACCCGCTCACCGAGATCATCGCGTACGAGGCGGTCATCGCGCTCATCGTCGGCGCTCTCGCCGTGACCGTGGCCGTATGGTTGTTCATCCAGGGTGGGCGCCGGCGCGCCGCAGCCAAGGGCGAGAGCTTCGGAGCCGCCCTGTGGAACATCGTGACGAAGGCGCGCACGCAATCCGGCGGCTACATCGCACACCTGGGCATCGGCATCATTCTCATCGGCCTGGTGGGATCGTCCATGTTCGTGAAGGACGTGCGACTCTCGATCCCCGAGGAGATCGGCGCGAGTTTCGACGCGGGCGGGTACGACTTCGTGTACCAGGGCGTGCAGGTCGAGACCCTTCCCAACAACGACCAGATCACCGAGCTCCTCTTCGAGGTCTCCCGTGACGGAAGGGTGACCGGCATCGCCACACCGGGTCAGGTCCGCTACTTCCGCCAGGAGCAGACGCGCTTCGACGTGAGCGTCATCGTCGAGCCGCTGCGCGACGTCTTCGTGGTCTACGAGGGCCAGGACGCGGCGGGTGACATCCAGATGAACGTCAAGATCAACCCGCTCATCAGCTGGGTATGGTTCGGGTTCGGGTTGCTCAGTGTGGGGACGGTCATCGCGATGTGGCCGAAGCGCCGCCCTGAGGCTGCCTGACGGCGGTGCAGATGACCGAAACCGTCGCCGCCGAGACGCTCGCCGTGGAGGTCCGGGAACTGACCCGGACCTTCGGCGCGCGCAAAGCGCTCGACAAGATATCCTTCGACCTGCCTGCCGGATCGTTCCTCTCGATCTTCGGGCCGAACGGTGCGGGCAAGACGACCCTCGTCAAGGTGCTCACCACGCTCACCCCCCCGTCCGACGGCACCGCTAAGGTAAGCGGGCTCGACGTGGTCGAGGATGCGGTGGGACTCAGGGAGCGCATCGGGCTCATCAGCCACAACCCGCTGCTCTACCCGGACCTCTCGGCCGAGGAGAACCTTCGCTTCTTCGCTGACATGTACGGCATCGAGGACCCGGCGGACCGCGTCCGGGAGCTGCTCATCGCAGTCGAGCTCGATCACCGCAGGCTCGACCTCGTACACACCTTCTCGCGCGGGATGCTTCAGCGCCTCTCGATCGCCCGCTCCCTGCTCCACGCGCCCGAGGTGCTCTTCTTGGACGAGCCCTACTCGGGCCTCGACCCGCACGCGGTCGAGATCTTCGACTCGCTCATCTCCCAGATCAGGAAGGACCACACGTTCGTGATGATCAGTCACGATCTCGCGAAGGGGTTGGAGCTCTGCACGCACGCGCTTATCCTCGCGCGCGGGAAGATCGTGCTGTCCGCCCCCAGAAGCGAGATCGACGAGGGCGAGTTCGCGGCGACGTACCGGGCGACCGTGGGAACGGGGGTGGCGTGATCGTGGCCGAGAAGACCACACCCGCCGTGTCCCTGCGCCCGTCGGGCGCCTCCCTGTCGTGGCGCCAGTTCAAGGCCATCGTGCGCAAGGACATCGTCATGGAGTTGCGCACCAAGGAGATGGTGACCTCGATGGGCATCTACGCCCTGCTCACGATGGTCATCTACCAGGTCGCGCTCTCTCAGGCCGGGACGGCGTTCGACCCGCGCGACATCGCGGCGGGACTGTTGTGGCTCGCATTCGTCTTCACGAGCATGCTCGGGCTCAACCGGTCGCTCGTGCACGAGAAGGACCAGGGCTGTCTCGAGGCGCTGCTCCTCTCGCCGGTCGACCGCCCCGTCATCTTCTTCGCGAAGGCCGCCGGCAACCTCGTCTTCCTGCTCATCGTGCAGACACTCACCATCCCCGTGTTCGCTTTCCTGTTCCTCCAGGGCAGAGAGTACGGTGGCGATCTGTGGATGATCCCTCTCGCGCTGCTCGGTGGCGCCATCGGCATCGCGGGTGTGGGTACGCTTCTCGCTACCATGTCGGTGAACACGAAGGGCAAGGATTTCGTGCTCGCGGTCCTGTTCGTCCCGCTCATGTACCCGCTCCTGCTCGCGGCCGTGTCCGCCACGAGCGCCGCGGTGCTCGGCGGGGACGGCTACGTCCAGCAGTTCTGGTCGAGCATGGCACTCGTGGCAGCGTATGATGTCATCATGTTGGGGGCCGCGTTCGCGCTCTACGAGTTCGTGATCGGCGCGTGAGTCTCGCTACAGATGTTCGTCCCGTCGTCTGAGGAGGCGCAGGGTGAGACAACTCAAGATAGCGCTCGTGTTGTTGCTGATCGGTGGCGTGTTGACCACCGCGGCGTTCGTCATGGCGTTCACCACCGCCGAGATGCAGCGCTTCGGGACCGTCACGGTGCCCGAGCCGATCGACACCGCATTCCCGCTACAGCAAGTGACCGAGGCGGGGTACACGTACGAGCGGCCGTGGTTCAGCCAGAAGATCTTCTACTTCCACGTACCGGTGGCCGAGGCGTCGTTCCTCGTGTTCGCGGTGGCGGCCTTCTTCTCCATCAGGTTCCTCATGAAGCGGCGCAAGGAGTTCGACACCAAGGCTCGCCTTGCGATGGAGACCGCCATCGTGTTCGTGATGCTCACGATGATCACGGGCATCCTGTGGACCCGTGCCGCGTGGGGCGTATGGTGGGAGTGGGAGCCGAGGCTGACCACGTACTTCATCATGACACTCATGATGATCGGCTACTTCGTGCTCAGGAACTCCATCGAAGACGAGGAGCGCCGTGCCACCTATGGCGCGGTGTTCGGGATCATCGCGTTCATCAACGCTCCGATCTCGTTCTTCATCACCCGGCTCATACCGTCGAGTCACCCCGTCGTGTTCCAGTCGGGTTTTGCGACCTCGAACCTCATCCCGTTCATCCTCGGCCAGATCGGCATGCTCATGGTCGGATACGCGATCTACGCGATCCGGGCGAGTGAGGAACGGCTCGAAGAGAGGGTCGACGTGCTCAAGGACGCCCTCGAAGGATAGACTGTCGTAAGGAGGCTGCTATGAACCTCGATCCGATGAACATGGAACTGTACCGGCTCGTGCTGCACGATGCGCCGTACGTCATCGGCGCGTACGCGATCCTCTGGCTCGCGCTCATGGCCTACGTCGGCCTGGTGTTCCGCCGGTTGATGCGGCTCGAGAAAGAGGTCTCGGTACTCGAAGAGTCGTTCGAGCGCCGGGGCGGAAGGTAGCCGCGGTCCACGTCGTTCGTGTCTCCCCGGCCTGAGAACGTGAGAGGAGGTGTGAGGTGGAACAGATCGCCCTCGTGAGCTTCTGGTTCGCGATGTCGCTCTACATGGTCGCGACCGTGCTGTACGCGTACCATCTCGTCGCCAAGCGCGCCGTGTTCTCGTGGTACGCGACGTTCGCCACGGGCGCCGGGTTCCTCGCTCACACCGCAGCGATAGGATTCCACTGGGCTGCTTCCGGGGAGGTGCCGCTCGCCGGCGCGTTCAACTCGCTCTCGCTTGCGGCATGGGTGCTTGTCCTCATCTACTTCGTGGTCGAGCACCTCGTGAGGCTGAAGCTCTACGGGATCGTACTCGTTCCACTCGCATTCGTCGCGATGGCGATCGCACAGATCTCGCTCAGAACCGCCGCCGGGGTCGAGCTGCCCGACGAGGCGCTCGCACAGCTCGACAGTTGGCGCGTCGCGATGCACGTGGCGTTCATCATGGCGGCGAACGCAGGGTTCGCGGTCGGTGCGGTCGCATCGGCCCTCTACCTCCTGTTGGGGTCGCAGCTCAAGCGGCACAAGACGTCGGCGTTCGTTCGGCGTCTCCCGTCGCTCACGCAGACCCAGGACCTCGCGCGCCGGGCGATCATGCTCGCGTTCCCCGTCTACACCGCGGGCATATTGCTCGGCATCATCCGGGCGATCGAGTTCGACCTCGACTACTGGTGGTTCGACGTGCGCGTCATGATGTCGGGTGTCGTGTGGGCGATCTTCGGCCTCTACCTGCTCCTCCACTATCGCAGGGGGGCCTCGGGCCGCGCGCTGTCGTGGCTCGCGCTGGTAGGTCTGGTCGCCGTCATCGTGCTCGCCGTGTTCGCGCGTACGCTTCCGGCCGGCTTCCATATCTTCGGATTGTGAGGGGATCGATGAGCGCAGGGAACGGCCACCCGTACTACCCCGTACTGCTTGACTGCACAGGACGACTCGTCGTCGTCATCGGCGGTGGGTCCGTGGCCGAGCGCACCATCCGCTCGGTCCTCGCGCACGGCGCCGACGTGAACTGTATCGCACCGCTCGTCACGCCCGGGATCGACCTTCTCGTCGCCGAGGGCCACATCACGCACGAGGATCGCGGGTACGTGCGTGGCGACCTCGCCGGCGCGTTCCTCGTGGTCAGCGCGACCGACTCCGTCGAGGTAGACCGGGCCGTCTACCAGGAGGCCGAGGGGCAGGGGTGTCTCGTGAACGTCCCCGATGCCCCGGAGCTGTCGAACTTCGTACTCGAGGGTGACGAGGGCGATGCGTCTCACCCCCGAGACGCCGCAGCGTGCAACGCGGACTGCTAGCCGTGTTCGTCGGCGCGCATGCGATCGTCACCGGCGGGTCGAGCGGTATCGGGCTCGCGTGCGCCAAGGAACTGGCGGCCCGCGGCGCGCACGTCGCGCTCGTCGCTCGCGACACCGGGCGACTCGAGATCGCCGCCGAGGCGGTCGAGGCGGCACGGCGCGACCCGTCGCAGCGGGTCGTCATCCACAGCGCGGACCTCTCTGCGTGGGAGTGCGCGCTCGACGCCATGGACGCGCTCGCCGCGCAGGGCTTCGCTCCCGACATCCTCGTGAACTCGGCCGGCGTCATCCTTCCCGGCAAGTTCTCGACCATGTCGCTCGCCGATTTCGAGGCGAACATGACCGCGGGCTTCTGGGGGGTCGTCCACCCGTGCAAGGCCGCGGTCCCCCGGATGATCGAGGCCGGAAGCGGTCACATCGTCAACGTCTCGTCGGTCGCAGGGTTCCTCGGCATCTACGGATATACCGGCTACGCGGCAGCGAAGTACGCGGTCCTCGGCTTCTCCGAGGCGCTGCGCTTCGAACTCAAGCCGCACGGGATCGCGGTGGCCGTGGTGCTTCCTCCCGATACCGAGACACCGGGTCTGGCGCGCGAGAGAACGCTGCGTCCGCGTGAGACAGAAGAGGTCGCCGGAAACATCAAGGCCCTTCCGGCCGAGCGCGTCGCCGTGGCGGTCATGCGGGGGATCGAAGCGAAGCGCTTCCACATAATACCCGACGCGCAAAGCCGCTTCTACTTCCGGCTCAAAGGCCTCCTGCCCGAGGTGTTCTTCAGGGTCGTCGACGCTGATGTCGCCAGGGCGCGGCGGAGAAGGTAGAGACGGCCTCGGAATTGCTGGTCTGGTAAGTGAAGTGGTAGGATACGTATGTTCAGGCAAGGTGCAGAAGGTGTGTTCACGAATGGGGTATTACATTGATATCGCCCTCGCCGGGCCTGCTTGCCTGAACAACACGCACCGCTCCGGCGAGGGCGCATCCATGTCCAAGATTCTGTGAGGCGAGCCTGACGCCATGCATCTGACCCTGGTCGGCTTGAGCCACAAGACCGCCCCGGTCGAGATCCGGGAGAAACTGACCTTCCCTGCGCACCGGCAGGAAGAGGCACTCTCCCTCCTTTCCGCTACCCCGGACGTCGCCGAGGCGGTGATCCTCTCGACGTGCAACCGCACCGAGATCTACGCGGTCACGGCGATGGACGCGGACGGTCCCGGTGCGATCATCGACTTCCTCGCGGACTACCACGACCTCGACCGGCACGACCTCGTGCGCTACCTCTACTTCTCCGAGGGAGAAGCGGTCGTCAAGCACCTGTTCAGGGTGGTCGCCTCCCTCGACTCGATGGTCCTTGGCGAGGCGCAGATCCTCGGCCAGGTGAAGGAGGCCTACGAGGCCGCCTTCTCCAACGACGCCGCGGGCCGCATCTTCAACAAGCTCTTCCGCCAGAGTTTCGAGCTCGGCAAGCGCGTGCGCACCGAGACCGACATCGGCGAGAACGCGGTGTCGATCAGTTACGCGGCGGTCGAGCTCGCCAGACGGGTCTTCGATACCCTCGACGGGCGTACCGTGCTCATCCTCGGCGCGGGCAAGATGAGCGAGCTCACAGCCAAGCACCTCGTGAGCAACGGCGTGAAGAAGGTGCTCGTGGCGAACCGCACGTACGAGCGTGCCGAGGAGCTCGCCTGCAAGTTCTGCGGTACCGCGATCCGCTACGACGAGATGTTCGACCGCATGGGCGAGGCCGACATCGTCATCTCGTCGACGGCGGCCACGCACTACGTGATCGACAAGGAGCAGGTGTCCCGCGCGATGCGGGGACGTCGCGGCAACCCACTCTTCCTCATCGACATCGCCGTGCCGCGTGACATCGACCCGGCCGTCAACGAACTCGCCGACGTCTTCCTCTACGATATCGACGATCTGAGCGGGGTCGTCGAGTCGAACCTCGAGGAGCGGATGCGCGAGGCGCGTAAGGCCGAGGTGATCATCGCCGAGGAGATGGCCGCGTTCGAGCAGTGGCTCGAGTCGATGGAGGTCGTGCCCACGGTCGCCGCGATCCGCGCGAAGGCCGAGCAGATCCGTTGTGCGGAGATGGAGAAAGCCCTGAAGCGTCTCGGCGGACTCTCCGAGAAGGAGCTCAAGACGGTCGAGGCGCTCACCGCGTCGATCGTGAACAAGATGCTGCACGGTCCCACCGCGCGGCTCAAGGGCGTCGCCGCCGAGAAGGACGGCTACTCCTACGTCGAGGCCGCGCGGTTCCTCTACGGACTCGACTCGAACCCGGACGGCGAGAACCCGCATGCCGGGCTCATCAAGACACTCCTCGGCAGGGCGGAGAAGGCAGCCGAGCGTGCGGCCGGGAAGGCCGCGAACAAGGAGATGGGAGATACGATTGGCTGCTAGCCGGGAGAGACTCACGATCGGTACGCGCGGCAGTAAGCTCGCGCTGTGGCAGAGCAACTACATCAAAGACCGCCTCGAGGCGATCACCGGACTGCCGGTCGACCTCAAGATCATCAAGACCACGGGTGACAAGATAACCGACGTGCCGCTCGCCAAGGTGGGCGGAAAGGGGCTCTTCACCAAGGAGCTCGAGGTCGAGTTGCTCGCCGGCACGGTGGACCTCTGCGTCCACTCGATGAAGGACGTGCCCACCGAGCTTCCCGAGGGTTGCGTCATCGCCGCCACGCCAGAGCGCGTCGACCCGCGCGACGTCATCGTGAGCGGCGCCCACTACGACCTCGACACGCTGCCGGAAGGTGCGCGCCTCGGTACGAGCAGCCTGCGCCGTCGCAGCCAGGTCGTGGCGCTCAGGCCCGACCTCGAGATCATCGACGTGCGCGGCAACCTCGACACGCGCATGCGCAAGGCCGAGGAAGGCGAGGTCGACGCGGTCATCCTCGCGAGCGCAGGCATCACCCGTATGGGATGGGCCGACCGCATCACGCACTACATCTCACCCGAGCAGATGGTTCCCGCGGTGGGCCAGGGCGCCATCGCCGTGGAGATCCGCGAGGGCGACGGGTTCATGGCAGACGTGTGCGCCCAGCTCAACCATGACGAGACGTTCACATGCGTGACCGCCGAGCGCGTGGTCATGCGCACGCTCGAGGGCGGCTGCCAGGTGCCTATCGGCGCGTATGCGCGTCTCGAGGACGGTGCGCTCGTGATCGACGGTTTCGTGGGCTCGGTCGACGGCACGCAGGTCCTCCGCGACCGCGCGGTCGGCTCGCCGGAAGATCCGATCACCCTCGGCCATACGATGGTCGACCGCCTCCTCGACGTGGGAGCGGCCGAGGTCCTCGCAGAGGTCCGGAGCGCTGCCGATGCCGTTGGCGGCAGGGTGGACGGCCTGCTGGAGACATGATGGACGCGCCACTCGCTGGCACGTCCGTCGTCGTCACGCGCTCGCGCGCGCAAGCGGGTGCACTTATCGACGCACTCGCGTCCCTCGGCGCCGAGGTGCTCGAGTTCCCGACGATCGAGCGGGTCGAGCCGGAGTCGTGGGACACCGCCGACGAGGCGATCCACGACCTCGAGGTCTATGACTGGGTCGTCTTCACCTCGGCCAACGCGGTCGAGCAGTTCTTCGCGCGGATGGAGACGCTCGGGTTCGACGCCCGCGCGCTCTCCGGGTGCCGCATCGCCGCGGTGGGGCCGGCGACCGCCGCACGCTGCCACGCCCACGGCATCACCCCCGACTACGTGCCCGACGAGCACCGCGCCGAGGGCATCATCGAGGGGTTCTGCGAGCGGGGCGTGGGGGAGGAGAGCCGCATCCTCATCCCGCGTGCGCTCGAGGCGCGAGAGATCCTGCCGGAGACGCTGCGGGAGCGCGGCGCGCGTGTCGACGTGGCACCCGTCTACCGCACGGTGCGCGGGCCGGGCGACCCGGCGGTGCTCGAGCGGCTCGCCGAGGGCAGCGTCGACGTGCTGACGTTCACGTCGCCCTCGACGTTCACGAACTTCCTCGCGCTGGCCGAGGGGATCGACCTCGCGCGCCTGTGGGAGCGCGCGGCGATCGCCTCGATCGGGCCGGTGACGTCGGACGCCGTCCGTGCACATGGACTCACCGTTCACATCGAGGCGGCGGAGTACACGGCAGCACGTCTCGTGGACGCGATCGTCGCTCACGTCGCCGCGTCGCGGGGCGCGAGCACCCCGTCCGATGGCGGGTCCTGACATTGACAAAGCCCACGTACGCAGAGATACTCATGCCTGCTCCGGCGGCCCACCGTCGCGGAGCCATCCGTGGGGATGTAGCTCAGCTGGGAGAGCGCTGCGTTCGCAACGCAGAGGTCGGCGGTTCGAGCCCGCTCATCTCCACCAACGGTAA
>SKMN01000044.1 GCA_007121015.1 Coriobacteriia bacterium
GTCCTCCTTGGTGCTCGTGGTGGACTGGACCAGCGCAGCGATGTGGGTACTTCGCACTGCTGGATCACCTCCTCGGTCGGCGGGCCGCCGGATCGCGCCCTCGGGATTCCCCGTGACAGTTGCGCTAGCGAGGAGCGTGCCGAGTGACACGTCCGCACATCGCCGCGCAGTGAGGAACGCTGTCGTCACAGAGGTGGTGCCGCGGGTACATACACCGGCATACGATCAGACGCCAGACCGAACGGAGGGCATCGAGATGACTCACGAGCTACCGCCGCTACCGTACGCCAAGGACGCGCTCGAGCCGCACATCTCGAGCGAGACACTCGACTACCACCACGGCAAGCATCACAAGACGTACGTGTCCAAACTCAACGACCAGATCGAAGGCACCGAGTTCGCCGACGCATCGCTCGAAGATATCGTCATGAAGTCGTCGGGCGGGATGTTCAACAACGCGGCGCAGACGTGGAACCACACGTTCTTCTGGAACTGCCTCTCGCCTACGGGCGGGGGAGCGCCGAGCGGGGAGCTCTCCGAGGCGATCGATGCGGCGTTCGGCTCGTTCGACGCGTTCAAGGAGAAATTCGCCGCGGCCGCAGCGGGGCAGTTCGGCTCTGGCTGGGCGTGGCTCGTGAAAGATGCCAGCGGCGGACTGTCTGTCACGTCGACCTCCAACGCCGAGAACCCGATGACGGGCGGCGCGACACCGCTGCTCACGTGCGACGTGTGGGAGCACGCCTACTACATCGACTACCGCAACGAGCGCCCGAAGTTCGTCGAGGCGTTCTGGAACATCGTGAACTGGGAGTTCGTGGAGGCGAACTTCTCGCGGTGAACCGGTCGTCTCCTTGCCGAGACGGACAGCTGGCGTAAGGGAGCGAGGAGCGGCCATGCCGGACACGGTGGGTCAGCTAGGGGAGTTCGAGATCATCGAGCGCATGGCGGCGCGTTACTCGGCGACGTGGGTCGCGACGCAAGATGAGATCGGGGCCGTGGCGTCGGAGTCCGGCATCGGGGACGACTGTGCTGTCGTGCGGTTCGGCGACACACCCGTTCTCCTCGCGTCAGACATGCTGGTCGAAGGACGTCACTTCCAGCGCACATACGTCGAACCCTCCGCCCTCGGATTCAAAGCGCTCGCCGTCAACGTGAGCGACGTGGCTGCTATGGGCGGGCGTCCGGCACACGCCCTCGTCAGCCTGTCGCTACCGGCCGAACTCGAAGTGCACGTCGTTGACGGCATCGTGGATGGGCTGGCCGAGGCAGCCGAAACCTTCGGAGTCGCGATCGTGGGAGGCGACACGACGTCGGGGGACGCGATCGTGATCGACGTCGCTGTGACGGGACTCCTGCCTGCGGGACGCGCGGTCGCCCGGGCGGGGGCGTGCCCCGGCGACGTGCTGTGCGTGACGGGCGCACTAGGAGGCTCGCATGCCGGACTCCGCGTCTTACTCGCTCACGGCGTCGGTGTGCCAGTCGACGTGCGCGATGCCGAGGTACTCGTCCACCGCCACCAGCGACCGGTCCCGCGGGTCGAGGGAGGAGTCGCTGCGGCGGAGAGCGGCGTCACGGCGATGATCGACGTCTCCGACGGGCTGCTCGCCGATGTCGGGCACATCGCGAAGAGGAGTGGGGTGTCGGTCGACGTGACCTCGGAGCGTGTGCCTGTGGAAGACGGGGTCGCCGAGGTGGCTCGCGCATTCGGATTCGATGCGCTCGCGAGTGCCCTTTCCGGCGGTGAGGACTACGAACTCGCGATGACGGTCCCACCCGAGCGCCTCGATGCCGTTCGGACTGCCGTCGAGGCGTTCGAGGTGCCGCTGTCCGTGATCGGGGCAGTGGGCGAGGGGAGCGGTGTCACCGTTGACGGAGCGACACCTCAGGTCTCCTCGGCCGGGTGGGACCATTTCCGTGCGTCCGAGCAACGATAGTTGATCGAGCGGGTGCCGTGCGCGTGACTCGTGGAGGGTGGTTTCCATCGAGGACCTCCGCCGCACCCAGTGGTTAGTGAGTGCGGGCGAGCTCGAGCATCCCGGTGACGGAGGGCTCGGCAAGCGTGTCGACGAGCCGGTGGCGGTCTGGTGGGACGTACGACCTCGCATTCGATCGCAGAGACGGCAGCTGGGCCCTTCTCGGCATGCTCGTTTAGGGGAGGCTTGCTGTCGGCCGGAACGTGGAGGACTGTGAGCGTGAGTGTGCTGCTAGACGGTTCACCGCTGACCTTATCACTATTTACATCTGTACCCCATTCATGATAACAAGGCGATGAGAGCGAAGCCCCGTCATTGGATGGCACAGGTGGACATCGAGAGAATGCGTAAGAGCCCTTCGGGGACGGTCATTCCTGCCGGAGAAGGAAAGGGTCGCTACTCGGCGTTCGTGCCGTCACCGCTTCCGCCCAAGATCTCTCTCGATCTCGAACTCTTGAAATCCCTGTCAGAAGCGGACTACGCACTGGGTCAGCTTGCGGGCCTGGGTCGCAACATCCCCAATCCGGCGCTATTGATCCGTCCTTTCATGCGCAAGGAGGCGGTGCTGTCCTCACGTATCGAAGGAACCCAGGCCGACCTTAAAGACGTGATGTTCCTCGAAGCCGAACAGCAAAGCCTTCCAGGTTTCGAGCAGAAGCACACGTCCGATGCGCAAGAGGTGCTGAACTACGTGAGGGCGCTGGAGTGGTCCCTCGCGCAGCTCGACGAGTTTCCCATGAGCTTACGCTTGATTCGAGAGGCTCATCTGAGACTGATCGCAGGTGTCAGGGGCGACTACGCTGCGCCCGGTGAGTTCAGGTCAACGCAGAACTGGATAGGTCCGGCTGGTTGCACGCTGGAGCAGGCGACCTTCGTGCCTCCGCCGCCACATGAGATGCAGGACGCGTTGGCTGCGTTCGAGAGATACCTTCATCAAGGAAACTCCTATCCCGCGCTCATCAGGCTCGGGCTCATCCACTACCAGTTCGAGGCCATACACCCGTTCATCGATGGGAATGGGCGAGTCGGGCGCCTGCTTCTCACGCTGCTGCTCTGTCAGTGGAACCTGCTTCCGCAACCGCTGCTCTACCTCAGTGCCTTCTTCGAGAGGCACCGGGACGAGTACTATGCCCTGCTACTCGCAGTCAGCGAACAGGGAGCCTGGGAAGCGTGGCTGCGATTCTTCCTGACAGGCGTAGCAGAGCAGGCCGTCAATGCGGCTACGACGGCCGCGCAACTTCTGGATCTGAAGAGAGAGCTGAAGGACAGAGTGTCTCAGGCCTCCACATCCGCACAGGTCTTGCGACTCGTGGACGAGCTGTTCTCTACCCCGATTCTGACGATCAAACAGGCGACGGGGCTGCTCGAATCGAACTACCAACCCGCGCGTCGGGCCATCTACGCCCTGGTTGACCTGGGCATCTTGAATGAAGCGCCGGGGCGAAAGCGCCCCAAGGTCTTCGTCGCCGAGGACATACTCCGTGTTTTGGAGGGCTAGTTATCGCCGCGTGAACATTGTGGGAGCGTAGTTTTCACATACCGGGGGTTTGAGTAAATAGGACTCTCACTGTTATTACCGCGTGATCACTACAGGGCCCTTGTTTTCATGTAATGGCTGGCTGATGATTCCATCCCCCTGTCACCCCCACCTGGTATCCTGCTGTCAGCCCGTCCGCCAGCCGTCCAGGGGAGGAACCGCGTGCGCGATCCGGTCGAGACTTACTTCGCCGCCCTCCGCGACATCCACGCCGAGTCGCCGGTGATGTAGGCCGCTCTCTCCACGACCCTCACCCCTTGCTATATCGAACATACGTTCGATATAGTTGGAGGCCCCTTTGAGAGGTCTCAACCCGTGTCTCGCAACACTCCCATCAAGCGCTACACGCCGCTCGCTGCGGAGCGCGCCGACGACCTCTTCTCCAGCAAAGAAGGCCGCGCTCCCGTCATCGAGGACCTGCGCCGCACACCGTGGTTCGTGAGTGCGAGCGAACTCGAGCATCCCGGGGACGGAGGGCTCGGCAAACGTATCGACGAGCCGGTGGCGGTCTCGTGGGATGCGCAGCGCCGTGTCCCCGCGGCGTTCGCCTGGCGCTCCCGCGTCCACGACATCCAGACGGTCGTCCAGACGTGGGCCGTCGAGCGCGCGTGGTGGGACGCCGCGCACGCCGTGAGCCTGCGGTGCTGGCGCGTCATAGCCGACGGCGGCACGTACGACCTCGCATTCGATCGCAGAGATGGCAGCTGGGCCCTTCTCGGCATGCTCGACTGATGTCCCCAGAGTCGATGGGGAGATACATGTGATACAATCGTTAGCAACGTATGTAACGTATCTCGGGCGCAACCCCCGGGACGCTCTATGGTGGGGAGGTCGCGATGACCCTCAAGACCCGTTCGGGCCCGACCGGTACGCGCCGCCGCTCGACATCCGAAGCATGGCGCGAGATGTTGTCGTTGCTGGCCGAGGCCACCGATGAGGAGGAACGCGAGCGCCTCTTCGCGATGTTCGTCGCCGAGTACGCGCGGACCCTGCCCTCGATGGGCCGTCACTGGTCGTCGCTCGTCTCATTGCTCCGCAGCGTGCAACTTACCGAAGACCTGACCGAGAAGTTGGCCGGCGATCCGCGCCTCGTCGTCGATGAGGTCGAGCTCCCGCGCTTCGACGATGCTGCGGTCCTTGCCGAGTCAGCCCTGAGGGCTGGCATTCGCTCCCGTGTCTACGAAACAGAGCTACTGACAGCCGCCGCCGTGTCGCGGCTGCTCGGTTCGACGTCGAAGAACCCGCGTCAGCTCGCCAACCGGTGGCGGTCAGCGGGCCGTCTCCTCGGCGTCCCGCACCGCAATCAATATCTCTACCCGGCATTTCAGATCGACGCCGAACACGTGCGTTTGCATGAAGCTGCCGAGGAGGTGAACGTACTCCTCTGCGCACAGGACGATCCTTGGGGGGTCGCGTCATGGTGGCTCGCTCCGAACGGGCGGCTCGGGGGAGCTGCGCCGGCCGACCTCATCGGCGACGAGGATCGAGAGGCCGATGTCGTCGAGATCGCCCGCTCGATCGCTCACGATGATGTCGCATGAGCGGAGCTCGGCACGGAGTAAGCGACCCATGGAGCGAGCAGCGCAGGCCTCCACCGGACACGGGAATCACCGGTGAGCCGAGACTCACGCGTCTGACGGCGGGTTCGCGCATCTGGCGTATCCACGCTGCTGAGAGGGATGCGTGCTTCTTCAGCCGTGACACACCGAGTCGAATGCGAGGTGGACGATTCGACTCGCCGAGTGGCGTTCCGGGCGTGCTCTACGCAGCCGACTCATATCAGGGTGCCATCGCGGAGGTTCTCTTGCGTGACGTGGCCCATGTCGACAAGGGCGTGCGAACGGTGCTTCTGTGTCAGGTTCGCGGACGTGCACTGTCGCATCTTGAGGTCGTGCGCGATCTCGAGCTCGTAGTACTCCACGGGGCCGCTGCGGCGGGTGTGGGCCAGGGGTTGTGGCTGACGAAGTCGGATTCGGTCGACTATCCGCTCACGCGTGGGTGGGGGGCCGCCATTCGGACGGCCGTGCCACATGCGGCGGGACTCGTGTGGCGAGCGCGCCACGACGAGGACCGGCTCGTCTACTCGTTCTACGAGGATGTGGCTGCGGATGCGTTCAGGGTCATGGGGTCGATTGCGATCGATGAAGCGGAGGGACTCGAAGCGGTGCGCAGAGTGCTGCTGGAGTACCGAGCGGTCATCGAGGGGTGAGGAGTCGACCACGTGCCGGGCTCAGTCGAGTTGAAGTTTGCTCGCGTTCAGACGCGCTCCAGTCTGCGCAACCAGCCGCCTGCTTACCGATGACTCCTGACAGTGAAAGAAGATGTCAGTGCTGCATGTTACGTTCACCAAAGGCTGGAATTTGCGCTGTGCCGGGGGAATCTGGGTATTGTTCGCATGGTAGCATAATGCTACCCTGTTAGTCCGGAGTCTGCTCTTGAGTGAGGGGAAGAGTCGCTATTCGGTAGAGCAGGTCGTTGAGTTGACCCGCCTGGGCAAAGTAGTCGCAACCAGGCGTGTCACGCAATGGCTGGCAAACCACGATTACGAAGCCAAGACGACGATCACGGAGGTGCTCTTGGCCCTGCAGAGTCGCGGCAGATTCATTGGCTCTTGCAGGCTTCACAACGGCGAGATTGCTGACGAGTACGTCGTCAGACTCGATCAAGACGACTGGTATCTGAAGTTCTGGATCGACGAAGAACATCTGATTATCGACGTGTACTCATGTTGCTGGGACGGCGTAGTCCACTAGCGATACCCAAGGGAGGCAACGATGTATCCAAAGAAGTGCGCTGAGTGCGGTGGCGACGTACGAGTTTCGAGTTCGCCGATCCCCTTCGAGATTCGTGGCGAAACCATCGAGGTCTCTGGCCTTGAGCATGGTTTGTGTTCGCAATGCGGTGAGGTCTACTTGTCCCTGGACGCAACTGAGACGCTGCAGAGAGAAGCCGTGCGAATTTTGAAGCAGTCGAAGGGGCTACTCTCTCCGGACGAGATCAAGGAGCTGCGGCGTTCGCTCGGATTGTCACAGGCAGGCTTTGAGGAACTCTTAGGGGTCGGCCCTAAGACCGTCGTCCGATGGGAGAAGGGCACGGTCTTCCAGGGTGCAACCGCTGACCGTCTGATGCGCTTGCTGCGGGTAATGCCCTCACTCGCTGGCATACTCGCCGGTGAGTCCCTCTACAAGCCCGCTGCAACCTGTGCGCCGAAGCCGATTCGCCAGCAACTGTCCCGCGGTTGGCATGTGCGACAGGTTCAACCGCGGCATCTCAAGGTGGTGACGAATGACAACGCCGTTGCAGCTTGATGCGTATTTCATCGACCACCTCGAAATCGAGGCACTCGAGGACTTCGACGACGTGCGCGAATCCTCTGACCTGCACATAAAGATCGAACCGCAGCATTTGGTCTGCGAAGGCGATCCGCTGGCCCACCAGTTGACTCTGAGGGTACCGTTTGGTCCGAGCGAACCCGGCTCTGCTCCGTATCGCGGTTCGATTTCGGGTCGCGCCTTCTTCCGAGTATCTGAGGAACTCGACTCCGATCAAGTCGCCAAGTATGTCCTAGTAAACGGCGCTGCCATTCTGTTCGGTCTCTTGCGTGGGCAGGTATCCCAAATCACCGCGATGAGTCGGTGGGGCACTTTCCTCCTACCCCCGGTCAACCTCGTTGAAGCGTTCGTAGATCGGGAGCAGCCACATGCTGGGGGCGAGCAGTAGCCTGAGCTGAGCGGGGTTGGTTGACAACGCCGGTGCAAAGGCGGGATGGCCGATGACCGTTGCCACGGTCAGCAGGGCTCGGGGCCATGAATCACTTCGTCGTGGGCGGTTTCTGGCGAGCGGACGTCGCAGCGGGTAGGATAGCGGTGGAGGCCGATGACATGGTTGCGATACTCGAAGACAAGCGTGACGCTATCGCCGCTCTCTGCGAGCGTTACTCCGTCGCACGCATGTACGTGTTCGGCTCCGCCCTCCGTGACGATTTCCGTCCGGGCGAAAGCGACATCGACCTCCTCGTTGAGTTCGCTCCCATGGAACCCTATGCGAAGGCCAAGGCCTACTTCGCTCTGCTGGACGAACTCAAGGCACTGCTGGGCGCAGACGTGGACCTCGTCTCGGCCGGTGCGGTCAAGAACCGCTACATCGCTCGCGAGATCGAACTCACTAAGCAGATGTTGTATGCCGCGTAGCGTTCTGGCATACCTGGCGCGGACATCATCGAAGCCTGCGACATCATAGACCTTGCGTTGCGCGACCTCGACCTCGCCGGGTATGAATCCTGAACTTGCTCAGCAAGTCTCGCACGCTTCGATGATCGTCGGTTTTCGCAATCAACTCACCCATGACTATCCGTCGATCGATGATGAGATAGTCTGGGGCATCGCCGTTCACGATGCCCCCGTGCTGAGAGGCGAGTGCGCGACGCTTCTCGACGAACTCCACGGAACAGAACAGCTGTGATTCTCGCGTAGGTTGTTGCAGCGCAGCAGAATCCATCTTTGCTATATCGAACGTATGTTCGGTATAATCAGCGCCCCTGCCGTCCACGGGGTCGATTCTCATACGACCGGCCCATGGCGGTGTCAGTCCTATTAGAAGGATTTCCGTGGGTCGCAACGCAAACTCCTCCTTCGTGCACCTGCACGTACACTCGCACTTCAGCTTTGGCGACGGGGCAGTCGGCATCGACGCCCTCGTGGGGCGTGCGGCCGAGCTGGGCATGGAGGCGCTCGCGCTCACCGACCACCAGGGGCTCTACGGCGCCATCCGCTTCTACCAGGCCGCGCGTAAGGCGGGCATCCGGCCCATCGTAGGCGCCGAGGTGGTCGTCGAGGCGGCGGGCATCGCGCACGCGGGCGCGGGCACCGCCGAGTGCGACCTGCCGCCGCGCGAGCGGCTCGCGTACCCACCGCCTGCGGGCTTCGGGCGGGGTGCGGGCTACGGCGGCTTCCACCTCACGCTGCTCGTGCGCGACCGCGCCGGCTACCGCTCGCTCTGCCGGCTGCTCTCCCGCGCACACGTGCGTGCGAAAGGCGAGCCGAGCCTGGTCACCCTCGACGACCTCGCGCGCCACTCGGCCGGGCTCATCGGCATGAGCGGGTGTCCGGGCGGCGAGGTGGGCGCTGCGGTGCTCGCGGGTGGCAGCGGGCGGGCGCGGGCGGCCCTCGAACGTCTCGCGGCGTGCTTCGAGCCGGGCGCGTTCTACGTCGAGCTCATGCACCTCCTCACCCCCGACTCGCCGCGCTACCTCTCGTCGCTCACCTCACTTGCCGAGACGTGCGGCCTGCCGGTGGTCGCCACCAACAATGTCCACTACCTCACGCCCGCCGGCCACCGCGTCCACGACGTGCTCGCCTCCGTCTCGGCGCGCATGAGCCTGCCCGGGCCTCTTTGCAGGCCTAACGCGGAGCTCTGGCTCAAGCCCGCTGCCGAGATGCGCCGCCTGTTCGCCGGCCGGGAGCACGCGTGTGACGCCACGCTCGAGATCGCCGGGCGCTGCGACCTCGATCTGGGGCTCGGCGAGTTCCACTTCCCGGCGGCCGATCTCCCTGCGGGCATCACCCCCGCCTCCGCGCTCGCCCGGCGCTCTCACGAGGGGCTCGCGTGGCGCTACCGCCCCCGCGACGCAGAGGCACACGCGCGGCTCGCCCGTGAGCTCGCTATCATCGATGAGCTGGGGTTCTCGGAATACTTCCTCATCGTTGACGAGATCGTGCGGTTCGCGAAGGAGCGCGGCATCCGCTGCTCGGGGCGGGGGAGCGCGGGCGACAGCATCGTCTCCTACGTGCTGGGCATCACCGACGCCGACCCCATCGCCTACAACCTGCTCTTCGAGCGTTTCTTGAACCCCGCGCGCCGCCAGATGCCCGACATCGACGTGGACTTCGACTCGGCGAGGCGCGACGAGGTCATCGACTTCATCTACCGGCGCTTTGGCGCAGAGCACGTCGCGATGGTCGCGACCGTCAACACGATGACGGCGCGCAGCGCGGTGCGCACGGCCGCTCGCGCGTTCGGACATCCCGCCGCCGAGATCAACGCGCTCTCGCGGCACCTGCCGTGGGTCTCGGCGCGCACGATCCGCGACGTGCTCGCGACGTACCCCGAGTGCGCGAACCATCCGCTGCGCGAGGGGCGCCACGAGCGCATCCTCGAGGTCGCCGAGCAACTCGACGCGTGCCCGATGCACCTGGGCACCCACCTGGGCGGCTTCATCATCACGCGCGAGCCCATCGATACGTGGACGCCGCTCCAGTGGGCGGCCAAGGGCGTGGTGGTCAGCCAGTACGACAAAGACGACGTCGAGGCACTCGGTCTCGTGAAGATGGACATCTTAGGCCTGCGCATGCACTCGGCGATCAGCGAGGCGGTCGAACTCGCCCGCGCGCGCGTTGGCGAGGAGGCCGTGCCCGAGCCCTTCGAGCTCACGCCAAACGACCCGCGCGTCTACGATCTCATCGCGCGCGCCGACACCGTGGGCGTCTTTCAGCTCGAATCGAGCGGCCAGCGCAACCTCAACACGCGCCTGCGCGCGGAGCGTTTCGACGACATCGTCGCGGCAATCTCGCTCTTCCGCCCCGGCCCGCTCGAGGCCGAGATGATCACGCCCTTTATCCGCCGCCGTCACGGCATCGAGCCCGTCACCGTCCCGCACCCCGCGATGGCCGAGGTGCTGAGCGACTCCTACGGCGTCATCGTCTACCAGGAGCAGGTGCTGTTAGTGGCCCGCGCCGTGGCCGGCTTCGATCTCGCCGAGGCGGACTCGCTCCGCCGTGCGATGACCAAGGGCCGCAGCCGCGCCGAGATGGCCGCCATCCGCGGCCACTTCCTCGACCGCGCGGTAGAGCGTGGCGTGGACATCATAGTCGCCGAGGAGGTCTTCCGGCAGCTTGAGGGATTCGCCGCCTACGGCTTCAACAAGGCGCACGCGGCGTGCTTCGCGATCGTCTCGTACGCGAGCGCGTGGCTGCGCACCTACTTCCCGGCCGAGCTCACGTGCGCCATCCTCAACAACGAGCCGATGGGGTTCTACACGCCGCGTCTCGTTGTCAACGACGCCCGCCGCCACGGGATCGGCCTGCTCGCGCCGCACGTCAACGAGTCCGCGGCCCGCTACGCGGTCGAGCGCGACGGCACCGCCATCCGCGTGGGGCTGCGCGACGTGCACGAGATGAGCGCGCGTCTGCTCGGCGCGATCGAGCGCGAGCGGGGAGTGCGGCCCTTCCGAGATCTCGGCGACTTCCTGCGGCGCTCGCGGGCGACGCTGGCCGAGGCCGGGAGCCTCGTACGTATCGGCGCGCTCGACGCACTCGGCGTGAGCGAGGCGGGCCGCCCGCCCACCCGCGACGAGATGCTCGCGCTCCTGCCCGAGCTCAAGGCGACCGTCGCGCGCGAGAGCGGTGCGACCGATGACGTGCTCCTTCTGGCACCCGGCCCCACACGCAGCCCCGAGGACCCCTCGCACCCGAGCGGCTGGCTGCCCGCGCGGCGCCTCTCGGCCGAACTCGAGCTCCTCGGCCTGTCGCTCACGTGCCACCCGCTCGAACTCGCCGACGCCGACCTGCG
Organism: Coriobacteriia bacterium; assembly: GCA_007121015.1. GTDB lineage: Bacteria > Actinomycetota > Coriobacteriia > Anaerosomatales > SLCP01 > SLCP01. The sequence continues at coordinate 11,077 of SKMN01000044.1, forward strand.
CGCCCGCGGCGTGACGTTCGCGCGCGACCTGCGCGAGCTGCCCGACGGCGCCCGGGTGCGTGTGTGCGGGGTACGCGAGCGGGCGCAGACGCCGCGCACGCGCTCGGGCAGGCGCACCTGCTTCCTCACGCTCGAGGACGCGACGGGACTGCTCGACGTCGTCGTTTTCGAGGATACGCTCGAGAAGGCAGGGGAGACGATCGTAAAACACCGCTGCTACCTTGTCGAAGGCACCCTCCAGAACAACCACGAGCGCGGGCTGGCCATCGTTGCGAAAGAGGTTGCGCCCTATGTGGTGCGCGCCGCGTCGGGCAGCCCGGTGCGGTTGCGGCGTGGCGTACCGAGTGGGCCGATGGGACCGTCTCTCGGCGGGGCGGGCGCGCCTGAGGAGGAGTCGTGGGAGGTGGCGGGGTGAGGGCTACAAGCCGTCTTCGGGCAGCACGCCCTCGAGCACGCGGATCTCATCGGCGATGATCTCGGGGCCCGCCATGCGGATCGACGCGTCGTCGGTAAGCACGCCGATCACCTCGACGTACCGACCGCGCACCTGCACGAGCTGGGATTCGACCGGTCCGGCATTGGCGATGACGGCGACGATGGTGCTCTCGGCCGCATCGGTCGAAGCGACACCGGTCACCGCCCAGAACCCGCCTTCGAGCTCGATGAGATCGAGGACGCCGACCGCACGGCTCGTGTTCCCCGGGCCTTCGTAGAGGCCGGGCGGGTCTACGACGGCAGGACGCCTCGGCTCGGTGACGATCGACGGGACCTGATCGGGGGCACACCCGGCAAGTCCGGCAACACCGACGAGCGCGACCACCATCGCCATACGGATCATGGTCTTCATGACGTAACCCCTCCTGTCCGCCCACTGGCCTCACGGCATCCGGCGACCATCGAAACTCCGCCCCGAGCGGATCGCGCCGTCCCCGAACCGCTCTCGTACCGCCTCCACGCTTCGCGCGAGCTTGGCGCGCTGAGGGTCGGGTCCGGTGTCCTCGGCCAGCAACTCGAGTTGGTGCGCCGGAGACTCGAACCCGCTCATTCCCACGCCGAGCAATCGTACCCCGATACCCGGGCTCCACACCGTGCCGAGGAGTTCGAGCACGACGTCGCCGATCTCGCGAGCATCCGACGTGGCCACCGGTATCGTGCGCCGAACGGTCCGCGTCGTGAAATCACCATACCTCACTTTGAGGGTCACGGTTCGCCCTGCGAGCGCTGCGCGGTCGAGGCGGGTGGCGACCTTGCGAGAAAGAGCGCTGACGGCGCCGCGCACCTCCTCGGCGCTCCGCACATCGGTCGTGAAGGTGCGCTCGTTGGAGATGGACTTCGCGTCGCCGCGGGGAGCGACCGGACGCTCGTCGATACCCGCGGCTCGCTGCACGGCCCCGATACCATGCGATCCGAGTAGCGTGCGTGCGGTGTGCTCGTCGAGGGCGGCGAGTGCGCCGAGGGTGGTCACTCCGGCCTTCGCGAGGCGTTCTGCGCTCACGCTCCCGATCCCGGGCAGTGCGGACACCGGCATCGGGGCGAGGAACGCCGCTTCCTCGCCGGGCCGGACCACCGTCAGGCCGTGTGGCTTGTCGTGATCGGACGCGATCTTCGAGACGGTCTTGGAGGTCGACACGCCTATCGAGCACGTCACGCCGAGCGCGCCGACGCGCCCTTGGATCCTGCCGGCCAGCGCCACCGGGTCTTCGCCACCGTGTCGGCCGGGGGTGATGTCGGCGTACGCTTCGTCGATCGAGGCGGGCTCGACGTGAGGGGTCTCGGCTTCGAGTATCCTTCTCACGGCATCGGAGAGCTCTTTGTAGCGCTCGAACCGCGGCCTGACCCACACCGCGTCGGGGCAGAGGGCGGCGGCACGAGCGGACGGCATCGCGGAGCGCACGCCGAACGTACGGGCCTCGTAAGAAGCCGTGGACACCACGCCTCGGCCTTTCGGGTCGCCGCCGACGATGACGGGCCGTCCACGCAACTCCGGGTCGTCGAGTTGTTCGACAGCGGCGAAGAACGCATCCATGTCGAGATGGATGACGGCCCTGCCGATCCAGCGTGTTGCGTCTTCGTTCATACTGCTTGGAGTGTACCCTCTCGAAGTGGAGACCCATGCTCGTAGGTGCGCACGTGTCCGTTGCGAAAGGACTCATCGCCTCGCTCGAGTACGCGCGCGACGTCGGATGCGAGTGCATCCAGGTATTCGCCAAGAGTCCGAGACGGTGGGTCGGCCCGCCCCCCGACATCGAAGCTGGCCTGCGCTTCGCCGAGGCCCGCGAGTCCCACGGCATACGCGCCGTCTATACTCACACCGCCTACCTCATCAACCTCGCTGCTACGGATCCCGAAGCCCGCGCGCGCTCGATCGAGGCGCTGGCCGATGAGATCGTGCGGGGCCGGCTGCTCTCGGCCGAGGGCGTCATCACCCACCTCGGCACCGATCCGCTCGGCGATCCCGAAGGTGCTGCGAAGCGGATAGCCATGGCAGTGCGCGACGCCTTCGACATCGCGGACGACGCCGGTCCAGGTCCCGATGACACCGACCGCCGGCGGACCCGTCTCCTGCTCGAGAACTCCGCAGGTGCGGGTCACACTTACGGTCGCGATGTCGAACAGCTTGCAACCGTCTTCGATGCCGCACCTGAGCTGCGCGAGTCGCTCGGCGTGTGCGTCGACACGTGCCACGGTCACGTCGCGGGGATGGGACTCGGAACGCCCGAGGAGTGGACCACCCTCATCGAGTCCATCGATACCCGATGCCGACCCGGAGCGCTCGAAGTGGTGCACGCCAACGATGCCGTCTACGGTGGCGGGTCCAGGAGGGACCGCCACGCGTGGATAGGGGACGGAACGCTCGGTCACGAGCCGTTCGCCGCGATGTTCACGGTCTTGGCGGGCACCGGGACATGCGCGATCACCGAGATGCCGGGCGAGGTGCCGGTTAAAGACAGCGAGAACATACGCCGACTCAAAGGACTAAGAGCACAGGTCGCGCAGTAAGTGTCGGTGGTTGCACGGCGTGGACCGGCGAGAGGACGCCGAGCAGGCGGGGCGGGAAGCGTGGTTGCCCCTCGGCCGGTGGAGTTCTAGCATAGAGTGCACGGTGCCGTGCCCGTCCGACTGATGGTGAGGAGTGCCTTCGATGGCGTTCATCCTGCTCGTGCGTGATGGCGATACGGTACGGCTTTTCGGCCCCACCGTGTTCGAGACGCGTCAGGAGGCGCTCTCAGAGCTCCCGCATGCCGGGGCGATACGCGGTTCCGAAGAACTCTTCCTTGTGGACCTCGATGCCATTACTCCGGTGATCGTGGTCTCGCAGGAGCCCGCCGCCACTCCGGTCGCCCCCTCACCTGAGGACGAGGCGATGGCCGATGAAGGGGTCGGAGTGTGGGAGGCGCCCGCGCCCGTCGAAGAAGCCGCCCCTGAAGAGCCGCTGTCCGTCGAAGGACCTCCTGCTGGAGACGTCGTGCCCGCAGAGTCCGAACCTCAGTCGTCACCCGAGCTCGAGCTCGTCGCGTCGATGCCGCTGGAGGCCGTACCCGAGCCGCCCGTCGCTGCAGAACCGGTAGTGGAGGAGTCGCCCGTGGCCGATGAACCCGCCGAATCGCTCGGATCGCCCCCCGAAGAGCAGGAGGACCTCCCGTCAGCGCTTCGTCGGGCCGCAGGTGCGTTGGAATCATCGGGGATAGCGGCGCCGGAGTCCGTGTCTTCCGTGCCGGACGTCCCGGAACAGACGACTCCCGAGGAGCCCGAGACGCATGCTGTCGCCGAGGAGCCGGAAGCGCACGCAGCGCCTGAAGAGCCGGAGGCAGCGGCTGCCCCTGGACCCGAAGAGCCCGCCGTCGTCGATGTCGCGCCTGCGGCATGGCCCTGGGACGTCGCCGAGACCGAAGCGCCTGCCACTGCGGAGGTCGAAGAATCGCCTGTGTACGTGCCCGACCCTCTCGAGGAGCCAGCGCGCGACGTCGAGCCCCTCGTCTATGCCGACGGCGCGGGTGAGGCGGTCACCCAGTCCCGCCCCGTGATCATGGGCTCCTACGATACCGTCGAGGGCTCGATATCGATCGAGGTCCCTGAGTCCCCCGATGCCCCGCAAGCCGCCGAGGCCCCGGAGGTGCCCGAGGCCCCGGAGGACACCGACGAACCTCCCGCATACGAGGCGGGCGCTTCCGACATCGCGGAGCTGACGTGTGACGAATGCGTGTATCTCGCGACGTGCCCCAAGAAGGGCGAGAGCGATCCTGCGTCGTGCGGTTCGTTCCAGTGGAAGTCGGTGTGACCGGTCGCGCGTGACCCCCTCAAGCATGACCGTGGCGTGCCGATAGAGTAGAATGTGCGCACAACGCAGACTCCGAGATGGGGGAGACCATGTCACACTCTAGTCGCAGCAAGGTCTTGAGCGCGTGGCTTGCCGCGCTTCTCTTCGCTACGATCGTGCCGCAGGGGGCGTTCGCCTCCGTGCACGACATCCCGTATCCCTTGGGTGAGTCTCCCACGAACCCCGACGCCATCAGCGATTCCGAGACCAATTGGCGCCGCGGGTGGGGCAACTCGACCACCGTCGAGTACCTGCTCAACCTTCCTCAGGTCAACTGGGCCGAGGAGGGTCACATCCGGCACGTCCACTATCGGTTCGACCGCGATCCTGACGCGTTCACCGAGGTGGTGCCCAACGGGCCGCGCGTCGACATGAGTACGGTCTTTCCAACTGATACGCGCGTGCAGGTGAGGAAGGACCTCGTGTCGCACTGGTTCCAAGAGCCGGCATCAGCCTGGAACTACACGGCGATGCCTGGACAGAAACACCCATGGGAAGGCACATGGTACCTGTCGTGGCGTTTCGAGGCCGACGGTCCGGAGAGCGGAGAGAGCATCCTCGCATCCGAGACGATAGGCCCCTATCCGCTCGGCATAGACGCCACCCCGCCGATGCAGGTACGTAAACTTACCGCCAAGCCGTCCGAGCGATACACGGGTCCGACCGGTCTGTGGACAGATTCTCAGCAGGCATACGTGTTCTGGGAGGACGCGCAGTACGACGAATTGTCGGGAGTCGCGTACTTCGAGGTCCAGGTCGACCGCGAGGCACGTGGAAGCGGCGTGTTCTACCTGCCGCCCACGCGTCCGTACGTCACCATTCACGACATGCCGCCGGGCAAGAGTGAGATCCGGGTTCGCGCTGTCGATAGGGCGACGAACGCCGGTCCCTGGGCGTACACGTATTTCCATTCCGACCCGTACGAACCTGAGGTCGAGATCGTCTATCCGGCCAGGGAAAACGACCTCATCGGCGCCACCCGGCCCTTGAAGGCGAATGCGACAGATCTCGCCGGCATACGGTGGGTCCGCTTCGAGATCGACGGAAGGCACGTCGGCACCGTGTACGGCCCGCCGTACGAGCTGAAGCCCGACTGGGCTCCGTTCGCGAACGGGACACACACGCTCAAGGTGACGGCCGCTGACATGCTCGGCCGAGAGGTATCGCAACTGCGCACGTTCCGACTCGACAAGGTCCCTCCGCGGATATCGAACGTCCGCAGTGGTCCCGAGCCGTTCTACCCGATCATCCGTGAAGGCTACAAGGACTGGATGACGGTCAACTTCGACGTGAGTAAGCCCGGTCGTGTGTGGCTCTACGTGTACGATGAGCAGGATAGGCTCTACGCCACGCGTACCGCCCCGGTCAGTGCCGGCGCGGCGAGCATCTCATGGAACGGCGCTGGCGACGAGACAGGCGCCGCACGTGTCGGGACGTTCACGTTCAGGCTGAAGGCTGTCGACGCTGCAGGTAACGAGACGTGGTGGGGACGTGGCACCACGACCATCCGCGATTTCGAGATCGTCCGCGTCGGTCCCAACGCGGTTCGGGTGATACCGCGTTAGCGGGGCTACACGAGCCAACGGGTACGACGCGAGGGCGGCCACTTCGGTGACCGCCCTCGCTGTGTGATCGAGTGGAGTGGGCCGGTAAGCCGGATTCTGTCGTGGACGGTCATCTATCTGGGACCGCCGTCGCCGACGGCCTCACGCGGGCAACCCGAGCGACGGCCGGGCCGGCCTTGATCGCTCCTATTCGCCCTTGCTCCAGGTGGGGTTTGCCAAGCCGCCACGTTGCCGTGACGCTGGTGCGCTCTTACCGCACCGTTTCAGCTTTTCTCCCGCGTACGCGGGAGAGTTTTCTTTTCTGTGGCACTTTCCGTCGCGTCGCCGCGCCCTGCAGTTAGCAGGCACCCTGCCCTGTGGAGTCCGGACTTTCCTCACGCGCACACGTGCGCGTGCGACCGCCTGGCCCACTCCGCATCCATTGTACCCTGAGCAGACACTGTGCCGAGTGAAGAGGGGCCGTGCAGGGAGAGGTGGCAAGCGATGCGGCAGGCTACGCCGAGTTCTGCTTACCTTGGGCCTGAAGCTTCGCCCAGGTGTCTCGCAGAGTGAGCGTCCGGTTGAAGACCGGCGCATCGGCTGTGGAGTCTGCATCGCTGCAGAAGTAGCCGAGACGCTCGAACTGTAGGGTTTCGCCGGGAGGGGCGTCCGAGAGGGCCGGCTCGACGAAGCAGTGATGAAGCACGGTTTCGGAGTCGGGATTCAGGTCGTCGAAGATGTCGCGACCGTCCGATCCCGGGTGTGCGTTCTCGAAGAGGTGGTCGTAGAAGCGGACCTCGGCAGGAACCGCGTGGGCGATGGAGAGCCAGTGGAGTGTTGCCTTGGGCCGCCGCCCGTCAGGAGCGCTCCCGCCACGCGTTTCAGGGTCGTACGTACACCGCAGCTCGACGATCTCGCCATCAGCGTCTTTCACGACCTCGTTGCATGTGATGAAGTACGCAGAGCGAAGTCGTACCTCGCGGCCGGGGGCGAGACGGAAGAACTTCTTCGGCGGGTCCTCCATGAAGTCGTCGCGCTCGATCCACAACTCTCGTGTGAACGGTACCTGGCGCGTCCCGGCGGAGGAGTCCTCGGGATTATTGATGACCTCGATCTCCTCGGCTTCCCCTTCAGGGTAGTTCTCGATGACCACCTTGAGGGGTTTGAGAACCGCGAAGCGGCGGAGGGCGGTGCGATTCAGCACATCGCGGACGGCGTGGTAGAGCATCTCTACCTCTACGACGCTGTCGGCCTTCGCCACGCCGATCATCGCTGCGAAATCGCGGATCCCCTCGGCCGGGAAGCCTCGGCGGCGCAGACCGGAAAGGGTCGGCATCCTCGGATCGTCCCACCCGCGGACGTGACCCTCGTTCACCAACCGGAGCAGTACTCGCTTGGACAGCACGGTGTGGGTGAGGTTGAGCCGCGCGAACTCGTACTGGCGCGGGCGCGAAGGTACCGGGAGGTTCTCGATGAACCAGTCGTAGAGCGGACGGTGGTCCTGGAACTCGAGCGTGCAGATGGAGTGTGTGATGTGCTCGATGGCGTCGGACTGACCGTGAGCGAAGTCGTACGACGGGTAGATGCGCCACGCATCGCCGGTGCGGGGGTGAGTGGCATGCAGGATGCGGTACATCACCGGGTCGCGGAAGTTGATGTTTGGCGAGGCCATGTCGATCTTCGCGCGCAGCACGCGCGAACCGTCTGGGAACTCACCGGCGCGCATGCGGGCGAACAGGTCGAGGTTCTCTTCGATCGTGCGGTCGCGCCACGGGCTCTCGCGGCCTGGCTCGGTGAGCGTGCCGCGGTGTTGCCGGATCTCGTCAGCAGAGAGGTCGTCGACGTAAGCCTTGCCCGCCTCGATGAGGTGGACCGCCCACTCGTAGAGCTGCTCGAAGTAATCGGAAGCGAAGTAGAGGTGCTCGCCCCAGTCGAAGCCGAGCCAACGCACATCGGCCTCGATGGAGTCGATGTACTCCTGCTCCTCTTTGATAGGGTTGGTGTCGTCGAAACGAAGGTGACAGCGGCCGCCGAACTCCTCGGCGATGCCGAAGTTCAGGCAGATCGACTTCGCGTGCCCGATGTGGAGGTAGCCGTTGGGTTCCGGCGGGAAGCGCGTGACGACAGACTCGTGCCTGCCTTCGCGCAGGTCGGCGGCTATTATCTCCCGGATGAAGTCGCTGCGTTCCGATGATGGGGGCGATGTGGTTTCCATGGTGGCTGAGGATAGCACACGCGGCGTGTGGCATGGGGTGGGAGGGGCGGGCTGCGATGAGGTACGAACGAGGGTGGAGGAGATAGCAGGAGGCCCCCGCCGGTTTCGTCCACCTGACGCGGGGGCCTCCGTTACCTACTGGTAGCCCGTACGGGATTCGAACCCGTGATCTCCGCCTTGAGAGGGCGGCGTCCTCACCGCTAGACTAACGGGCCGTTCTGGCTGGGGTGCTAGGGCTCGAACCTAGACTCTTCGGAAC
>SKMN01000010.1 GCA_007121015.1 Coriobacteriia bacterium
GAAGGTGGACTCGGGAGAGGATAGAACAGGGCGCGGAGCGCGCCGGGGTCACACGAGGCGGGGCGGAGGGCCCTGCCAGACCAAGTGCAAGACCACTTGCACTAACTTTGTCAATTCGCGGGTGCGTTCCCGGTTTCCGCACGCGAGTCACGTGCCCGCTTGCTGTGGTATCATCCGTCCAATCATCGCCACGTCTCGTCCCTGCTCACGATGGAAGGACCTCCGTGTCGCACACCCTTCTTTCCGGCAACGAAGCAGCGGCTCGCGGCGCATGGGAAGCGGGTACGGCCGTGGGAACCGGCTACCCGGGAACCCCATCGACGCAGGCTCTTGAGGTGTTCGCTCGCATGGAAGACGTCTATGCCGAGTGGTGCCCCAACGAGAAGGTCGCTCTCGAGGTCGCGGCCGGTGCGAGCATGGGCGGGGCTCGTTCCTTCGTGACGATGAAGCATGTAGGGGTGAACGTCGCGTCCGACCCGCTCATGACCCTCGCGTATACCGGGGTCGGTGCGGGGCTGGTGTTGTGGGTCGCCGACGATCCAGGCATGCACTCCTCGCAGAACGAGCAGGATTCGAGGAACTGGGGACCGTTTGCGCGCGTCCCGGTGCTCGAGCCGTCCGACAGCGCAGAGGCGTTGACGTTCGTGCGGGACGCGTTCGAGATGTCAGAGCGCTTCGATACGCCGGTCATCGTCCGCGTGACCACCAGGATCGCTCACTCGAAGGGTGCGGTGGAAATCGGGGAGCGGGTCCAGCTCGAGGAGTCGCGTGGCTACGAGAAGGATCTCGGCAAGTGGGTCATGATGCCGGCGATGGCTCGAGCGCGTCGGACGCTCGTGGACGAGCGTATCGAACGTCTGGCGAGTTTCGCCGAGAAGACCGGGTTGAACCGCGTCGAGATGCGCGACACGGCGCTCGGCGTCGTGACGTCGGGAGTGTGTTACCACCACGTCCGGGAGGCGGTGCCCGACGCTTCGGTCTTCAAGCTCGGCCTCGTGTTCCCGGTACCGGGTGAGGCGCTTCGCGAGTTCGCCCGCGCCGTGGACCGCGTCGTCGTGGTCGAGGAGGCAGACCCATACCTGTACTCGAGGTTGAGGATAGAGGGGGTCGAGATCGAACCGATACCTCTACCTCAGGCTGGCGAGTTGACACCGGGCCTTATCGGTCGGGCGCTTGGATCGGAGCAGCCGGATGTGCGCGAGGAAGTCGACGTGCCGCCCAGACCGCCGCTGATGTGCCCTGGCTGTCCGCACCGCGGCGCCTACTACGCCCTCAAGAAGGTGAAGGCAATCGTCACGGGAGACATCGGGTGTTACACGCTTGGGGCGCTTCCCCCGCTAGCGATGATGGATTCGTGCGTATGCATGGGCGCTAGCGTCGGCATGGCTCATGGTATGACGCTCGCAGGTCATGGAGCCGGGCGGCCCGTCGTCGGAGTCGTCGGCGATTCGACGTTCGCTCACTCGGGGATCACGGGACTGTCGGACACGGTGTACAACGGTGGCTGCGCCACGGTGTGCATCCTCGACAACCGTATCACCGCGATGACTGGCCATCAGCCCAACCCCGTGAGCGGGAAGACGCTGCAAGGCGCTGACGCCGTCGAGATGGACCTGGAAGCACTGACGCGTGCACTCGGTGTCACCCGGGTGAGGACGGTCGATCCCCACGACCTCGAGGCATCGGTCGAGGCGGTACGCGAGGAGGTCGCGGCGGACGAAGTGAGCGTGATCATCTTTCGCGCGCCGTGTGCGCTCCTCATCAAAGAACGCGAGCAGCCGTATGCCGTCGATGACGAGGCATGCACCGCATGCGGGGCGTGTATCCGACTCGGATGTCCGGCCATCAGCACGGTCGAGGGGCGCAAAGCATCCATCGACATCACGCTATGCGTAGGGTGTGGTGACTGCGTACAGGTGTGCCGGTTCTCGGCCATCGAGCTCACCGGGCCCGCGTGCGATATCGGAGGTGTGTGATGGGTACGACGACGACCACGGTCGTACTGGCCGGTGTAGGCGGGCAGGGCACGATCCTCGCCGCCGACGTACTCGCGAAGACGGCCATGGCCGCGGGTCTGGACGTCAAGCTCTCAGAGGTGCATGGCATGGCGCAGCGTGGCGGCGCGGTGGACACCGTCGTCCGTTTCGGTGAGCACGTCGCCTCGCCGCTCACGGACCCCGGACACGCAGACCACCTCGTCGCGTTCGAGCTCATCGAGGCTGCGCGCATGCTCGGGGTGCTCAAGGCGGGTGGGCGCCTCGTCGTGAATTCGCGTGTCATAGACCCGCTGCCCGTCCTCATCGGGAAGGCGGAGGTCCCTGACGGCCTCGAAGCGCGTCTCGCCGAGGAGGGCGCGACGTTCCTCGACGCCGAGGCGCTTGCGTGCGAGGCGGGGAGTCCCAAGTCGGCGAACGTCGTCTTGCTTGGCGCGGTCTCCACAGGTCTTGCATTCCCGGTCGACCTGTGGCGGACGGTGATCGCGGAGCGGGTGCCGCCGGCGACCGTCGACGTCAATCTTCTCGCATTCGAGCTGGGACGCCGCGCGTGCGGCGAAGGAGGGGAGTGCTTGCTATGAAGGTGAAGCAGCTATCGGTGTTCATCGAGAACAAGGCAGGTCGCGTGAGCGAGGTGACCGAGTTGCTCGGTGGGGCCGCTATCAACATCCGTGGATTTGCAGTCTCGGATACGGCAGAATACGGGATACTGAGGCTCATCGTCGACAAGCCGGACGAGGCACTCGAAGTCTTGAAGGGCGCGGGCTTCACCGTCAAGCCGAGTGAGGTCATCTGTATCGATCTACCCGACCAGCCAGGCGGTCTCGCGGGGGTTCTCAAGATCGTCGCCGATGCGGGGGTCAACATCGAGTATGTGTATTCGCTCGTCGCGACGTACGTCGTGCTCAACGTGGCCGACGTCGATCGCGCGGTCGGACTCCTCGCGGACCAGCCGGTACGGCTCGTGTCGCAAGAGGAGATATCGCGGTTCTGACCGGCACGCACGAGGCGTGCCGGAGGAGCGGGAGTGTGTGAGGAGGTAGGGGCACATGGCAGGAGCGAGAACGTACTTCGCGCTGCTGGTCGCGCTGCTGGTCGCGATCGCCATCGTGCCGGTGTCGGGGTGCGCACTCGAGACCGGGCCGGGAGACGATGGCACGACCGAGAATGGAGCAGCGACCGGAGAGCCCTACCGCATCGGGGCGGTGCTGTCGCTGAGCGGCACACTTGCGGGTCTAGGGGAGCCGGAGCGCAACACCCTTCTTATGGAGGTGGAGCGCATCAACGAAGCCGGCGGTGTGCACGGCCGTCCGATCGAGGTGTTGATCGAGGACGATGCGAGTGACGCCGAGAACGCGGTCGCGGTCACGTCGCGACTCGTCGAGCGCGAGAACGTCATCGCGCTCATCGGCGCGACGGGGACCGGTGGGACCATGGCGATGCGCCAGGAGATCGATCGCGCGGGCCTTGTGCAGGTCTCGGTAGCGGGCGGTACCGTGATCACGGCGGACTTCCATCCGTACGTGTTCCAGACGCCGTGGTCGAACAGCATCGTCGTGCCGTTCACGTTGAGCTACCTGGAGGACCAGGGGATCGACAGGATCGCGCTCATCGCCGATTCAGGCGGCTTCGCGAAGGACGGCGTCGAGGTGATCAAGCAGTTCATCGATGACTTCGACATCGAGATCGTCATCGAGGAAAGCTTCAACCCCGGTGACGCGGATATGACGAGCCAGCTCACCAAGATCCGTGCCACCGACGCCGAAGCGGTCGTGATGTGGAACGCCGGTGCAGAAGCGGCCACGGTCGCCAAGAACATGGCGGCGCTGAACTTCGACATCCCGCTGTTCGGGAGCCATGGTAACGCGCGTGTCGAGTTCATCGAGGGCGCGGGAGAAGCCGCCGAGGGCTTCCGCTTCGCGGCGGGCAAGGTACTCGTGCCCGAGGCCTACGGCGTGGGCACGCCAGAGTACGAGGTAGCGACCGATTTCATCGCGCGCTACACGGACCGGTTCGGTAAAGCACCGGACACGTTCGCGGGTCACGCGTACGACGCACTCCACCTCATCGTCGAGGCGATGGAGCGTTTGTCCGAGGAGTTCACCTCTGAAGAGCTCCGTGACGAGATCGAGGCCACGAGCGGGTTCGTGGGCATCGGCGGGACGTTCACGTTCTCACCGACCGACCATAACGGGATGACCGAGGACAATCTCGGCATGTACGAGATCCGCAACGGGGAGTGGACGCTCGCCGATTAGGCGAGATGCCACATCCAGACCTGGGAGGGATCCGGATGAGCAGGAGTATAGGAGCGCGCCTGGCTCGTGTGTTCGTATCGACTTGCATCGTCGCGCTGACGGTGCCGGTCTTCCTCGTCGGTTGTGACGGGGAGACCGGCTACGGCGACGGTGAGACGGTGCGTATCGGTGCGGTGCTCTCGCTCTCCGGTTCCCTTGCGGGACTCGGCGAGCCGGCACGTCGTGCGATCGAGGTCGAAGTCGACCGCATCAACGCCGACGGCGGCGTGAACGGGCGGATGGTAGAAGTGCTCTACGAGGACGACGCTAGCGACGAGGCTCGGTCGGTCGCTGCTGCGAGCCGCCTGATCGACCAAGAAGGCGTCGTTGCCATCATCGGTGGGAGTGGGACCGGGCAGTCGATGGCGATGCGCCAGGAGATCGAGCCCGGCGCTGTCCCCCAGGTGGCCCTGGCTGGCGGCTCGATCGTGACCGACCAGTTCAGCCCGTGGGTGTTCCAGACGCCGTGGCCCAACAGGGTCGTCGTGCCGTTCACCCTCGAGAACCTGCAGGCGGCAGGCATCGAACGGCTTGCCATCATCGCCGAGTCCGGCGGCTACGGCAAGGACGGCTCGGACGTGACGAAGGATTTCGTCGACGAGTTCGGGATCGAGATCGTCGCCGAGGAGCAGTTCAACCGGGGCGACACCGACATGACGCCACAGCTGACGAAGGTCCGCGCCGAGGCTCCCGACGCGGTCCTCATGTGGGCTGCCGGAGCCGAAGCCGCGACGATCCTTAAGAACAACGCCGCCATAGGCGGGGCTGCCCCGCTACGCTTCTTCGGAGCGCCCGGCAATGCGCGCTTAGAGTTCGTCGAGGGTGCCGGAGATGCAGCGGAAGGATTCATGTTCGCCGCGGGCCATATACTCGTCCCGGAGACGTACGGTGTGGATACCGAGGCCTACGAGGTCGCGACGAGCTTCATCGACCGGTATACGGAGCGATGGGGTGCGGGCCCCGATATATTCGCCGGTCACGCGTACGACGCGATACACATCATCGTCGAGGCGGCACGGAGATCGCCAGCGGACTTCACCCCGGGCGACCTGCGTGACGAGATCGAGGCCACGAGCGGCCTTGTCTCGGTGGGCGGCACGTTCACGTTCTCGCCGACCGACCACAACGGCATGACCGCCGACGACCTGACGATGTACGTCATCGAGAACGGTGCGTGGGCGCCTGTCGAGGAGGTCCGTTAGTAGCGTGGGCGCCGTCGAGCTGCTGCAGTTCGCACTTGCGGGTTTGAAGAACGGCGCCATCTACGCGCTCGTAGCGCTCGGCTTCACTCTCGTATATGCGGCCACCGGCGCCATCAACTTCGCACAGGGCGAGTTCTACATGCTCGGCGGGATGCTGTCGGTATGGGCGTACGCAGGTCTCGGCCTGCCGCTCCCACTCGCCGGACTCGTGGGCGTCGCGATGACCGCCCTTGTGGGTGGGGTGTTCGAACTCCTCGCGGTGCGACCCCGCAAGGACGGAGACCTGCTCGCGATCATCATCATCACGGTGGGTGGATCGATGGTGCTGTCGTCTGCTGCCCGCCATCTGTTCGGGCCGCTGGAAAAGGCGCTCCCGGCGTTCACCAGCACCGGTACGGTGTCGATATTCGGTGCGGTGCTCGAGATACAGTCGCTGTGGATACTCGGCTTGACCACACTCGCCGTCGTAGCTTTGTGGTACCTATACAACCGCACGAGCCTCGGACGGGCGATGCGTGCGTGTGCCGTGAACCGCGATGCGGCTCGCCTCGTAGGCATCGACCCGCGGCGGATCGTCACGGTGAGCTTCATGCTCGCCGCGGCGCTCGGTGCGCTAGCTGGTCTCGCCGTCACCCCGCTGACCCAGACTGCCTTCGACGTCGGACCGTCGGTTGGCATCAAAGGGTTCGCAGCGGCGATACTCGGGGGCCTCGGCAACCCGATCGCGGCAGTCGCCGGCGGTATCGTCCTCGGGATGCTGGAGAGCATGTCCATCGCGTTCATCTCCTCGACGTACAAAGACGCCATCGCCCTCGTGGTCCTGCTCGGCGTGCTGTTCTGGCGCCCACAGGGCATCTTCGGCGCATCGCGGCGCGAGAAGGTGTAGAGGCGATCGTGGTGAAGCGTCCCGACATCCGGCTCATCGCTATCGTCGCGATCGCACTCGTTGCGGTCTTCGCCCTGCCGATGTTGACATCGGAGCGCTACCTCCTTCGGGTGTTCACCTTCGTTGGGGTCAACGTCATCATCATCACGGGTATGGCGCTCCTGTTCGGATACGCGGGCCAGGTGTCCCTCGGCCATGCAGCCTTCTACGGGATCGGGGCCTATGCCTCGGCGTTCGCAGTGCTCACACTTGGCTGGCCATGGGTCGCGGGGGTCGCGCTCGCCCTCGTTCTGACGGCGGTAGGGGGACTGCTGCTCGCGCTTCCGTCATTGCGGCTCAAGGGTCATTACCTGGCGATGGCCACGCTCGGTTTCGGCGAGATCATGAAAGTCGTGTTCGTCGAAGCGCGACCTGTCACCGGTGGGCCGGACGGCCTCTCCGGCATCCCGTACCCGACCCTCGGGCCGCTCGAGTTCGACACTGCGGGCACCGCGTATTGGCTCGTGTGGGGAGTCGCGGCCGTCGCGCTCCTTCTCGCCTACAACGTGGTGCGTTCGCGCGCCGGACGCGCCATGCGGGCGCTTCATGGGTCGGAACTCGGAGCCACGGCGTGCGGCATCGATATCACCGGGGTGAAGGTGCGCGTGTTCGTCATCTCCGCGGCTCTCGCGGGACTTGCGGGCGCGCTCTACGCCCACGTCGTCGGGTTCGTGTCTCCGTCGACCTTCTCGCTCCATGTCTCTGTGCTGCTCGTAGCCATGGCGGTCCTCGGGGGGACCGGATCGCTTGCCGGACCGGTCATCGCGACGGTGATCCTGACGCTCATTCCTTACAGCGACGCTGTGATCCCGGGGCTGTCGCGCACAGCGCTCGAGACGATCCAGGAGTGGCAGGAGGACATCTACGGCCTGACGATCATCGCCGTCATGCTGTTCGTCCCCGGTGGCATAGGCAGCCTGATCCGACGCATCTTCCCCGAGCGGGGTGATGCAGGGTGAGCCTGTTGCAGGTCAGAGGTGTGACGAGGCGATTCGGAGGTCTGGTCGCGGTGGACGACGTGTCCTTCGACGTGCATGACGGCCAGATAAAGGCCGTCATCGGCCCGAACGGCGCGGGCAAGTCCACGCTCTTCAACGTGATGACCGCGTTCGATCGGCCCGATGCGGGCAGCGTGCTGTTCGACGGCGACGAGGTGACCGGCAAGCGGCCGCACCTTATAGTCCGTTCGGGTATTGCGCGGACCTTTCAGAACACACAGCTCTTCGAGGACATGACGGCGCGCGAGAACGTCATGGCCGGAGCTCACGCTGTCACGAAGGCCGGGTTCTTCGCTTCGGCGCTGCGTCTGCCATGGACGGTGCAAGAGGAGCGCGACGTGGCCGAGGAGGCCGCACGCCTGTTGCGTCTCGTTGGGCTCGGCGAGTGGACGAACACCCCCGCGGCCGACATGCCGCATGGGTTGAGACGCCTGCTCGAGATCGCGCGGGCGCTCGCGGCACGTCCGCGCGTGCTCTTGCTCGACGAGCCTGCGGCTGGACTGAACATGGCGGAGACGGTTGCCCTTGCCGAGGCGCTCTATCGCATCCGTGACGAGGGGACCACCATCGTCGTCGTGGAGCACGACATGGGTCTCGTCATGGAGGTCTCCGACGAGATCGTCGTTCTCGATCGCGGACGCAAGATCGCCGAGGGGCCGCCGCGCCTCATCCAGAAGGACCCCGTGGTGATCGCGGCCTACCTCGGGGAGGAGGAAGCCGATGAACTCTAAGTCCTCGGCAGCCCTCGACATCTCGGGACTGTCGGCCGGGTACGACAGGGTCGACGTGTTGCGTGGGATCGACCTCACCATCGCGCCCGGCGAGATGGTCACCCTCATCGGTGCCAACGGAGCGGGGAAATCTACCCTGCTCAAGGCGGTCGTCGGGCTCGTGCCGCCAGCGGCCGGGACTGTGAGCCTATTTGGCAAGGACATCACTCGGATGTCACCCGAGCGCTCGGTGCGCGAGGGACTCGCCCTCGTCCCGGAGGGACGGATGCTGTTCGGACCGATGACGGTCGAGGAGAACCTGCGGCTCGGCGCACATACGCGCGATGCCGAGGAATTCGCCGCCGAGCGAGACCGGGCCTTCGAGCTCTTCCCGGTACTCTCCGAGCGTCGGACCCAGAGCGCAGCGACGCTCTCCGGCGGAGAACAACAGATGCTTGCGGTCGCGCGTGCGCTCATGGCACGGCCACGCATGCTCTTGCTCGACGAACCCTCTCTCGGACTGGCGCCGCGGATCATCGCCGAGATATTCGCCGCACTCGAGACCTTGCGTACGGGCGGGCTGACGATCCTGCTTGTCGAGCAGGACGCACGTCTTGCGCTCAGGCATGCGGACAGAGGGTACGTGATGCGCACGGGATCCATAGCATTGCACGGAGCGGCGGAAGAGCTGCTTGCCAACGATGACATCAGGCTCATCTATCTTGGAGCCTGGCGTGGGGAAGGGGAGTAGCGAGCCATGATCTGGAACCCCGAGTACGAGACGATGGACCGCGACGCGCTGCACGATCTGCAGCTGCGCCGGTTGCAGTCGACGGTCGCGTGGGTGCACGAGCGCGTACCGCACTATCGGGATGCGCTCGACGAGCGGGGCGTGCGTCCGCGCGACATCAAGTCGCTCGAGGACGTTCACAAGCTCCCGTTCACCGACAAGACGGCCCTGCGGGACACCTACCCGTTCGGCCTGTTCGCCGTACCCCTCGACAAGGTGGTCCGCATCCACTCGTCCTCCGGCACGACCGGAAAGCCGATCGTGGTCGGGTACACGAAGGGTGACATCGCGACGTGGACGGAGCTCACTGCCCGGGTCGCCTCGGCGGCGGGCGTGGTCCACACCGATCTCGTGCAGATGGCCTTCGGCTACGGCATGTTCACTGGCGGCTTCGGCATGCACTACGGTATCGAGCGCATCGGTGCGACGGTCATCCCGGCGAGCGCCGGCAACACCGAGCGACATCTCATGATGATGGCCGACTTCGGCACGACCGTACTCGTGTCCACACCGAGCTATGCTCTCTACATGGCCGAGGTCGCCGAGGAGATGGGCATCGACTTGAAGGGGTCTTCGCTGCGCCTCGGCCTGTTCGGGGCCGAGCCGTGCACGGACGCGGCGCGCCGCGAGATCGAAGAGAGACTCGGCATCGTGGCGACCGACAACTACGGGCTTTCCGAGGTCATGGGCCCCGGCGTTTCCGGCGAGTGCGAGTGCAGGTGCGGGTTGCACATCGCCGAGGATCACTTCCTCGCCGAGGTGGTCGATCCGGCGACCGGCGAGCCGCTCGACGACGGACAGGAGGGCGAACTCGTTTTCACCTCCCTCACCAAAGAGGCGTTTCCCGTCCTGCGGTACCGGACGCGCGATCTCACCGTCCTCGACCGCACCCCGTGCGAGTGTGGCCGGACGCTTGCGCGCATGCGCACCGTGCGCGAGCGCACCGACGACATGCTCATCATCCGCGGCGTGAATGTCTTCCCGAGTCAGATCGAAGATGTGCTCTTCAAGATCGAAGGGGTACGACCCCACTACCTCATCGTCGTCGACCGCAAGCACGGCCTCGATGACATGGAAGTACAGCTGGAAGTCGCCGAAGAGGTGTTTTCCGATATCATGGCTGACATGGTGGCGTTCACGAAGAACGTCACCGAACGGTTGCACGGGGTCCTCGGCCTCCACGTGAAAGTGACGCTTGTGGAGCCGGGTTCGATCGAACGGACCGCGGGCAAGGCCAAGCGGGTGCTCGACAAGCGGGACGGCACCTGCTGACCTACACGCAGGCCACCGAGGCCTGCTTGCTGAAGGGACGAGAACGCAGGTGATCGATGTATCCGGAGTTCCCGCATGGGCGTGGGCCGCAGGTGCGGTCTCGGCGCTCATGCTCGTCATCGCACTCACGTTCGCGGCATGGTTGACGTGGCGCCGGGCGGTTCGCCACCATTTGGTCAAGGTAGTCGGTCGCTGGGAGGGCGTGGTCGCGAGCAGGCGCACGCTCGAGGCGATCATCCGCCACCTGGCCGATGAGGACGACGCTCGC
The DNA here is from genome assembly GCA_007121015.1 of Coriobacteriia bacterium. Lineage (GTDB taxonomy): Bacteria > Actinomycetota > Coriobacteriia > Anaerosomatales > SLCP01 > SLCP01. The sequence goes on from SKMN01000010.1 coordinate 10,457, forward strand.
CTGACGTTCTTCGCCAAGCATCCGGAGTCGGAGGACCGTCGCGCGCTCGCCGAGACCGCGGCTCGCACCGCGATCGCAGCCGAAGAACTCGACACGATGCCGTTGCCGCGATCGTTGTGGCCGGCCGCCGAGGCGCTCGCCGACGCAGCGTTCGTCGTCGGTGAGGAAGCAGGTAGGGTAGGGGAGTCCGGCGATACCGACACCGTGTTCACAGGACTTGCCGACATCGACCTCGAAAGAGTGGAACGTGTGTTCGAGGTAGCCGATGCTCGGGTAAGAGAAGCGTGTGAACGGTACGATCTCGACGAGGCCTCGGTGTACGGTGGAGGGTTGTACATATGACGGGTGTCCCACGGTTGGTGCGTGCAGTCGTCGGCCTGATCGCTCTTGCGGTGATCGCGTCGCTTGTGTGGGGCTGGTTCGGCGAGTACCGGGCAGAGCGGGTGCCGGAACACGAGCGCGCAGCCGAAGTGACGCCGACACCTGAACCGGTCGAGAACGGTGATGCCGAGGAAGTGACGGCCGAGGAGCCGGGGGAACCGGCGGACGAGACCCCGGAACCCACTGCGGAGACGGGTCGGACCGTCGTCGTGACCATCGAAGGCCTCAGTTTCCGCAGGGGTCCGTCCCGGGAGGCGGAGCGCATCTCCACACTCACCCGAGGTACGCGACTCGAGTACCTCGGTACCGAGAACGGGTGGTATCGCGTACGTCACTCCGATGGCACCGAGGGATACGTGTCGGCAAGCGAGCAATACACCGAGTTGCAGTAAGCGAAGGCACGCACCCATCCGGTTCGGGAGGGCACATGAGCGGCATCATCGGTCAGGCGGCTGACTTCTACCGGCTGCGCCTCACGCGCCTCGAAGAGCTCAGCGGGCTCGATTTCGAGTGGCGCGACGACATCCTGTACCGCCAACCACCTCGCTCCGACGTGCATGAGGAAGAGGTCTGGATCGTCGAGGCGGTCGAGCTCGACGATGAGGACGTCGTACGGGAGCTCGGCAGGTTCGCGACCCGGGACCACGCCGAGGACCTGCTGCAAGAGGCGCAAGAGGCCCTCGACGAGATGACACGCTCACGCTTCGAGGCAAGGTACCTGGATTCCTCGATAGGTTCGGACACCTCTGAAGCAACTTAACATAAGATACATTATCAGACTTACAAGGGCCCAGGTAACTGACTTGTAGCGAGCGGGTCTCGACCAGCCAGCGCTCTCGTACGGAGACGCCGCAGGCCCCGGTGTGTGGCCGACACGTCCGGGGCCTGCTGTGCGAGACGATCGCTCCGCCGTGAGCGACGTCAGCCGTGGGATATGTGGCGGCATCAGTCCTTCTGTCGGGGCCTCCACGCGCCCTCAGCGGTCAGGGCCTGAACACGCTTCCTGCGTACGTCGTCTCGAACGCAGCACCTTCGCGGACAGCTGCGGTGATGATGTGTGCGAGTGGTGGCCTCAGGTCGATCGTCGCGAGTTCGGTGAGGTCGACGAGGTCGACTCCCTCGACACGGGGGTCTTCTGGCGCAGATGACAGCACGCCGCCCGTCACCGAGGCCTCGAACGTGATGTTGATGACGTGACGGGTGCCCGAGGGGTCGATCGTGTCGTTGACGATGAGTGGCCGTCCGATTTCCACGACGAGCCCGGTCTCCTCGGCGACCTCGCGAACGAGTGCTTCTTCGAGAGTCTCGCCCCACCCGACTCCTCCGCCGGGCAAGAGGTGGTATACATCGTCGCCCTTACGATGGCGTACGCAGACGACCTGGCCTTCTCGGGCTATGAGCGCGGCTACGCGGACACGTGGACACTCACGAACCGGTGCTGCCAAAACCGCCCTCCCCCCGTACTGTCTCTTCGAGCGTGTCGACCTCGATCAACTCCGCGGAGACGACCGGCTGGACGACGAGCTGCGCGACCTTGTCGCCACGGGAGATCCGGATGGCGCTGCTAGCATCGAGGTTGATGCAGATGACCTTGATCTCGCCGCGGTAGTGGCTGTCGATGAGGCCGGGAGTGTTGACGAGGCTGAGCCCTTGCTTGATCGCGAGTCCGCTGCGCGGCTGGACGAAGCCCGCGTAGCCCTCGGGGATGGCGACGGCGATGCCCGTGGGGACGAGTACGCGTTCAAGCGGCTTGAGGGTGACGTCCTCGGCGGCGTACAGATCGAGTCCAGCGTCGCCCGTGTGGGCGTAGCGCGGGAGCGGGAGCCCCTCGTCGAGTCGTTTGATCGGCAGTCGCACGGGAGTCCTACACCCCTCTCGTCGTTGTGGGCAGGTAGCGGGAGCACTCGCTCGCTGCACGCGTGAGCGCTTCGGGCGGTACAGGAGTGACGGAAGCCGCGTCCGGATCGAGGGTCCGGGCCGGGCGGAACTGCTGGAGGACGTACGCGTCACCCCCGGTGAGCGGCGATGCGAGCCGAGGCAGTTCATCGGAGGTGATGATCGGCGGGAACACGGTCGTGCGGAACTCGTGGCGTACACCGGAGTCGCGGACGATGTCGATGCTCTCGGCGACCATTTCGGCGGCACCGGGTAGGCCGAGCAAGTCGTACCGCTCCGGGAACGTCTTGACGTCGAGTGCGACGTACTCTACCAAGCCGTCGGCGAGTACCCTCCCGAGGACATCGGGACGCGTACCGTTGGTGTCGAGCTTGACGGGTAGCCCGCGCGTCGCAAGGTCCTCGAGCAGTCTCGGAAGTCCTGGGTCGATGGTGGGCTCGCCACCGCTGATGACGACACCGTCGATCCAGCCGCGACGTATAGCGATGTGCGAGAGCGCGCTCTGCCACATGTGAGGCGGGGCGTCTCCGGTGAGTAGTTCGGGATTGTGGCAGTACGGGCAGCGCAACGTGCAGCCGGTGACGAATATCGTCGTGCACACCACCCCCGGCCAGTCGAGCATGCTGGTGGGGACGAACCCTGCTACCCGATCGGCCGTGCAGTCGGGGGGGCCGGCGGAGACGAGGTCCTCACGGATATCGGAGGTGGAGGTCTTCAACTCACCCTGCCAACGACATACGGAGCGCAGAACGGGTCGGCGCAGCACCGCGCCATGCGGCTACCTCGGAACCGGTGTCGTCGAACACGAGGATCGTGGGGGTCGCGAGCACGCTGTAGTACGAGGCTTCCGCGAGTCCCTCGACACTGCCCACGTCGAACACCTCGAGCGACTCGATGCCCTCGCACGCGTGTTTCGCTGCGGGACAGCGGGGACAGTCGTCCTTCACGAAGAGCTTGATCGTCACCGTTCACCCCCGTCGTTCGAGTTCCCGTATCGCATGCGACTCAGCCGTCCTGCGCAACGGCCAGACCGGTGCGGACCCGGTCGTACAACTCCCCTACCTTGCTGCGGTTCCACGTCTGGACCTTCGAGAAGTAGCCGACGATGCGCGTGACCCCGTACACATCGAGAGAGCCGCAGTGGCTGCACTGCGGCTTGAGGCCGCGCGCGGTCTTCCGGCAGCTCTCGCACACCGTGAACTCGGGACTGAACGCGATCTGGGAGCACTGGGTGTTGCGGAACGTCTTCTCCACGAAACTCCTGATCGCCAAGGGCTCCGGTTCGTGCTCGCCGAGCCAGACGTGCACGATCGCTCCGGCTTCGATGAGCGGGTGGAAACGCGACTGCTTCTCGACCCGGTCGACGTAGTCGACGGGCGCGTCGACGGCAAGGTGGACCGAGTTGGTGTAGTAGTAATTCTGCGAGGTGAGGTCCCCCTTGACCACGTCCGAGGTCTGCTCGGGCCAGTACTTCATGTCGAGCTTGGCGAGGCGGTAGCCGGCGGACTCGGCGGGACTCTCCTCGAGCACCATGTTGAGCTCGTATCGCTCGGAGAGTTCCTTGCACTTGAGGTTCATGGCCGAGATGACCTTCAGGCCGAACCTGAGGGCTCGGTCAGATTCGTGGAGCTGCTCGCCGGTATGGGCTTGTACGAGCTCGTTCAGGCCGAGGAGCCCGGCGAGGTACGTCAGCCGGTCCATCTTGAGGTACGGCTGCCCGTCCAGGTTCTTCGTGAGCAGGCCGAGCGGACCGGTCTCCCCGAGGTCGAAGAGCTTTTGGATGAACTCCCGTTTCTGCAGGTGGGCCTTGGCGACAAGCTCGAGCGCTCTGTTGAGTTCCATGAAGAGCGCCTGGTCGTTGCCGTTGGCCTTGTAGGCGATCCGAGGCAGGTTGATGGTGACGTTCTGCAGCGCCGAGAAGCGCATGATCTCCGGGGTCGAGGTCTCATCGAGCTGCTCCTTGCTCAACTTGAGCTTGAGCCTGCAGCATTGGGAGATCGTGACCTCGTCACCGCGATCGAACACGAAGTACGTGATGCCCTGGGCGCTCGCGACGCGGCATGCGAGGTCGAGGAACTCCTCGTGGCCCCGTGTGCGGAAGAAGTCCTCGCTGATGTGGAGGAGCGGCTTGGGGAACACGAACGTCTTGCCGGTCGCGTCGCCCCGGAGGTAGACGTTGAACATCGCGCGCACGAACCGCTGCGCCTCGGCCTCGTACTCACGGTAGGTCTTGCCGGTGTATTGACCCCCGGGGCCGATCGCGGGCGTGTCGGCGAAGTGCCGGGGCACGTTGTAGTAGAGGTTGAAGTCGGTGAACACGACCTGGCTGCCGCGTGCACCCGCAAGCTGGTTGAACTCGAAGATGAGCATCTGAGCGAGCTGTTCGATCTCCTCGTCGCTCTTGCCTACGAGGTATGGCGCGAAGAAGATGTTGACCGCTTCCCATCCCACGGCTCCCGCGTAGTGTGCCTGGAGTGCCGATGCCATCTTGACCATGTGGCCGATGAGGACCTCGGCGTGCTTCGCCGGCTTGGAGACACTCGTGATGTTGGGGAGGTTCAGACCGTACTTCTTGAGGTACTCGAGGCTGTGGCCGCCACAGTAGGGCCTGATGATGAAGCCGAGGTCATGGAGGTGCACGTCGCCGACGTAGTGGGCCTCGGAGACGTCGTCGGAGAATACCCGCCTGAGCGCGAACTCTTTGAGGATCGTTTCGGCGATCGTGAGGTTGACGCTCTCCGGGTTATGGGTGGTGTTGGAGTTCTCCTTGTTGGCGTTGGTGATGATCTGCTCCACGTCCCACATCGGCAGACCGAGATGGGTGTGGCGCCGGTGTGCGAGCGTCATGCCACGCTCGAGGAGCTCGAGGTCGACGATCTCGCGGATGACTGCCGTGGTGACCGTGACGAGATTGGTGGCGTCGATGCGGTCTTCGACGGCGAGAGCGATCTCCTCGGCGACGTGCGGTGCGAGACAGGCTTCCTTGACGAGGGAGTCGGCGATCTTGGAGCGGTCCCACGCATCGATCTGTTGCTTCGAGGCGGTCGACACGAGAAGGGCGATATCCGTCGAGTCCGTTCGGGAACCGGGCGCAGTCGGCTTGATGACGTTGACGACCCGCTCCATGACCATGCGACCACTCAACCCCTCGTGTCGGTGCGGGAGGGAGAGTCTCCCGCAGGCGAATCGTCGGTTATCGCTTCTTCAGTCCACGAAGCTCGTCGGTGAATTCGGCTACGTCCTCGAAGGACTTGTACACCGAGGCGAACCTGATGTAGGCGACCTTGTCGAGCCCCTTGAGGCGTTCGAGCACCATGTCTCCGAGGACGCGCGAGTCGATCTCGTATCGGAACTCGTTGTGCAGCTCGGCCACGAGATCGTCGATCAGCTCTTCGAGCCGGTCGGTGCCGACGTTGCGTTTCGCCGTGGCGACGACGAGGCCGCGCAGAAGCTTGCCGCGGTCGAACGGCTCAGGCGTGCCGTCCTTCTTGATGACCATGAGGGGCATCTCTTCGCGACGCTCGTACGTGGTGAAGCGCTTCTGGCATGCGAGGCACTCGCGGCGACGACGGATCGCATCCTGTGACTCGGACACACGGGAATCGACCACCTTGGTCTCATCGTGTCCGCAGAAGGCACATCTCATCGTTTCACCCCTACATATTGGCTTTGAGTGAGCCTAGCACACAACATATAGGGTTACAACGGGAATCATCGAGACTCACTCAGAAGATTGTGGGTCCGGTGCGCGACATCAGTCGGGACCTCATCACCGTTGGGCCATGCCCGCCTGCTCGATCCCGGCGGGGACCAGCAGTACCTCCCCTGCGAGAATCCGTCCGACGGCGCGGTCGTTGATGGCAAGTATCCATTCCACGTTCTGGGCTGTCGTGAGTCCCGGGGTGGGATGTGCGCGCGCAAGCGACCAGACCGTATCGCCGCTTCCGACATGGACGGCGCGTGTCTGCTCGGAAGACGTCTCTGTGGCGGGGAGGGCCCACGTGAGCGCGGCGAACGCCAACAGGAGTGCGATGAGGCCTATAGCGGCCCATTCGTACCACGCGGCGCCGCGTGTACGGAGAGCGCGCCGGTATGGAGCGGCCTCGCGCCGCCGACCCCCCTGAAGTGTCGAGCCGGTCGATGCTGTCAGGTACATGACGCTCCTTCCGCAGTCACACTGTTCGGTGTCTCGGTCGTCACCCTACCGGCGGGTTCTGACATCGGCCGAAAAACGAACGTATGTTCGTGTGAGATCTTACACCGAACACACGTTCGTTCGCAAGTGTGGCGTATTCCAGTGGACGAACGCATGTTTGCCACCCACGATCGGAGTGCGCTAGACTCTGGGCGAACATGCTTTCGGTCACGAAGGGGGACCCGATGCCCTACACGCGCGAGCTAACCGACAGGCAGCGGCAGATCCTGGACTTCATCAAGTCCGAGATCCACCGCCGCGGGTTCCCGCCCTCCGTGCGCGAGATCGGTGACGCGGTGGGGCTCTCTTCCTCTTCTACCGTCCATTCGCACCTTGCCGCGCTCGAGGGGAAGGGTTTCATCCGCCGCGACCCTTCGAAGCCGCGCGCTCTGGAGGTGTTCGACTATCGCGACGCGGATCGGGCGGTCGACTACGGACAGGCTAGAGCGGTGCCACTCGTGGGTCAGGTGGCCGCTGGCTCCCCCATCCTTGCCGCCGAGAACATCGAAGCGACCCTCACCCTTCCCGCCGAGATGGCTGATGAGTCCACCTTCGTCCTCAGAGTCCGCGGTGACTCGATGATCGACGCGGGGATCCTCGACGGCGACTACGTCGTCGTGCGCCAGCAGTCGACCGCCGAGAACGGGGATGTCGTGGTCGCTATGCTCGATGACGAGGCCACCGTCAAGCGGTTCTTCAGGGAGGCCGACACGATACGGCTCCAGCCTGAGAACAGCGCGCTCGAACCCACTTTCACGCGAGACGTGACGGTGCTCGGCAAGGTCATGGCGCTCTTCAGGCGTATCGTCTAGGCGGGCGCCGCGCCCGCCGTCATTCCTCCCCGGCCGGGGTGCCGGGGGCGCTCGACGAAGGAGCGGTCTCGAACTCGCTCAATCGGCTGGCGACCTCCGACGACGCCTGCACGACGAGGCGGGTCCCCTCCCCGGTGTGGTGCTCGCTGACCACATGCGCGCGCTCGTGCGCCAGTTGTACGAGGTCGCCGCGAGTGTAGGGCACGAGAGCAGTGAGCGTGCGTCCCCCCCGCGTCGCCTCGCGCGAGAGGCGTTCGAGCAATGTTTCGACGCCCTCGCCCGTGAGCGCGGAGACGAATACCGCGTCCGGGTGGCGGGCGGCAAGCCGGTCGCGTTCCTCGGACTCGAGCGCATCCACCTTGTTGAAGACGAGGAGTGAGGGCAGGCCCGTTGCGCCGACCTCTTCGAGAACGAGGTCGACAGCCGACATCTGCGGGTGGGCAAGCGGGTGGCTCGCGTCGACGACGTGGAGCAGGAGGTCGGCACCTGTGACCTCGGCGAGCGTGGACTTGAATGCCTCTACCAGTCCGTGCGGCAGCTTGTTGATGAAGCCGACGGTGTCGGTGAGGGTGACCTCGCGGCCGTCACCGAGGACGAGCCGGCGGGTGGTCGAATCGAGCGTTGCGAAGAGCATGTCGTAGGAGAGCGCGTCGGCCCCGGTCAGCGTGTTGAGCAGCGTCGACTTGCCGGCATTGGTATAGCCGACGAGGGCGACACGGAACACTCCACTCTGAGCGCGTGACTTGCGTTGCGTCTCACGTGCCGAGGCCACGTCGGCAAGCTCGCGCTTGAGGTCCGCGATCCGTCGTCTCGCGAGCCTGCGGTCGGTCTCGAGCTGTGACTCTCCCGCCCCGAACCGGGCTCCCCTGCCGCCGCCGAGGCGCTCGCGCTCGAGATGTCCCCACAGGCCGCGCAAGCGTGGTAGCAGGTACTCGAGTTGAGCAAGCTCGACCTGGAGTTTACCTTCACGGCTGACCGCGTGCATCGCGAAGATGTCGAGGATGAGGGTCGTGCGGTCCATGATCCGGACCTTCGGGATCATGGACTCGAGGTTCGCCTGTTGCCGGGGGCTGAGGTCGTCGTCGAACACGACGATCGACGCTTCGGTCTCTGCGGCACGCGCGGCGATCTCCTCGGCCTTGCCCGATCCGATGAACGTGCGCGGGTTGACCTTGTCGAGACGCTGTGTGGCTACGGCGACGGGTTCGATGTCTGCGGTCCGCGCGAGCAGCTTGAGCTCCGCGAGGGAGTCTTCGAGGGGCCACTCGCCCGGTCCCCGATCGACCCCGACGAGCACGGCGCGGGGCCGGGAGTCATCGCGCTCCCACTCCGGCGGCCTGTTGCGTCCGCTCATCGCGACACCTCTCTCAGAGGGTGGCCTCGATCCGCGCGATAGCCTCTTCGAGACGGTCGTCGGGTGTCGAGAGCGAGATGCGGACGTAGCCCTCCCCGCTCGGACCGTAGGCGTTACCGGGAGCGACGATCACGTTGGCTTCCTCGAGGACCTTCTCGGCGAACCCTGCCGACGTGTGTCCATCGGGCACGCGGGCCCATACGTAGATGGTTCCCTTGGGCACCGCGGCGTGCAGTCCGATCTTGGCGAGCGCGGAGATCACGAGGTCGCGTCGGCGCTGGTAGAGTGCGGAGAGCTCGACGACGTCGTCCTGCGGGCCGAGGATCGCTTCGATAGCCGCGTCCTGGACCGCGGTGAACACACCGGAGTCGATGTTGGACTTGACGGTGCCGAGAGCTTTGATCGCGCTGGCGTTGCCTGCAGCGAAGGCCACCCGCCAGCCGGTCATGTTGTACGACTTAGAACAGCTGAACAGCTCGATGGCGACGTCCTTGGCACCGGGTCGCTCGAGGAAGCTCGGCGGACGGTATCCGTCGAAGCCGATCTCGGAGTAGGCGTTATCGTGGATGATGAGCAGGTCGTGCTCGCGTGCGAACGCGATCGCCCGATCGAAGTATTCGTCGTTCGCGATGGCCGAGGTGGGGTTGTTGGGGTACGAGAGGAACATCATCTTCGCCCGCGCGAGCACGTCGGCCGGGGTGGACTCGAAATCAGCGAGGAAGCCGTTCTCCTCGGTCATCGGCATGAAGTGGCTCTCGCCGCCTGCGAGGATGCCGCCGGTGTGGTAGACGGGGTAGCCGCAACCGGGCACGAGCGTGACGTCGCCGGGGTCGACGTACGCGAGGAAGATGTGGGCGATACCCTCTTTGCTGCCGATGAGGGCCACGACCTCGTCGTCCGGGTTGACGTCGACGCCGAAGCGCCGATCCATCCACTCGGCGCACGCGTCGCGGTACCGCTTCGCGCCGAAGTAGCTCGGGTACTGGTGGTTGGACGGGTCCTTGATCGCGTCAGCCATGGCGTCGACGATCCGGTCGGGGGTCGGCATGTCGGGATCGCCGATGCCCAGTGAGATGACGTCGATGCCCTGCGCCTGTTTCGCCTCCTTCTTGCGGTCGATCTCGGCGAACAGGTACGGAGGCAGGTTGGCGATGCGCTGCGCGGTTCTCACTTGTTCGTCCATCCCCTTCGGATCGGTGACGTGCGGTCGGTGCGCCCGGGTCGTCGGGTCGCACCGGGCCGTTTGGACATGTTAACAGAGTGCCGACGGGTTCGTGCAGCGGCCACGACGGCGGTGCCGACATCGTGTGCGGCGGTTATGTGGCGGGCTCCTCTTCGATGGTAACGGTGCCCCGGAACACCTCGGCGGCCGGTCCGGTCATGTAGACGTGTCCATCGGTCTCGAGGCGTATGTGCAACTCGCCGCCGGGAAGCTCGACGGTCGCCTCGCGGCCGATGCGGCATTCGAGCACCGCTGCCATGAGGGTAGCGCACGCGCCGGTCCCGCACGCGAGCGTCTCGCCCACCCCGCGTTCCCAGACGCGGAGACGGATGTGGTCGCTTGGCAGCAGTTGGGCGAACTCGACGTTCGTCTTGGCCGGGAAGGCCTCGTGGGTCTCGATGAGGGGGCCGAGGAACTCGACGGGGGCCGTCTCGACGTCGTCGACCCAGATGACCGCGTGAGGGTTCCCCATCGACACCGCTGTGACCTCGAACGTTCCGAGTTCTGTCTCGAGCGGGTGCTGCAGCACCTGGTCGCCTTCGATGGTGGTCGGGATCCGCGAGGACTCGAGTATCGGTTCGCCCATGTCCACGGTGGCGGTCTCCATCGTGCCGTCAGCGGCGCGCTCGACGCGCAGCGGCCGTACTCCACCCAAGGTCTCGACGCGGATCTCATCGGCACTCTCGGGAACGAGGCCGTGGTCGACGAGGTACTTCGCGAAGCACCGGACGCCGTTGCCACACATCTCGGCGGTAGTGCCGTCTGCGTTGTAATAGAGCATGAAGTAGTCGGCATCGGGAATGGATGCGGGGCGCACGAGGATGAGTCCGTCGCCGCCGATGCCGAAGTTGCGGTCGCAGAAGTAGGCCACGGCCTCGGGTGCGAGGTCGAGGGAATCGTCGAGGTCCTCGATTACGATGAAGTCGTTACCGAGGCCGTGCATCTTTGTGAACTCGAGGGTCACGTGGCGCCCTTTCTCTCGGCGGCCGACCCACCTGGATCGTCGAGGTCTCCGAGGCGGGCCGCGGGTGTGTCGGATTCTAGCAGGTCGAGGATGGCGCGGGTACCGTCTTCGGCCGAAGTACCGGTGACGTCGACCCACCTGATTCGCGGGTCCGCTCGCAACCAGGTGAGCTGACGTTTGGCGTAACGCCGGGTGGCCTGCTTGATAGCGGCGACGGCTTCGGGCAGCGGAGCGTCCTCCTCGAGCACCGGAACGAGTTCTTTGTACCCGATCGCCTGCGTCGCGGTGAGCCCGGACCGGTATCCGGCAGCGAGGAGGGCTTCGACCTCGCCGAGGAGCCCCGCGGCGATCATGGCGTCGACCCGGTCCTCGATCCGCCGATACAGGACTTCACGGTCGACGTGCAGGCCGACGAAGACCGTGTCGTACACGCTCCGCCGCCGGGAGAACCCCGATGCCTGAGCTGCGTACGACACACCTTCCGCGGCCATCTCGAGCGCGCGTATCGTTCGGCGGGTGTTGTTGGGGTGGATAAGGGCGGCGGATTCGGGGTCGATCGTCCGGAGGCGGTCGTGCATGACCTGTGCCCCGACCTCATCGGCCAGCCGTTCGAGCTCTGTCCTGGCGGGACTCGTCTGCTCGCCGCGCGGGAACGACCAGTCGTCGAGTGCGGCACGCACGTACATCCCCGTGCCACCCGCAACGATCGGGACTCGTCCACGGCCCGCGATATCCGCTATCGCTTCGCGCGCGGCGCGCTGGTAGAGCGCGGCGGAGAAGGGCTCGCCGGGGTCTGCCAGGTCGATACAGTGGTACGGTATGCGGCGTTCGGAGGGAGGCGGTTTCGCGGTGCCGATATCCATGCCGCGGTAGACCTGCATCGAGTCGGCCGAGACGATCTCTCCGCCGAGACGGAGCGCGAGTTCCTCGGCTACCGTCGTCTTACCCGATGCTGTCGGGCCGAGGACGGCGATCACGCGCCACGTCGGCTCGACGCGGTCGCTGCCGCTACACATACCGGTCCACTGTGAAGCGGTGGCATTCGACGGGCTCGTGAGACCCGATACCCGCCTTGCGACGGGCTATCTCGAGTTGGCGCTCTGGGGTGTCCACGCCCTCGAGATCGGGCAGGAGGAGCCCTTGGCGGGTACCGCACACGACGATGACCCCGTGACATGCCGGGTCGAGGTCGGCCTCGGTACACTGCTCTGGTGGGTTGAGGACGTCGACCTTGATCTCGAGACGGTCGAGTTCTTCGGGGTCTAGACGCGCGAAGCGGGGGTCGGCCGTCGCAGCCTGGATGGCGTTCCTGACGACCTCTGCAGCCAGCGAGCCGGTTGTGGGCACGATCGTGCCGATGCAGCCCCTGAGCGCTCCGTCGAGGTAGAGCGTGACGAAGGCACCGGCCCGCTCGGGCAGCGAGGTGTCGGTGAGGCGCGGTGGGTCGATGTGCTCGCCCCGGCGGACATGCGCATCGATCGCGGCGCGCGCGAGCGAGACGATCTCGTGTTCCGCTCCCCCCGCGCGCCCGCCTTTCGAACCGCGTGCCGGGGTCTCCAGGTCGAGTGCGGCGAACGTCTGGCTGTCGGCGGCGAGGGCGGTAAGGTATCCCACGCCCCACGGCGCCTCGTACGCGAGGACGCGGGTGCGCACGTCGTCCAGGGCACCGGAAAGAGTGACGAACGATCTCAGACCGCACTCCCCCGCAAGATCTGCGAGCGTCTCGTCGATCGAGGCGAGTCCGTCGAGGTCGCCATTCACGACGAGTTCGACGACGAGCTCGTCGAAGCGTTCCGCACCGGGCGCGAACCCGGCCGGCGCGTCGGGTGAGAGGCGGTGGCTCAGGTCTCCGCTCGCTACGAACGCGATCCGGCGGTCGAGGGTGGCCGCCACACGTGTGACCATACGTCCGACGCTGCGGTGGGCCGACATATCGAGTCCGGAAGGTGACAGGTTCACGATGGGCCGGCGTCCAGCAGCATCGAGGAAGCTCATCGGTACGACTACCCCGTGATCGAGCAGGCCCGAGCCGAGCCGGGGCACCGTCCTCCGGTCGATGGTGGAGATGCCCGCTCCTTCGAGCGAGGCGATGAGCGACGTGGCGAACGCGGTATCACCGGTGTACTCGACCGTCGTCCCGGGCGCCCCGAAACGGCCGAGGTCGCCTTGGTAACGCTCGGCGGTGTCGATGACGAACGCGTCGCGGACGCCGGGGCTGTGAGGAGACATCACGACCAGGGTGTCGGGATCGAAGCGCGCGAGCGCATCGGCGGCCTCGGCCATGGCGTCGGCTGACCGGCGCGTCATGGCAGCGTCACGGCCACCGACCGCATCGACCATGATCGGCGGGTGGGGCGCTATGATGCCCAGGACCCCGTTAGCCATGGCTGACCTCCTCCGGCGCGACTCAGGGACAGCTACGCTCCAGAGACTATGTACCCGCCCAGGAACCACGTCTGAGCCTCGTCGATGTGGACGCGGAAGAAGCGTCCGGCGAACTCGCTCTCATCGGCGCCCTCCGGCAAAGCGACGTGGACGACCTTGTTGCCCGACGTCCGTCCCGCGAGCATCGTCTCGTCGCGCTTCGAGACCCCCTCGAACAGGACGTCCTGGACCGAGCCGAGCAGTGCGGCGTTCTTGGAGACGACCGAGCGTTGCACCGCGTCGACGAGCGCGTCGAACCGTTCCTGGGCGACCTCACGGGGGACCGTGTCGGGGAGCGAGGCGGCAGGGGTCTCGGCGCGCGGCGAGAAGATGAAGGTGAAGGCCTGGTCGAATCGCGCGCGGGCTACGACTTCCATGGTCTCGGCGAAGTCGGCGTCGGTCTCGCCAGGGTAGCCGACGATGATGTCTGTCGACAGCGCGATTCCGGGTATCGCGGTGTAGAGGCGTTCGACGAGTCCGAGGTAGTGCTCCTTGGTGTACCGTCGGTTCATTGCGGCGAGCACCTGGTCGGAGCCGGATTGGACGGGCAGGTGCAGGTAGCGGGCGACCTGAGACGTCTCGGCCATCGCCGCGATCGTCGCGTCCGAGAGGTCCTTGGGGTGGCTCGTGGCGAACGAGACGCGACCCAGTCCTGTCGAGGCGACCGCCCGGAGGACCTCGGCGAAGCGGGGCTGTCCGTAGAGGTCACGTCCGTAGGAGTTGACGTTCTGGCCGAGGAGGGTGACCGAGACCACGCCGTCGGTGACGAGCCGCTCGCACTCGGAGACGATCTCTTCGAAGGCGCGCGACCGCTCCCTTCCCCGGACGTGCGGCACGATACAGTAGCTACAGAAGTTGTCGCACCCGACGGTGATCGGAACCCATGCGTGCCATGGGTGCTCTCGCTCGAGCGGCAGGTCGAACGTCGACCCGTCGCCGGCGTTCAGCGTCTCGGCGACGGGTCGTCTCGCCTCGCGCGCGGAATCGAGCAGCGCGGGGAGACGCGCGATGTTGTGGGTGCCGAACACGACGTCCACGTGCCGGAGCTCGTCGAGGAGTGCAGCCCCATCGCGCTGCCCGATGCATCCGCCCACTGCGATGAGCTGGCCGGGGCGGGCCGCTTTGATGCTCTTGAGGGACGCGACCTGGCCGAGGAGCCTCACGTCGGCGTTCTCCCTGACGCAGCACGTCATGAAGATGACGGCATCGGCGTCAGCGGGCTCTTCGACCAGTGTCAGGCCAGCCGAGAGGAGCATGCCGGAGACACGCTCCGAGTCGTGTTTGTTCATCTGGCACCCGAAGGTGCGCACGAGGAAGGTCTTCATGGCCGGCACAGTGTAGCACGCCTCTTCAGGAGGGCGTGCGGGATGGCAGGGTGCGCCCCGCGACGGCGTAGAGCGCCTCGAGGACCCCGTTCGGGACGTCGACTGTGGCGAGGTCGCCAGTAGGTGCCGCGGGGTCGTGGAAGTCGGTCCCGCCGGTCACTATGAGCCCGAGGCTCTCGGCGAGTGACGCGTACCGCGCACGCTCCTCGGTGTCGTGTTCGGCGTGGTAGGCCTCGATCCCGGCGAGCCCGACAGACACCAGCGTATCGATCAGGTGGTCGCCGCCGGTCACCCCCGGATGAGCGAGAACGGGCACGCCGCCGGCAGCGCGGACGACGCGGACCGCCTCTTCCGGGGTGCGGACGTCTTTGGGGACGTAGAAGGGTTTGCCTCGGCCGAGCAGTCGCCGGAAGGCGTCGGTGACATCGTCCGCAACGCCCTGCTCGACGAGGACCCGAGCGACGTGCGAACGGCCTACCGCGGCTCCCGCGGACAGAGTGAGCACGTGTCGCATCTCGATCGTGTACCCAGCGGCGGCAAGTGCGGCGACGATCGTCTCCGCGCGCCGGGTGCGCGCGTCCCTCAAGTCGCGGAGGTGTTCGAGGAAACGCTCGTCGGTGTGGTCGACGAAGTAGCCGAGGATGTGCACGTCGCTGTCCCCATGCACCGACGACAGTTCAACCCCGGGGATGACGATCGGAGCTTCGGGGTGTGAGGTCGCGGCCGCGAGTGCCTCGGCGACGCCTTGGACCGAGTCGTGGTCCGTGATAGCGATGGCATGGACGCGCTTGTCGATTGCAGCCGCGACGACCTCGGAGGGTGTCAGCGTGCCGTCAGATGCGGTGGTGTGGACATGGAGGTCGATGCGCACGGCAAGCCACCTCCGGGAAGGGGATCAGCGGTGCATGTCACGAGGCTCGACGAGAAGACGGATCGCTGTCCGCTCCTCGCCGTTGATCGTGATCTCAGCGAACGCGGGGACGCACGTGAGTTCGATACCGGAAGGCGCGATGAATCCGCGGGCGATGGCGATAGCTTTGATGGCCTGGTTGAGGGCGCCGGCGCCGACGGTCTGTATCTCTACGGCTCCCTGTTCCCTGATGACGCCAGCGAGCGCGCCAGCGACGGAGTTGGGGTTCGACTTGCTCGAGACTTTGAGTACTTCCACGGACATACTCCTTGCACTGCTGGCATTCTGCTTCGTTGCCCCACGATGACGTGCGGCGGATGCGACTATGCTACGACGGTAAGTGCGCTGCGTTCAGCACACTAGAGTATAACGTAAAGCAGTCCCTGAGGGAGCCTCACTCCTCTTTCTCGACGTCGAACCTGACCCTGAGACCGTCCCGGGTGACGGTGACCTTAGGTTCACCCTTAAGGTGCACGTAGTATCGCTCGGCGAGGTCGTCGAACACCCGGGCGAGGTCCTGCTTGAAGCGTTCGAGGTCGGTGTGGTGGATCTTGAGCCCCCGGCGATCGCGATAGATGTCCGGCTCGGATTCAGGCGAGCAATCGTCGTCTCCCGCGACCTGCGAGAGAACGGTGTCGAGACCGGAGAGGTGGCCGCCCAGGATGCGGTGGGCGGTCCGCTCCGATACAGGTAGTGCGAGATCGCTACAGACCTCCACGAGCTCTAGGGCGTCTGCGGCGGTGGCTGGGCGTTGCCATACCGGGAGTCGCTCCGCCTGATCGGAGAAGAGGAGCTGAGACGTGTCGAGGGTTTCGCGAGCCGAGGCATGCAGCGTCGCGACGATCTCTGCGGGTGAGCCGAGATAGATGTCGAGTTCGGGATGCTCGCACGCGAATTCGACGACGCGCCTGATGACGTTGTGCGGGCCACGCACGACCTCGAGGCGACCGGCGGTGTCCCGTTCGACGACGGGCCACTGGGACTGGTCGGTCCGCTCCGGGAGATCGGTGGTATCGGCCACGACCGTGACGGAGGCTCCCTGATGGGAATCGGAGGCTGCGACGCGGATATCGCTCACGTTGGACCGGACCGAGAACAGCGCCATCCCCCGGCCGTGGACTCCCCAACGGTCCATCACCATCGTCTCGAGCTTCGAGGTCACGCGGGGTTCGAACACGGCCTCGTGCAGGGAGGGTGGGATTCCGACGCCATCGTCGATCATGGTGAGGATACGCGAGTCCTTGTCACGGCTCGTGGCGATGAAGAGGCGCTGTGCGTGTGCGTCCCGGGCGTTGCGGAGCAGTTCGACGACGACGTCTTCGAACCACCGGATATCGTGACGCGCCTGACGGCGCTCGGCCTCGGAGACACGTAGTCGCACGAAGCCGTCCCCGAGGCTTTCCTCGATCTTCAGGTAGACCTCTCCCGAGACCGAACTCACGAAATCGAGCAGGTCGCCGGCGTCGCTGTTCTCGTGCATGCTGTGGGTCCGATCCAGTGATGAACGAGGGACTGGACGGCAAAGAGGCCGCAATCGCGGCCTCCTCGCGCACGGCTGGTAGCCGTGCCTAATGGTATCAGACGGCGTCTACTTGGCGTAGTCGACAGCCCTGCTCTCCCGGATGACCATGACCTTGATCTGACCGGGGTACTCGAGCTCATCCTCGATCTGCTTTGCGATGTCACGGGCGAGGAGCACCGAGTCGGCGTCGTCGAGCTGGTCGGGTTTGACCATGACCCGGATCTCGCGTCCGGCCTGCATCGCATAACACTTCTCGACACCGTCGTGCGCCTGCGCGACGGATTCGAGCTTCTCGAGTCGCTTGACGTAGCTATCGAGGGTCTCTCGGCGTGCTCCGGGGCGTGCGGCGCTGATGGCGTCGGCGGCTTGGACGATGACGGCCTCCACGGTACTCGCTTCGACATCCCCGTGGTGCGCCTCGATGCAGTGCAGGATCGCGGGAGGCTCATTCATGCGTCTCGCGAGGTCCGCTCCGATGATCGCGTGTGGACCCTCGACCTCGTGATCGATGGCCTTGCCGAGGTCGTGAAGGAGGCCGGCGCGCTTGGCGAGGCTCACATCAACGCCCAGTTCGGCTGCCATCACTCCGGCAAGGTGTGCGACCTCGAGCGAGTGGTTGAGGACGTTCTGGCCGTACGAGGTGCGGTACTTGAGTCGTCCGAGGGTGCGCACGATCTCGCTGTGCAACCCGTGGATGCCCGCGTCGAACGCGGCCTGCTCACCGGCCTCCTGGATCTGTTGGCCGACGAGGGTCTCCGCCTTGTTGAAGAGCTCCTCGATGCGGGCGGGATGGATGCGGCCGTCGGCGATGAGCGACTCGAGAGCGATCCGGCCGATCTCGCGACGGACAGGGTCGAAGCTCGAGAGGATCACGGCCTCCGGGGTATCGTCGATTATCAGGTTGATTCCGGTGAGCTGCTCGAAGGCGCGGATGTTGCGGCCTTCACGGCCGATGATGCGGCCCTTCATGTCGTCACTCGGGATATGGACGACCGACACGGTGGATTCTGCGGTGTGGTCTGCTGCGACGCGCTGGATCGCGATGCCTACGATATTGCGGGCTTTCTTGTCGGCCTCTTCGCGTGCGTACGTCTCCGCCTCTCGGATGATCGCCGCGGCATCGCGTTTGACGTCGTCCCTGACCCGGTCGAGCAGAAGTTCGCGGGCCTGCTCGGACGACATACCTGCGAGGCTCTCGAGGCGCTCGCGTTCCTGGTCTATCAACTCACTGAGCTCGGTCTCACGTTTCGTGATCTGGCCTTGGAGGCTGGAGAGCTGGTGATCGCGCTTGTCGAGGGATTCAGCGCGCCGGTCGATGCTCTCCTCACGCTGGATGAGGCGGTTCTCGAGCGTGCCGAGTTCTTTGCGGCGCTCCTTCGCTTCAGTCTCGGCTTCTTGCTTCATGCGGAAGATCTGATCTTTGGCTTCGATCAGGGCTTCCTTCTTGAGTGTCTCGGCCTGTTTCTCCGCATCCTGGACGATACGTTCGGCATCTTCGCGCGTGCGCACGTCGCGGCCTTGAACGAGGAATCGGGCAACCAGGAAGCCGAGAGCGACACCGATGACTACTGCGACAATGGCTAAGACGAGTTCCATCGCGTGCACTCCCTTCTCAACGCTTTGGCGTCGGTAGACGGTCGGATCGGCGGATCGACCGGTCTCCAGCAGCGGCAAGCGGAAGGGCTGGGCGCTACGATACGAGTACCGGACGATGCGTCGTCCGGCATACGTGAGGTCTGCGCTACGAGTTGGAACGCGATGCCGTATATACAGCTACCAGGCCGGTAATGGCCCGGTACGTTATCACAGTCCGTATCTCATCAGACGAACCGCCGGCATTGTTCCCAAACGAAACGCGGCGGAGATTCACATATGCCCTTTGCATACTAGCGATTACCAGCGCAAAGCGTCAAGATTCGAATCGATTCCTAATTGAGTCGTTATCGACGCAGGAATGCTGTTCTATCGCTGTCCGGGCGACGTCGTACGAGAACCCGCGAGAGACGAGGCGCCGGACCAGGCGTTCCCGTTCGCGCCGGTCGCGCGGGGGGTCAGCCGGCAATATCGCGAGCGCACGATCGAGTTCCTGCGCGGCGGGGGCCTCCTCTTCGAGGCGAGGGGCGACCCGGTCCGGCTCCAGTCCTGCCGCGGTCAATCCCCGGACGATACGGTCTCTCCCCCATCCGGCGGCGACTTTGGTCCTGATGTACGCCTCCGCGAAGCGCGCGTCATCGAGGGCGCCTATCTGCTCCATGCGCTCGATGACGTCGGTGACGACCTGCGCCGGGAATCCGTCTTCCGTGAGACGAGCGCGGAGTTCGACTCGAGAGCGCTCCCGATAGCCGAGAAGTCTCATCGCTCGTGCGGATGCGACATCGTGCTCGACCTCCGCGAGCAACTGTTCGAGCCTCTCCGGGGACATCCGGTCGCCGCTCCTGACTCCCGCTGCTGCCAGGACGTCTCGGGATGTGCTCCTGACCTCGTATCCGCCGATCGAAACGACGCGGGCCCTACCGCGTATGGAGGGCGAGGCGACGTGTATCTCGTCGGCAGGGATCTCGTCGAGCACGGTTACCGCTACTCCGATTCGCTTCCTTCAGCGGGTGACGTCCCGTTGACCGGCAAGCCGAGGCGCTCGCGGATCTTGTGTTCGACCTCGGTGCGGATGTCGATATGCTCGCGGAGGAATTCTTTCGCTGCCTCCCGGCCCTGGCCGAGACGCTCTTCCCCGTACGTGTACCATGCTCCGGACTTGGCGACGACCGCCTCTTCGACACCGAGGTCGAGGAGGTTCCCCTCCTTGGAGATGCCCAGGCCGTACATGAGGTCGAACTCCGCCTGGCGGAACGGCGCAGCGACCTTGTTCTTGACGACCTTCGCGCGGACGCGGTTGCCGACGATGTCGGTCCCCTGCTTGATCGAGTCGATACGCCGCACATCGATACGCACGGTCGAGTAGAACTTCAGGGCGCGTCCGCCTGTGGTCGTCTCGGGGCTGCCGAACATGACACCGATCTTCTCACGCAGCTGGTTGATGAAGATGCACGTGGTGTTCGACTTGCTGAGAGACCCGGCGAGCTTGCGGAGCGCCTGACTCATGAGCCTGGCGTGGAGGCCTACGGATGCGTCCCCCATCTCACCCTCGAGTTCGGCACGAGGCACGAGCGCAGCGACCGAGTCGATGACGATGACATCGATAGCTCCGCTTCGCACGAGCATGTCGGTGATCTCGAGAGCCTGTTCTCCGGTGTCGGGCTGCGAGATGAGTATCTCGTCGATATCGACACCGAGCCGTGCGGCGTAGCTGGGGTCGAGCGCGTGCTCTGCGTCGACGAACGCCACCACGCCCCCCAACGCCTGTGCCTCAGCGATGATCTGGAGCGCGAGTGTGGTCTTCCCGCTGGCCTCGGGTCCGAATATCTCGACGATCCGTCCGCGCGGGACGCCGCCGATGCCGAGTGCGGCATCGAGTGCGAGCGCACCTGTGGGTATCGCGCACACCTGGGTGACCGCGGCATGTTCGCCGAGCTTCATGAGCGAGCCCTTGCCGAACTTGCGCTCGATCTGTTCCTTCGTGACGTCGAGCACTTTGGTCTTTTCGGAATCCATCGTAACGCGCTCCTCTTCCTCCAGGGGGACTCCCTCGGGGCTGCCATGACGCTACACGAACACACGTTCGATGTCAACGCCTGCCCGACAGCGGGACGTCCGCGATACGTTCGTATATCGCACCGCTCGTGGTGAGTGTGCTTGAGTACAGCGTAACCTTCCCCACTGACATCGAGTACGGCGGTCCTGCAGCGAGATGGGTGCCGAGGATCGCCTCGGCATCGGGAAGACCGTGGAACGAGCGTGGACGACGGGCTCGTGCAAGGGTGACGTGCGGTCGGAACCGACGCTCTTCGGTCTCGATACCGTGCAGCGATGCGACTGATTCGAGTTCGCGGACGACACGAGCGCCCGTGCCGGACGGATCGCTGAAGGTCGTCCAGAGCATCCGGGAAGCACGTCGCCGCGGCGCGCCGACGACAGCCTCGGTCAACAGCAGGTCGAACGTCGGGAGATCGGCGACCGCCCCGGTGAAGCCGGTGATGATGGGGTCGATGGTCTCCTCGGCGATGTCACCGAGGAACACGCACGTGATGTGGAGGTTCTCGGCGGGGACCCATCGCGCGTCGCTCCAGCGAGGGTCGGCGTCGCGTGCGGCCCGGGCGCACTCGGTCAGGGCAGTCCTCCAAGGTCCGGTGAGGTCGATGCCGACGAACGCTCTCATGCCCGCGGCGCGACGGTGAGGCGGAGGAGGTCGAGCGCGTGGACGGTAGCGCGCTCCCTTACGAGGGAGCGGTCCCCGTCGAACGCCCGTGACCCGGCTGAGACACTCGAGCCGTCGGCCACAGCGAACCATACGAGACCTACGGGCTTGTCAGGACCGCCACCGCCCGGACCGGCGATGCCCGTGATGGCCATCGCGACGTCGGCACCGAGCATCTCGCGTGCGCCGGTCGCCATCTCGCGCACGCACGCTTCGCTGACCGCTCCGTGGGCGGCGAGGACGTCGTGCGACACGCGGAGCGCGCTGCGCTTGATCTCGTCGGCGTACGCCACGATCGCGCCGCGGAACGTCGCCGAGGAGCCGGGGACGTCGGTGAGCGCGGCGGCGACGAGTCCCCCCGTGCACGACTCAGCGAGCCCGAGCGTGATGCCGCGGGCAGCAGCACCACCGACGACCACCTCGGCGAGCGAGGCGCCGTCCGTCGCATAACAGTGCGGGGCGAGGGCGGAGGCGACCTCGTCGGCAGCGGCGGCGAGAGCAGCGGTGTCGAGGTCGTGAGCGATGAGTACGACGTCGACGAGCGAGGGTCGGCCGAGGACGGTGAGCGAGACACCTCGATGTCCCTCGAGCGCGCGCTCTGCGCGCAACTGGGCGTCCGATTCGCGGATGTCCACACAACCGATCACGCGTGGCGGCACCTGTTCCCTGCGGACAAGCGCTGCGAGCGACTCGGCGAGCATGGGACGCATCTCGCCGGGGGGCCCGGGAAGGAGGACGAGGTGGCCGCGAGCGGTCGGGACGACCTGACCCGGAGCGGTGCCGGTGGACGGTGTCAGGACGCGGGCACCTTCGAGGACGCAGGCCTGACGGAGCACCTGAGAGGCGGCCCCGGGTTCGCGGTGTCCCTCGGCGATGCCCTCCAGCGTGGAGGCGACGTCGTGCTCGACTCGGAGCGGCAACCCGAGCGCATCGGCTGCCGCCTCCCGGGTGACGTCGTCGTGTGTCGGCCCGAGCCCTCCGGTGACCACGACGAGGTCGTGTGCGGAGGTCGCGTCCCGCACGTGAGCGGCGATCACCGAGCGGTCGTCGGGCAGAGCGGCGATCACCGAGGGCGTGTACCCGGCGGCCGCGACCGAGCGTGCGACGTCGGGACCGTTGGTGTCGGGACGCAGTCCGTAGACGAGTTCGGTGCCCACGACGAGCACGGCAGCGGTCGGCACTGGAGCCCCGGCGGTCACGTCCGTTCAGCTCCCCGGTCGCCCCCGGGCCGCTTCGTGTCCCACGGACCGGCGAGCACGTCGCGTGCGTGATAGAAGTAGTCGAACATCGAGATGACGGTGAGCACGACCGCGATACCCATGAGGGCCCACGCCAGCGCTGCGAACCACGCAACCCCGGCCTCGCCGAGCATGCGGAGGAGCGGAGCGGAGTCCTTGACGATGAAACCGACGATGGCGACGACCTGGAACACGGTCTTGGCCTTGCCGTACGCCGAGGCCGCGATGACCTTACCCTCGGCTATCGCGACCATGCGGAGCCCGGAGACGATGAACTCGCGGCTGATGATGACGAGCGCTATCCACGACGGCAGTTCGCCGAGTTCGACCAGGGCGACGAGCGCCGCGGTGACGAGAAGCTTGTCGGCGAGCGGGTCCAGGAACTTGCCGAACGTCGTGATCTCGTTGCGCGAACGGGCGAGGTATCCGTCGACCGCGTCGGTGGCGGCGAGCAGGGTGAAGAGCGCGGCGGCGAGGATCGGACCCCAGTCCGGCATGCCGGCGAGCATGCTCACGACGAACACCGGGATGAAGACCACGCGCAGCAGTGTCACGCGATTGGCCCAGTTCAGGGGTATGTTCACGGGAGCACCTCCCCCATCAGGTCGTACCCGTGCGCTTCGGTCACGCGGCACGTGACGAAGGTGCCCGCGTTGACGAGGGTGTCGAGCGTGACGATACCATCGACCTCGGGAGCCTGACCGCGCCAGCGGCCCACCCCCACGCCGTCCTCGTCCACACCCTCGGATAGCACCTCGAGCTCTCGACCGGCACGGGCGTCCGCACGCTCGAACCCGACGCTGTCGGCTGCGTCGCGCACCCGCTGTGCCCGGGCGAGGCGTTCGGGCTCGGGAACCTGGTCCGGAAGGGCGGCGGCCGCAGTGCCCTCTTCCGGGGAGAACGGGAACACTCCCACGTAGTCGAGACTGGAGTGTTCGATGAAGTCGAGCAGTTCCTCAACGTCGGCCTCGGTCTCGCCGGGATAGCCGGCGATGAGACTGGTGCGCAGGACCGCGTCGGGCATGTGCGCTCGTATCCGGTCGATGAGCGCGAGGAACTCCTCGGCCGAGCCACCGCGGTTCATCGCGCGGAGCACCGGCGTAGACGCGTGCTGGAGCGGGACGTCGAGGTAGTGGCAGACGTGGGACACGTCGGCCATCGTCGCGAGGAGCTCGTCGGTGATCCCGTCCGGCTGCACGTACATGAGCCGCAGCCACCGAAGCTCGGGCGTCGCCGCGATGGCACGTACGACGTCGGTCAGCGTGTCGGGAGTGTCGAACTCGCGACCCCACGACGAGATGTCCTGGCCGATGAGGACGAGCTCTCTCGCCCCGCGCGACGTAAGGAGGCGGGCCTCGCCGACGAGTTCGGGAAGCGGGCGCGAGCGGTACGGACCCCTGATCGTCGGGATCGTACAGTACGCGCACGAACGGAAGCAGCCGTCGGACACCTGGAGGTACGCAGAGGGGCGGCTGTCGAGGCGCATCGGTCCTGCGGTATGCCGGTGCGGCTTTCCGGTGAGGCGCTCTATCACCTCGAGTAAGGAGGGCTCCTCGGCCACAGGGAGGAACGCGTCGGCCTCCGGCATCGCCTCGGCAAGATCGGCGCCGTAGCGCGAGACCATGCAGCCCGCGACGACCAGGCGTCTGTCCGGCACGGCGTCGCGCCACTCGGCTAAGTCGAGCGCCACGCCGACCGCCTCCTCGACCGCGGCGATGATGAAGCCGCACGTGTTCAAGACGACGACGTCGGCGTCGTCGAGCGAATCGACGACGCGGTATGCCGAGGAGCCGACGAGCGCACGCATGCGTTCGGAATCGACCTCGTTCTTGGGGCAGCCGAGGGTGATGAAGGTGATCCGGGTCATGTGGACTGCTCTAACGATAGTTGGTGAATTGGAGCGGGATGCCGTAGTCCTTGCCCTTGAGGAAGGCGATCACTTCTTGGAGAACGTCCCGCTTCGGGGAGGAGACGCGCAGTTTAGGCCCTTCGATCTGGACCTTGACCTTGAACTTCTCGTCTCGGATCTCCTTGTTGATGCGGCGCGCCAGTTCGGGTTCGATCCCGTTCACGATAGTGGCGCTGACGCGCACGCTGCCGCCGGAGGCAGCCTCAGGGTCGCCCCACGAAAGCGCTTTGAGGTCGATCCCTCTCCGGACGAGCTTCGAGTCGAGTACGTCGACGACCTGCTTGGCGACGAACTCCGCCGGAGCGGCGACGGTGACTTTGCCGTCAGACTTGTCGAACGTGACCGAGGCGCCCGTACTCTTGAGGTCGTAGCGCTGCGCGATCTCCTTGGCGGCCTGCTGCACGGCGTTGTCGATCTCCTGCATGTCGACCTCGGACACGACGTCGAAACTCTGTTCTTTGGCCATGGGTTACTCCTTTCGATGAACGCCCGGACGAGCAGGCGTCATTCGGCGGTGAGAGTGACGGTCGGCGGGTCGCCCGGTGGTATCTCGACGTCCTCGTCGTCACGGAAGATGGAGACAGCCGCCGGACGGCCGATGCGCACGGATGCCTCGTCCGCCACGGTCCATTCGCGGGTCTGTCCGCCGGCCATGGTGCCTTCGTAGGCGATCAGGCCGTCGACGGTGACTCGCAGCCACGAAGAGCTGTCGGACGCGACGACGATGCGGAGGTCGAACGGTCCAGTGGTCGCCTCCTGCGGCTCGTCAGGGTCATCGGGTTCCTCGTCCGGTAGCGGTTCTGCCGAGGGGTCAGGGATGCCGGGAGTGACCGGCGGCGCTGGTTCGGTCGCCTCCAGCGTCGGGGTGGTCTCCGGAGTCGTAGGAAGTGGTGGTGGCGGTTCCGGCTCGGACGCGATCCGGAGGACACCCCAGACAGCGAGCGAGAGGACCGCGATCACCGCGACGACAGCGGCTATCGCGCGCAGAGGTATCGCGTCGGCGTGATTTCGCGGTGCGAGCACGGGCTCGGGCAGGTTGATAGGCGAACGGGCGGTGTGCCCGGTCTCCTTCTCGTAGCGCTCGAGCAGTGGTCCGGGATCCAGGCCGAGGAACTTCGCGTAGTTCTGGATGTAGCCCCGCACGTATGCGGGGTCCGGCAGCGTGTCGTAATCACCGGCCTCGAGTGCAGCGAGGAGCTTACCGCGGATGAAGGTCGCTTCCTCCACGTCGGTGATGGTCTTGCCGAGGCCACGACGCGTCTCTTCGAGGATACGTCCGAGCGACTCGGCCATCTCCGCTATCCCTCCTCCGACGCGTCGTCTCCGTCTCTGCGCTCGAACGCCTTGACGGCTTCGAGTCCCTCCACGTCGACAAGCACCTCACGTGGCTTGGAGCCGTCAGGCATGCCGACTACACCTCTTGTTTCGAGCATGTCCATGATACGTCCTGCACGAGCGTACCCCACTTTGAGCCTGCGCTGTAGCAGGGACGTCGAACCCATCCCCGAGGTGACCACGATGTCGGCCGCCTCCCATAGGAGCGGGTCGTCGTCCCCGGCCTCCCCACCGCTGCCGGATGTCGCGACCTTGAGGTGGAGGATCTCCTCGTGATAATCGGGTTCGGACTGATCTTTGAGGTGCGCGACGACCTGGCCGATCTCTGATTCCGTGACGAACGCGCCCTGGATGCGGCGCGGCTTGGGCCACGCGGGGGTGGTGAACAACATGTCCCCTCCACCCACGAGCTTCTCGGCCCCGGGCTGGTCGAGGATGACGCGCGAATCGATGCCCGAGGAGACGGCGAACGCGATCCTGTTCGTGATGTTCGTCTTGATGAGTCCGGTGATGATATCGGTGGACGGGCGCTGCGTGGCGACGACGAGGTGGATCCCTGCCGCGCGCGCGAGCTGCGCGAGCCGGCAGATCGAGTCTTCGACCTCTTTGGCCGCGACCATCATGAGGTCGGCGAGCTCGTCGATGACGATCATGAGATACGGCATCTCCTCGGCGGCCTCGGTCACCGTGCCGTCCTGGACCATGGCGTTGTACGCCCCGATGTTGCGTGCCCCCGCCTTCTGCAGGCGCTTGAGGCGGGCATCCATCTCGGTGACCGCCCAATGCAGCGCGCTCGCCGCCTCTTTGGGCTCGGTCACTACGGGCACGTATAGGTGCGGGACCCCGTTGTAGAGAGAGAGCTCGATACGTTTCGGGTCGATGAGGATGAGGCGGACCTCGGCCGGTGTGGCCCGCATAAGGACCGACATGAGCAGCGCGTTGATGCAGACGGATTTACCCGTACCGGTAGACCCTGCGATGAGCAGGTGCGGCATCGTCGCGAGGTCTGCGACGACACTGTCCCCCGCCACGTCCTTTCCTATGCCGAGGAACAGCGGACCGGCGCTTTGCGTAGCGGGTGACGAGAGGACGTCGCCGAGGGTGACGGTCGAGCGCCGCTCGTTGGGTACCTCGATCCCCACGAGCGACTTCCCGGGGATCGGCGCGAGGATGCGCACCGTCGGTGCGGCGAGGGCGAGCGCAAGGTCGTCGGCAAGTGCGGTGACCCGGTTGACCTTGATGCCTTTATGCAGCTCTAGCTCGTACATCGTGACGGTGGGACCGGGTGTCCAGCTGTGGACGCGTGCCGGGATGTCGAACGTGGCGAGGGTCTCTTCTATGAGTCGCGCGACCGAGGTGAGCTCCTTCTCCGTGGCGCGGTGGCGGCTCGCTGACTCCGGGCTGCGTACCAGCAACGACGATGCGGGGAGTTCGAAGCCCTCCATCGCCTTGGGTGCACGAGCCGCAGGGGTAGGTTGAGTGGGGCGTCTCGACTCGGGGTCGCTCGCGGGTCCGCGTTTCTTGCGCGGCGGGTGCGGCGCGTCGGTGCCGGCATCCGAGAGCGGGACGGTGCGCGGTGCGCGCCGCGCGGCAGGCGTACGGTCCTGCGTCGTGTCGGGCTCGGCGCGGGCGAAGCGCTCCCTGGCCCACTCCACGACACCCGATACCGACATGCCCGTGATGACGAGTCCGATGAGGAGTGCGGCGGTCAGGATGACGTAGCCGATAGCCGTGCCGAGAAGCGACCTGAGACCCCACGCGAGGGCCGCGCCGAGGTATCCTCCCTGTCCTTCCATGATCCGGGGGTCGAACTGAGCTTCAGGTGTAGCGGCAAGAGCGAACATGCCGACGAGTGAGAGCAGGATGGTTGCGAGGCCGGCACCGACCCGACGTTCACTGATGGCGAACGAGCGCACGAAGAAGGTGAGCCCCCATGCGAGGAGCAGGACTGGCAGGACGAACGCTCCGAGTCCGACCGCACGCCGCAGGAGCATGGCGACCGCGCCACCGACCACTCCCGCGCTCGCGTTGAGAAGGGCGATCGCGAGAGCCACCGCGGTAGCCGCCAACGCGATCCCGTAGATGTCTCTACGGGATTCCTCGTCGAGGACGCGGGCCCGGTTCGCCTCGCCGCGCTGGGTCCGCTTCTTGGAAGCGGGAGCCGATGCGCGTGCGGGGCTCGACTTGTTCGATGCCCTCTTCTTGTTGGACGTCGCCATACGGGCGTCAGACCTCCATGACCACAGGTATCACCATCGGGCGGCTCCGGGTGCGCTCCCAAAGGAACTGAGAGAGTGACTCACGGATCGCGTTCTTGATGACGGCGTGATCGGCGCCCCCTTCGCGCGCGGTCCTCACGAGAGTCTTGGCGACGCGGGCACGGGCCTCGTCGAAGAAGGTCTCTTCGTCGGCATCGGTGACGATGCCGCGTGCGACGAGTTCGGGGTCGCCGACAGGCTGACCCGTGACGGTATCGAGGGCGATCACCACGGATATGATACCGTCCCGTGCGAGCATCTGGCGATCCCTCAAGATCACCTGTCCGATGTCTCCGACGGACAACCCGTCGACGTATACGACCCCCGACTCGACGTGGCCCACCATGTGGGCGCCACGGTCGTCGATCTCGAGGCAGGCGCCATTGTCGAGGACGAACACGTTCTCGCGCGCTACTCCCACCTCGCGGGCGAGTGATGCGTGGGTCATCAGGTGACGGGTCTCCCCGTGTATTGGGACGAAGTACGTCGGTTTGATCAGGTTCAGCATGAGCTTGAGTTCCTCGGCGGCGGCGTGTCCCGAGACGTGGACGTCGGACACACCCTTGTGCTTGACGACCGCACCAGCACCTGCAAGGCGGTTGATCACGCGGGAGACCGCCTTTTCGTTGCCGGGTATCGGCGTGGCCGAGATCACGACGGTGTCTCCCTCTTCGATCGACACGGTCCTGTGGTCCCCGGCGGCCATGCGTGCGAGTGCCGAGAGGGGCTCCCCCTGGCTGCCTGTGGACAGGATGACCACGCGCTCGGGTGGAAGATCTCCCATCTCATAGGCGTCTACGAGGTCGTCTTCGGCGATCTCGAGGTAGCCGAGCTGCCGAGCGATCTTCGTGTTATTGATCATCGAGCGGCCGGTCACGACCACCTTGCGGCCGCACTGGACGGCGGCGTCGCAGACCTGCTGGACCCGATGGATGTGGCTGGCGAACGATGCGACGATGATGCGCTGCTCGACCGAGGCGAAGATCTCACGAAGCGACGCGCCGACGACCGCTTCCGAGCGCGTGATCCCCGGGGACTCCGCGTTGGTCGAGTCGCTCATCAGCAAGACTACACCCTTCTTGCCGGCGGCCGCGAGCGCGGTGTAGTCGGTCAGGCGTCCGTCGATAGGGGTCTGGTCGAGCTTGAAGTCCCCGGTGTGGACGACGTTGCCGACGGGCGTTCTGATGAACAGGGCGACACCGTCGGGGATGGAGTGGTTGACCGCCATGAAGTCGAACCCGAACACGCCAAGGCTGACGTGGCCGCCTGCACGGATCTCGCGCAACTTGGGCTTCTTGATGCGGTGCTCCTCGAGCTTGCCGGCGATGAGACCGAGAGTGAGTTTCGTACCGAGGATCGGCACCTGATGGCCGATCTCTTTGAGGAGGTACGGCAGCGCACCCGTATGGTCTTCGTGTCCATGGGTGATGACGATGCCGCGGAGCTTGTCCTTGCGTTTTGTGACGTAGGAGAAGTCCGGGAGTATGAGGTCGACCCCGGGATGGTCGTCGTCGGGGAACATGATGCCCGCGTCGACGAGGACCATGTCGTTGCCGTACTCGAACACGGTCATATTCTTGCCTATCTCGCCGAGTCCCCCGAGAGGGATGACGCGGAGGCGGTGCTTCTTCGATGTCATAGGTTGATGTTCGACACTCCTTAGGGCACGCGCATTCGCAGCGCGGCCGGATCGGGCGCGCGTGGGCGCGCCGGGATACTGCTTCGTGCGGGTCGTGCTACGCAGGCATCATGCCCACGTGCTCCATCACTCTTACGAGTTCCTTCACCTGTTCCTCGGTGGGGGGCACGAGCGGCAGGCGAACGGTGCCGACAGGAAAGCCCCTGAGCTCGAGTGCTTTCTTCACCATGATGGGGTTGGCTGTGAGGAACAGCGTCTTCATGAGGGGGAGCAGTTCGAGGTGGTTGCGCAGGGCGCGGGTATGCTCGCCCTCGGCCTGTGCGTAGACCATCTCCCTCATCCGCGCAGACGCGATGTTCCCGATGGTCGAGATGACCCCCACCCCGCCGAGGGCCATCAGCGGCAGAGTGATCTCGTCGTCGCCGGCTAACACCTCGAAGCCTTCGGGCGCGCCTGAGATGATCTGAGCACACTGGGCGAGGTCGCCGCTCGCTTCCTTTACCGCGACGATGTTGTCGCAATCGTGGGCGAGGCGCAGCGTCGTGTCGGCCGTCATGTTCACGACACAGCGGCCGGGGATGTTGTAGAGGATGACCGGCACGTCCACCGCCGAGGCTATCTGGCGGAAGTGCTGGTACATACCCTCTTGTGGCGGCTTGTTGTAGTACGGGACGACCGCCATGATGGCGTCGACCCCAAGGCCGACGACATCGCGCGCGAAGTCGATGGAATCGGCCGTACAGTTGTCACCGGCGTTGGCGATGACGGGTGCCCGGCCGTCGACGGCGTCGAGGACGGCACGGAACAAGTCCATCTTCTGGTCGTAGAAGACGGTCGGGGACTCCCCGGTGGTGCCGCAGACGACGAGCGCGTCGCTCCCCTCGTCGAGGAGTCGCGTCGCGAGTGCCTGGGCGCGGTCGAGGTCGAGGTCGAGGTCATCGTCGAAGGGCGTGACCATCGCGGTGATGATCCGTCCGAAACGTGGTTGGGTCATGTCGTGCCCCCTGGGATAGATTTGCGGGTCCTTCGTGGCGCCGGTACCACGTGCAGTATTGTGCCACAGTCGAGGCTGAGATGCTGGCCGGGCCTCCGGACGCCCGGGCTTGCGCTAGGAGCCGAGTTCGAAGCCGTCGTGGAGTGCCTGGACCGCCGTGCACGACTCCTCGGCGGAGACCACGACCGAGATCGTCGTGTGGCTGTCGGCTGTCTGGAGGACGGTGACGGACGCGTCTGCGAGACACTCGGCTACGCGTGCCATGACACCAGGCACCCCGTGCATGCCAGCGCCTACGAGAGTCACCTTCGCGAGTCCGGCCTGCACCTGGTAGGTCAGGCCGAGTGAGCCGAGTACGTCGCACGCACGGTCGAGGACCTCCTCCCGGACCGAGAAGACGAGTGCCTCCCCCACCGGAGTGAACATGTCGAGCGAGACGGCGGCATCGGCCATCGCGCGGTAGATGCGGGTCTGGGCAGCCATATGCGTCCGCGTGCCCTCCGGCGCGGGAAGCGCCACACGCACGCGGGCCACACCCGACGAACACGTGACCGAGGTAGCGACCCGGTCGGGGCGGTACGCGGCGATGTCGGCGACACGGGTGCCGGGATGGTTCGAGTAGGTGTTACGGACGGTCACGGCGAGACCGCTCGCAAGCGCGAGCTCAGCAGCGGGCGTGTGGACGACGCGTGCGCCGTGTCGCGACATCTGGAAGAGCTCGTCTGCCCGGACGGTCTCGAGAACGACGGCGCCAGCACACGACTTCGGGTCGGCCGAGAGCACGCCGTCGACATCGGTGAAAATCTCGACGGCCTCGGCTTCCAGGGCGACGCCGAGAGCGCACGCGGTGGTGTCGCTCCCGCCTCTGCCGAGCGTGGTCAGACGGCCGTTGGCGGAGAGACCCTGGAAGCCGGCGACCACCGGCACCGCGCCGACCGAGATCGACGCACGAAGCATACCTGGGTGGATCTCGGTGATCGCGGCATTGCCGTGGGCGCCGTCGGTCATGACGCCGGCTTCGGGACCGGTGAAAGCCCTGGCCTCGATGCCTGCGGCGCGCAACTCGTGCGCGCATACGATGGCCGAGACGATCTCCCCGGTAGCCATGAGCCAGTCACGTTCGGCGGGTTCGGCGGGTAGTCCGTCGACAAGGGAGAGCAGCGTGTCGGTCGCGTACGGGGCGCCTCGTCGGCCCATCGCCGAGACGACTACGACCGGTGCAGAGCCGGATTCGATAGCCGCGGTCACGCGGGCGGCGATCGCCGCACGGCCTTCAGTGGTGGCTACCGACGTTCCCCCGAACTTCATGACGATCACAGGCCGACTGATCGAGCGATCGGATGCCGGTGCGGCCACGCTACGGCTCCATCAGGTTCTCGAGACCGATCACGAGACCGCTCAGGGCGCCGACAGAGCGCACGGCGAGCACGACACCGGGCATGAACGAGGTGCGGTCGACCGAGTCGTGGCGGATGGAGAGGGTCTGACCCTGCCCGCCGAGGAGGACCTCTTGGTGCGCGACCAGTCCGGGCAGGCGTACGGAGTGAACGGCGACATCGTCGACGAGGGCTCCCCGCGCGCCGGCTGCGATCTCGGTCTCCGCGCCAGGTGTGGACGGCACCTCCGAGCGTGCCTCGGCGATGAGCGATGCGGTCCGCAGCGCGGTGCCACTCGGAGCGTCGGCCTTGCGGTCGTGGTGCAACTCGATGATCTCGGCATGCGGCATGAACCGGGCTGCCTCGGCGGCGAGCCGCATCATGAGGACGGCGCCTATCGCAAAGTTCGGTGCAAAAAAGAGGCACGTGTTCTCGGGTGCCTCAGCTGCTATCTCGCCGAGGAGCGACTCGGACAGACCGGTCGTGCCCACGACGCAGTCGATGCCCGATGCGAGCGCCGTACGCAGGTTGGCCTCGACGGCGTCGGGGTGGGTGAAGTCGACCATCACGTCGGGGGACGTGGCGGATATGGCGGTGGCCAGGTCTCCGGAACATAGGATCGAGCCGCCATGGCAGTCGGGCGCCTCATCCCCCGCATATCCGGTGTCGACAGCGGCCACCACACGCATCGCGTCCGCAGCAGTGACGGCCGCGACCACCTCGCGGCCCATACGGCCGGCGGCACCTGAAACGAGTACGTCGATCATGGCATGACTCCCCTCGGGCCCCTCAGGCGACGAGGTGCTTTACGTCGGATGTGGAGAACGGACCTATCATCGCGAGCACGCGGTCGCCGGTCAACACCTCTGCCGCGACCTTGCGGAGGTTCTCGGACGTGACCGAGTCGACCCGCTCTACGATTTCGTCGACCGACAGCAGTTCACCATCGGTGACGGCGTTCTTGCCGAGGCGCGTCATACGGTTGCGCGTGTGCTCGAGGCTGAGCACGAGATGGCCCTTGATCGACTCTTTGGAGCGCGCGATCTCCTCATCGGTGAGGCCGGACCGCAAGACGTTCGCGAACTCGTCCTGGATGAGACGCACGACCTCCTCCGCGTTCGACGGACGCGTACCGGCGTAGACGGCGAACTGACCCGTGTCCTGGAAGTGCGCGTTGAACGAGTACACCGAGTAGACGAGACCCTTCTTCTCGCGGATCTCCTGAAAGAGACGTGACGACATACCACCGCCGAGCACGTTGTCGAGCACGGCGAGGGTGAAGCGGTCATGGTCACGAGCCGAGAGCCCGGTGACGCCATAGCAGATGTGCGCCTGCTCGGTGTCCTTCTCGAGCACCGTGAGGCGTCCGGTCGAGGGCGACGCGGCTTCCGGACGCTCGCTCCTCGGTCCGACCGGGAGGTCGGCAAGGTGCGTGCGAGCAAGCTCGACGAGCGCGTCGTGGTCGAGGCTGCCTGCAGCGGCCACCACGCAGTTGCCTGTGAGGTAGTGACGCGTGCGGAACGCGACCGACTGGCTGTGGTCGAAGGAGCCCACCGTCTCACGGCTGCCGAGGATTGGCAGGCCTATCGGGTGCTCGGGCCACAGCGTCCGGGCGAAGAGCTCGTGGATGCGGTCGTCGGGCGTGTCTTCCATGCGAGCGATCTCTTCGATTACGACCTCGCGCTCTTTCACGCAGGCCTCGTCAGCGAGGGAGGCGTGGCAGACCATGTCCGAGAGGATCTCGACAGCGGTCGGCAGGTGCTCGTCGATCACGCGCGAGTAGTAGCAGGTGTACTCCTTGCTCGTGAACGCGTTCAGCTCGGCGCCGATCCTGTCGAACTCCTCGGATATCTGACTGGCCGAGCGGGTCGGCGTTCCCTTGAACATCATGTGCTCCATGAAGTGGGACATTCCGGCCTCGGCGGGAGTCTCGTCGCGACTCCCTACCGAGAACCAGATGCCGAGGGCCACGGAGCGCACCGAGTCGATAGACTCGGTCAGCACCGTGATGCCGTTATCGAGTTCGGTGCGGCGGTAGAACACGCGTCGGACCGCCTCCCTACGAGTGGCGACGGCGTGGCTTGCGAGCTTCGCCGCCGCGGTCGTCGCGGCGGGGACCGCGGTCACGGTCGCCACCTCCGGACGGACCGCGGTCACGGTCGCCTCCACCTTTGCTCGGTGGAGCCTCGGGCTTATCGAGGCGGTCGAGACTGATCTTGCCTCGCTCGTCGATGTCGATGATCTCGACGTCGACCTCATCACCTACCGCCAGCACGTCCTCGACCTTCTCGACGCGACCCTTGGCCACGCGGGAGATGTGGATGAGGCCGTCCTTGCCGGGCGTGAGCTCGACGAACGCGCCGAACGCCTGGATGGAGACGACGCGGCCCTTGTAGCGCTCGCCGATCTCGGGGACCTTGACGATGAGCTGGATGCGGCGGACCGCCTCTTCCCCACCCTGGTCGCGGGAGGCGACGAAAATCGTGCCGTCTTCCTGGATGTCGATGTGAGCGCCGGTCTCCTCCTGGATGCCGCGGATGACCTTGCCGCCGGATCCGATGACGTCGCGGATCTTGTCGACGGGGATCTTGACGGTAAGGATGCGCGGAGCGAACTCGGAAAGCTCGCCGCGCGGCACGTCGATGGCCTCGAGCATCTTGCCGAGGATGTGCGCGCGGCCATCCTTCGCCTGGCGCAGCGCGGTCGCAAGGATCTCGTAGGAGAGGCCCTTGGCCTTGTTGTCCATCTGCAGTGCGGTGATGCCTTTCTCGGTGCCAGCGACCTTGAAGTCCATGTCGCCGAGGAAATCCTCGAGTCCCTGGATGTCCGAGAGCACGGCGACCTCGTCGCCCTCCTTGATGAGTCCCATCGCGATGCCGGAGACGGGAGCGGAGATCGGCACGCCGGCGTCCATCAGTGCGAGCGTCGACCCGCAGACCGAACCCATCGAGCTCGAACCGTTGGACTCGAGGACCTCAGACACGATACGGACCGTGTACGGGAACTCGTCCTCGACAGGCAGCACGGGGACGAGCGCGCGCTCGGCGAGAGCGCCGTGACCGATCTCACGGCGCTTGGGACCACGCATGAAGCCGGTCTCGCCGGTGCAGAACGGCGGGAAGTTGTAGTGGTGCCAGTAGCGCTTGCCTTCGGTGACGTCGATCGTGTCGATGCGCTGCCACTCGGAGAGCATGCCGAGCGTAAGCACCGAGAGGACCTGGGTCTGGCCACGGGTGAAGAGCCCGGACCCGTGTGCGCGCGGCAGGTAGCCGGCAACACTCGTGACCTGGCGCACCTCGTCGACCTTACGGCCGTCGGCTCGCTCGCCCTCGTCGAGGACCATGCGGCGCATCGTGTTCTTCTCGAGCTCCTTGAGGAGAGCCTTGATGTCCTTGCCGCGCTCGGCGAGTTCTTCCTCCGAGAAGGTGGCGAGTACCTCCTCCTTGACGGCGTGGACGCCGTCTTGGCGCGAGAACTTGTCTGGATTGTGGAGCGCGGCACGCATCTTGTCGGAGCCGGCGGCGAATACCTGCTCGCGAAGGGTCTGGTCGATCTCGTAGATCGGGATCTCCATGGGGGTCGGCTCGGTCTGGGCGACGAACCGCTCCTGAACCGCGCAGAACTCCGTGATCGCCTCTTGGGCGAAGGTGAGCGCGTCAAGCATGTCGTCTTCGGAGACCTCGTAGGCACCGGCCTCGATCATGTACACGGCGTCAGGCGAACCGGCGACAACGAGGTCGAGATCGGAATCCTCGAGCTCATCGAAGGTGGGGTTCACCACGTACTCGCCATCGACGCGCGCGATGCGCACGGCGGCGAGCGGGCCCTCGAACGGGATGCCTGCGGCGAGCAGGGCCGCCGAAGCGCCCATGATCGAGATGACGTCCGGCTGGGAGACCTGGTCGGCCGAGAGAACGGTGGCGATGATCTGGACCTCGTTGCGGAAGCCGTCGGCGAAGGCCGAGCGCAACGGACGGTCGATCATACGGGCGGTCAGGATGGCTTTCTCGCTCGGCCGGGCCTCACGCTTGATGAAGCCGCCGGGAAGCTTGCCCGCCGCGTACATCCGCTCCTCGAAATCGACGGTGAGCGGGAAGAAATCGAGGTCCTTGGGATTGCGGGACGCTGTGGCCGTTACGAGTACCATCGTGTCGCCCTGGCGGACGACGACGGCGCCACCGGCCTGCTTGGCCAGCTCGCCGGTCTCCAGCGTGTACTCCTTGCCGTACAGTTCGAAACGTTCGACGATCTTAGACATATCACTCCACTTTCCTCTGCCTCTACTCCCCGCGCCCCGTGCGCGGGGACCTCTCGTTCACAGGACACATCTGGCGTCCTGCAGTAAGAAGGCGGAGGATGTCCCCCGCCTTCCGGAGTCCCGTATGGGTACTTACCCTCGCAGCCCGAGCTTCGATACAAGCGCACGGTAGCGCTCGATGTCGGTCTCCTTCAGGTAGCGGAGGAGCCGACGGCGCTGACCGACGAGTTTGAGGAGCCCGCGGCGGGTGTGATGATCCTTCTTGTGGGTCTTGAGGTGCTCGGTCAGATCCGAGATGCGTCGCGACAGCAGCGCGATCTGGACCTCGGGCGAGCCGGTGTCGCCTTCGCCGCGGGCGTGCTCGGCGACGATCTCGGCGACGACTTCCTTAGGCAACGACATATCTTCTGTTCACCATGCTTCCTGGATTCGCCTCCGTCTGCGATGGCCGTCGGTGAGTCGGCTATCCCGGACGAAGGTACTGACACAACCCGCGCAGTATACCACAGGGTCGCAGCAGACGTTTGCGGCTCA
>SKMN01000054.1 GCA_007121015.1 Coriobacteriia bacterium
CTGCCGTGCCGCCGAGTATGATGGCCTTCGTCGCGCCGAGACGTGCGATCTCGGCCATCACGCCTGTAGGCACGGTGTTCGTGCCCACGAGCAGGATCGGGCCGTCGACGGCGCCGGCGAGCGCGGTGCCGCCGAGGGCGTCGGGCCAGTTCATGCCGGTGGCGATGACGACGGTCTCGACGCTGCCGTCCTCAAGGTAGGCTTCCTGCGACGCGAGGATGGCGGTGTGGAAGCGGTTGTCGCCGGCGACGTTGATGACGGGCGACGGAGGCTCGACTACGGTGAACGTCACCGAGCCCGGGGGCTCCTCGGCGTTACCCGCATAGTCGATCGAGTAGAAGTACAGGGTATGCTCGCCACCGATCGTCACCGTCACCGTGGTGCCGGGCGTCCAGTCTCCCGAATCACCGAGACACCAGAACGTCGGGCCCACGCCCGACAACGCGTCGGTCGCGGAGAGGGTCACCGTGACGCTCGAGTCTCCCTCGCCGACGACCTCCGCACTGGTCACCGGCGGGGTCTTGTCGATCCGCACGGTCGCCGCCTTCTCGTCCTCGACGTTGCCGGCGTAGTCCACGCTCCAGTACGTCACGGTCGTCTCGTCCTCGGCCGACACGGTGAACGCATCGGCATAGGTCGTGACCTCACCGTCATCGATGCGGTAGTAGGTCGCGGCGACCCCGGAGTGGGCGTCTGTCGCGGAGAGGGTCACCGTCACGTCTTCGTTGGTCCACCCGTCGGGGATCCCCGAAGCGGTGGTCACCGGCGGGACTGTGTCCTCGGCAAGCTCGATCACGGCTGCGTGCGCGTCGACCCGGGCACCCGTCACGCACAGGCCCTCAAGGGCGGGCCGAGGCTCGGCGGTATCGAGGACGGTGCTCTTGAGCAGCGCCCAGTCGGCGGTCGGCTCGACCGCGAGCAGCAGTGCCGCCACCCCGGCGACGTGCGGTGTGGCCATCGAGGTGCCGTCCTTGTACGCGTACGACACCGCCTCATCGGCCACGACCCACGTACCCGAGAGCCCGACCCACTCGAGGTCGTCGACGTACACGCCCTCGTAGCCGGCGGTCGAACTGTTGGTCTCGTTGCTGTAGAGGATGAAGGCTGCCGCCACGTCATCCGCGGGCGCGGCCGGTACGATGGCCGAGAAGCTCCGCCACCCGCCCGAGTCACCGGTGAGCGTCAGCCCCAGGTCCCACGTCTCGCCGTTCCGGAGCGCAAGGATGAACCAGTCCCACCAGGGTTCTACGTCGTAGTGCGCCCTGAAGCGCACCATCGCCGCGTCGGCACCGCTCATGTCGAGCCCGCCGGTCTGTACGGCGAGCGAGAACTCGTTGTCGACGTAGTCGACGTGCGCGAGGCTCGTCGGCGGAGACACGAAGTCCGCCGAGGAGAGCGTCCACGGCTGGAGCTCGTAGGCGGTCACGTCCCACGACGCGAGCGTGTCGAAGCTATCGGTGAAGTACGTCGTAGTGACCACGGGGGTCACCACCTGGACGTCATCGACGTAGACGCCCTCGAACCCGCCGTCAGAGCCGAACGTCCCGTCGGCCAGGAACCCGATGGAAACGTACACGCCGTCCCGCCCGGCGGCGAAGGGGCTGATGTCGACCCACCAGTCCTCGAACTCCCCTCCCGAGGAACCCGTCTTCCAGTCCGCGAGCCACCAGTCGGCACCATCCCACACCCAGATGTCAACGAAGTCCTCGCCGAACTCGAGGTCGTAGCGGACCTTGGCGTTGAACAGCACCGTGTCGAGTCCGGTACAGTCGAGCGGCGCGATCGGATCGGCGTACGCCTCATCGCCGACCTCGTAGTTCAGGTAGGCCAGGCTCGTGGGGGGCGACGTGTACGCCGACGACGCGAGCGACCATGCCTGCCTGTTGTGGACGTCCAGCTCCCACGCGTCCGTGGTCTCGAAGTCGTCGCTGAAGAGCATCTGGTCGATGTCGGGCACGAAGGTCTTGGCCACCGGCACCGTGCTCAAGATGTCCACGCCCGGCGCGAACACGTCGACCGTGCTCGCGCCATAGTTGCTGAAGCCTGCGCGCGCATCGTCGTGGTCCGACGCGGCGACCGAGATGATGTTGGGAAGATCGTAGGATGCGGGGTAGAAGGCGCCCGGGACGTCGTTGTTCCGGCCTTGGTTGCCTGCGGCGAACACGAACAGCGCGTCGATCGCCGCGATGGCATCGCGCTCGACCTGACTGTAGTTCGTGCTACCCCACGAGGCGCTGATGATCTGAGCGCCATGTGCCTCGGCATACTCGAACGCATCGAGCGCGTTGGCCATCGTGCCCGAGCCGGCCGCGTCGAGCATCTTCACCGCCATGATCGACACGTCCCAGTTCACGCCCGCGACGCCGATCCCGTTGTCGCCCACCGCACCGATCGTGCCCGCGCAGTGCGTGCCGTGACCGTGGTCGTCGTACGGATCGCCGGTGCCTGTGATCACGTTGACGCCATGGACGTCGTCGACGTACCCGTTACCATCGTCATCGACCTTGTTGCCGGGGACCTCGCCGGGATTGACCCACATGTTGGGCACCAGTTCGGGGTGCGTGTAGTCCACGCCCGTGTCGAGTACCGCCACGATGACCTCGTGCGACCCGGTCGTGACCTCCCACGCGTCGAGCGCGTTGATGTCGGCGCCTGGCGTCCCGCCCGTCTGGCCGGTGTTGTGCAGCCCCCACAACTCGCCGAAACGCACGTCATCGGGCACGGTCGCGAGCGTCCTGACGTAGTTCGGCTCGGCGTAGGCCACGGCCGCCGAGCGCTCGTAGGCCGCTATCGCCTCCTCCACGCGCATACCCCTCGGCAGCTCGACGAGCTCGAGACCGGAGAGGACCTCGAATCCTCTGACGGACTTGCCGCCGACCTGGGCGTGCGCCATGCCTCGCGACGCGATGCCGATCCCCGGCTTGAAGCGGACGAATATCTCGCCCTCGACGTACTCGTCATCGCCCAGACTGCCCAAAGCCTGCTGTCGCACCTGCTCGCCTGGGACAGGCCGTTCGATCTGCGCACGACGCTCGGGAGCACCGTCATAGGGCTCTCCCGCTACGCCGGACACCGGCGCGACACCGGCTACGAGAAGCACCGCGAGGACGAGCCGGGAGACTCGGCCGGAGAGGTACGATGACGGATTCATGGGGCCTCCTTGGGACGCCATCACCAGAGCACGGGGCATGCCGGCCCACAGGTCACCGGTCGTCACCGAGCGAGGCCGGGAACGGGAGTCGCGCCCCTACGTCGTATGGTATACCCGCGAAGGGGGTTGTGACTGCCCTGGAACCCAAGACAGCGATTATCCAGCACACTCCCCGGTCCAGCCGGGCGGCTCGTAGACGCAGTACGGCTCGGCCTCGAGGTAGTCACCGGTGATCTCGAGCGCGCGCGCACGGCACCCGCCGCAGACAGCTTTGTACTCGCACGCGCCACACTTACCCTTGAGCAGCGAGTAGTCGCGCAGGTCGTTGAAGACCCTGCTCTCCGTCCATATCTCGGAGAATGGCTTCTCCTTGACGTTGCCGAGCTGCATGTCGAAGTAGCCGCACGGCTGGATGTCGCCCACATGGCTGATGAAACAGAAGGTGATCCCACCGAGGCACCCGCGCGTCATCGCGTCGAGCCCGTACTCCTCGCGCGTGACCTTCTTGCCCTCGGCCTTGGCGAGCTGGCGGATGATGCGGTAGTAGTGCGGCGAGTCGGTGGGCTTGAAGTGCAGCGGGCTGGTCTTCTGGCGGTGGTATGCCCACGTGAGCACGCGCTCGTACTCCTCGGGCGGGAGCTCTTGCTCGAGCAGGTCGGATCCCCGGCCGGTCGGCACGAGCATGAAGATGTGGAATGCGTCGACGCCGAGGCCCTCGGCCAGGTCGTGGATCTCGGCGACCTTGTCGGCGTTGAGCTTGGTGACGGTCGTGTTGATCTGCACGCCCACGCCGTGTCGCTTGGCGATCTTGATGCCCTCGATAGAGGCGTCGAAGCACCCGGGCTCCCCGCGGAACTCGTCGTGCCCTTCGGCGGTCGGGAAGTCGATCGAGACCGAGATGCGCGGTATCTTGTGGGCCGCCATCTTCTGGGCGACCTCATCGGTGACGAGAGTCGCGTTCGTGCCGATGACCGGCATCGCGCCTTTCTCGTGGCAGTAGTCGACGATCTCCCAGATGTCGGGCCGCATGAGCGGCTCGCCGCCGGTGAGGATGATTATGGGATTGGAGATGGTGACGATGTCGTCGACGACGCTCTTGATCTCGTCGAGGGAAAGCTCGCCTTCGTAGGCGCCGAACTCAGAGGCCGCGCGACAGTGTGCGCACGAGAGGTTGCAGCTGCGCGTGATCTCCCACGCGATGATGCGAGGGGCCTTGATGCCGGTGCGCTCCTCATAGGCGAGCGCCTGCGGACCGCCGCCGGGCCTAAAGCCCATGCTGCGCGCGCCGCCGTGCCGCTGCCGCTCGCCCGGTCCGCCGGGGACACCCGCAGGGTGCCCGCCGCCCGGGTGGCCGGGATGACCGGAGCGTTCCGATCCCGAAGGCCGAACGCGGAGGTCATCCCGGCCACCCCCCGCGAGCGGGATGCCTACGCCCACGCCACCGCACGGGGCCTCGGCGTCGGCGATCTCCTGCTCGGTCAGCGTGCCCTCGTCCTCGCCGAACTCCGCCTCGAGATCGAGGTCGGGACGGGCGTCGGGGTTTCCTACGTTGTCGGTCATGCTCGGCGGTCTCCTATGTCTCCTGCAGCCAGCGGGCCGCGTCCTTTGCGTGATACGTCAGGATGAGGTCGGCTCCGGCGCGGCGCATCGACGTGAGCGTCTCGAGCACGACGCGGCGCTCGTCGATCCAGCCGCGCTCGGCAGCGGCCTTCACCATCGCGTACTCACCGCTCACGTTGTAGGCGGCGGTCGGGTAGCCGAACTCGTCCTTCACCCGGCGGATGATATCCATGTACGAAAGCGCCGGCTTGACCATGACGAGGTCGGCACCTTCGGCGATGTCGAGCGCGACCTCGCGCAGCGCCTCCTCGGCGTTGCCCGGGTCCATCTGGTAGGCGCGGCGGTCGCCGAACGAAGGCGTGCTGTCAGCCGCGTCGCGGAACGGCCCGTAGTACGCCGAGGCGTACTTCGCCGCGTACGACATGATGGGAACCTCGGCGTGGCCCTCGGCGTCGAGCGCGGTCCTGATGGCGGCCACGCGACCGTCCATCATGTCGCTCGGCGCGACCATGTCCGCGCCCGCCTCGGCGTGGCTGAGCGCGGTGGAGGCGAGCATCTCGAGGGTGACGTCGTTGATGACGCAGCCATGCTCGTCGAGCGCGCCGCAGTGGCCGTGGCTCGTGTACTCGCACATGCAGACATCGGTGATCACGTAGAAATCGGCGTCGTGCTCCTTGATCGCACGGATCGCCTGCTGGACGATACCGTGCTCGTCGTAGGCGCCGCTGCCCGCCTCGTCCTTGCTCTCCGGCAGACCGAAGAGGATGACCGAGGGGATGCCGAGCGACTTGAGTTCGTCGATCTCGGCTGGCAGCTGGTCGAGTGAGAGCTGAAAGACGCCGGGCATCGACGTGACCTCGTCGCGCGCGCCGGAGCCTGGCTTCACGAACAGCGGGTAGATGAGGTCGTCAGGCGCGAGCGTGGTCTCGCGGACCATCGAGCGCACCGTCTCGTTACGGCGCAATCTGCGCGGGCGGTATGCGGGGAACTCCATCGCTACTCAAGCCTCCTACTCGACGAATTCGTCGACGTTGACGGGTGCGGGGCGCTCCGGGGAGCGCGCCCCCTCCTCGGCGGCGGACACGGCGGCTCCCGTCAGGAAGTCGATCCACCGCTTGAGCAGTACGACCGCAGCGATAGCGGCGACGGCGAGTGTGATCCAGTAGAGGATCTGGACGATCGGTCCTGCGTAGAAAAGGAACTCCTGGAACCGGTATGCGAATTCCGACTGCGCTCCCATCATCGTGCCGTACCCCTTCCTTGGATACTACGCAGTCGGGGCGACCCGCACGCGTGCGCGCGGACCGCCCCGACCGGGTTACCGTTGGTGGAGATGAGCGGGCTCGAACCGCCGACCTCTGCGTTGCGAACGCAGCGCTCTCCCAGCTGAGCTACA
>SKMN01000031.1 GCA_007121015.1 Coriobacteriia bacterium
CACTCGAAGACGTATTCTGACCTGCTGCCTGTGCTAGAATCTTTGTGCTCTCGGCCCCGTTCGGGGTACGTACCCCCGGAACCGGTCGCACCCCCACCTGTTCGGAAGGTGTTGTTCATGGCTAACTTCCTCGCCAAGCTGTTCACAGTCGGCGAAGGTCGACAACTGAAGCAGTACGAGGCGATCGCTGCTCGCATCAACGATCTCGAGCCCGAGGTCGAGTCGCTGACAGACGAGGCGGTCCGTGCGAGGACCGCGGAGTTCCGGTCGCGTCTCGACAACGGCGAGTCGCTCGACGACCTCCTCCCGGAGGCGTTCGCGACATGCCGGGAAGCGGCGCGTCGTTCACTCGGCATGCGTCACTTCGATGTGCAATTGGTCGGCGGCATGGTACTCAACGCCGGCCAGATCGCCGAGATGAAGACGGGTGAGGGCAAGACGCTCGTCGCGACGCTCGCGGCGTACCTCAACGCTTTGCCGGGCGATAACGTGCACGTCGTCACCGTGAACGAGTACCTCGCGAGCCGCGACAGCGAGTGGATGGGCCAGGTGTACCGGTTCCTCGGCATGGACGTGGGAATCATCCACTCCCAGATGGACCCGGCGAAGCGCAAGCTCGCGTACGCGGCTGAC
Source organism: Coriobacteriia bacterium (assembly GCA_007121015.1). Lineage (GTDB taxonomy): Bacteria > Actinomycetota > Coriobacteriia > Anaerosomatales > SLCP01 > SLCP01. The sequence continues at coordinate 634 of SKMN01000031.1, forward strand.
ATCGTCTACGGCACCAATTCGGAGTTCGGTTTCGACTACCTGCGCGACAATATGGTCGTGCGTCCGGAGAACCGCGTGCAGCGCGGTCATCAATTCGCCATCGTGGACGAGGTCGACTCGATCCTTATCGACGAAGCACGTACCCCGCTCATCATCTCGGGTGCCGGCACCAAGTCGGCCGACTCGTACAAGTCGTTCGCCAAGGTCGTTCCACGTCTGCGTGAAGGCGTCGACTTCGAGCTCGACGAGGCCAAGCGCACCGTCGCGCCGACCGAGGAGGGCATCCACAAGGTCGAGCAGGCGCTCGGTATCGAGAACCTCTACGACGACCCGAGCGGCCAGATGGTCAATCACCTCCAACAGGCCCTCAAGGCGCAGTTCCTCTTCAAGAAGGACGTCGACTACGTCGTCAAGGACGGCGAGATCCTTATCGTCGACGAATTCACCGGTCGTCTCATGTTCGGCCGCCGGTACTCCGAGGGCCTCCACCAGGCCATCGAGGCCAAGGAGAAGCAGCACGTGCGCGAGGAGAACCAGACGCTCGCCACGATCACGCTGCAGAACTATTTCCGCATGTACGACAAGCTCTCCGGCATGACCGGTACCGCGATCACCGAGGATGCCGAGTTCCGTGAGATCTACAAGCTGCCGGTAAGCGTCATCCCCACCAACATGCCGATGGTCCGCGACGACCGTGAAGACCTCATCTACCGCACGGTGGAATCCAAGTTCCAGGCGGTCGTCGAGGAGATCGTCGAGTCTAACCGGGTGGGTCAGCCCTGTCTCGTGGGCACCATCTCGATCGAGAACTCCGAGCACCTCTCGCGCCTGCTCGCCAAGCGCGGCGTCAAGCACGAGGTCCTCAACGCCAAGCACCACGAGCGCGAGGCCGCGATCATCGCGCAGGCGGGACGCCTCGGTGCCGTCACCATCGCGACCAACATGGCTGGCCGAGGAACCGACATCATCCTCGGCGGCAATCCCGACTTCCTCGTCGACGACGTCCTGCGCGACCGCAACATCGATCCTGAAGAGGCGACCGAGGAGCAGCGTACCGAAGCGCTTACCTCGGCCAAGGCGATCACCGCTGCCGAGCACGAGAGGGTCGTCGAGGCTGGCGGGCTCGCGGTCATCGGCACTGAACGACACGACTCGCGGCGCATCGACAACCAGCTGCGCGGCCGCTCGGGCCGCCAGGGCGACCCGGGCCTCTCGCAGTTCTACCTCTCGCTCGGCGACGACCTGATGCGCCTGTTCGGCGGGGACCGGATGGACCGGATCTCGCGGTTCATGGAGAAGACCGACATCCCCGACGATATGCCGATCCAGGCGGGCCTCGTCTCCAAGGCCATCGAGAGCGCGCAGCGTCAGGTCGAGGCGATGAACTTCGCCGCACGCAAACACGTCCTCGAGTACGACGACGTCATGAACAAGCAGCGTGAGGTCATCTACCAGGAGCGTAACCGGATCCTCGACGGCAAGGACGTCCACGGACGTATCGAGGAGATGGTCCGTGAGGCCGTACTCGCCGGGGTGCTCGAGTACTGCCCGGAGAACGTGTACGCCGAGGACTGGGACTGGGAGAGTATGGCGGCGTGGTATCGGGAGCTCACCGGTATCGACACGGCGCTGCGCTATAAGGGCGAGATCGAGAACCCGCACGAGCTGGCCGAGGAACTCGCCGACGAGGCGCTCGAAGCATACAACACGCGCGAGACCGAGCTCGGCCCGGACAACCTGCGCGAACTCGAGCGCCAGGTCATGCTCCGCGTCATCGACACGCGGTGGATGGAACACCTCCTCGAGATGGACTACCTCAAGGACGGTATCGGTCTTCGCGCGATGGGGCAGCGCGACCCGCTCGTGGAGTACAAGACCGAGGCGTACAGCATGTTCGGAGCGCTCGTCGAGACCATCAACGAGGACTTCCTGCGAACCATGTTCCACATCCAGGTCATGCGGCCCCCGGTCCCCGAGGAGGAGCCCGCGATGCGCGACGTCTCGTACTCGGCACCCTCGGAGTCGACGATCTTCTCCGGAGCCGCTCAGGCCGCGGCGACGGCAGCGGGCCCCTCCGGTCCGTCCCCGGACGCCATCGCCGCCGCGAGTGCCGCCGCGGGCGGGGCGTCTGCGGCGCCTACCGTCGTGAAAGACAAGGACGATCCGTATGCTGATGTCGGACGCAACGACCCATGTCCCTGCGGGAGCGGCAAGAAGTATAAAAAGTGTCATGGAGCGGCTGTCTAGATGATTCAGGACAGGAGCAGCGAGATCGATCAGTTGCGAGCGCGCGTGGCCACAGTCGCGGACTATCTGCACGTCGACGCGAAGCGGGCCGAGGTGGCCGCGCTCGAGGCCAAGGCCGCCGAACCCGACTTCTGGGACGACCAGTCGGTCGCGCAGACCGTCATGGCGCGCGCCGCCGACCTGCGCGACGAGATCGCCGCTTACGAGAGCGTGATCGCCGGGCTCGAGGACGCCGAGGCAGCCAACGAGCTCGCCGTCTCCGAGAACGATGAGGATATGGCCGCCGAGGTGGAGCGCGTGCTTGCCGACCTCGGTTCCCGCTTCGACACGCTCGAGGTCTCCTCGTGGTTCACCGGTGAGTTCGACTCCGGCGATGCGATCGTCACGATCATCCCGGGCGCAGGAGGACTCGAGGCGCAGGATTGGGCCGAGATGCTCCTCAGGATGCTCACCAAGTTCGCAGAGTCTCGCCGATGGAAGGTCGACCTGCATGACGCGCCGGCAGGCGTAGAGCTTGGCATCGATCGCGCTGTCTTCACCGTCCACGGCCGCAACGCGTTCGGGATGCTGCAATCCGAGGCCGGCGTCCACCGCCTCGTCCGCATCAGCCCCACCGACGAGAAGAAACGCCGCCAGACGACGTTCGCCAAGGTCGAGGTCCTGCCGGTCCTGCCCGACGAGATCGAGGTCGACATCCGCGATGAGGATCTCAAGGTCGACGTGTTCCGCTCGAGCGGTCCGGGAGGTCAGTCGGTCAACACCACCGACTCGGCGGTCCGGATCACCCACATCCCGACCGGCACGGTCGTGACGTGCCAGAACGAGAAGAGCCAACTCAAGAACAGGGATGCCGCGATGAAGATCTTGCGCGCGCGCCTCTACGAGCTCGAGAAGGCCAAGCGTCAAGCCGAGATCGAAGAGTTGCGCGGCGAGAAGGTAGACATCGCGTTCGGCAGCCAGATCCGCAGCTACGTGCTCTACCCGTACCAGATGGTGAAGGACCACCGGTCCGAGATCGAGACGGGCAACATCGATGCCGTGCTCGACGGGGACATCGAGCGCTTCGTCGTCGGCTACCACCGCTGGCGTGTCGGCGCACAACAGGGTGCCGCCGTTGGCGCCGGGACGTAGCGCGATGCGACTGAGGGCCGATCTCCACACTCACACGGTGGCCTCTGGACATGCGTACTCGACCGTGACGGAGATAGCGGCAGCCGCTCGCGACAACGGGATCGAACTCGTCGCTGTCACGGATCACGGTCCCGGATGTCCGGGGGGCGCCCACCTGTGGCACTTCTGGAACATGAAAGTGATCCCATCGGTCCTCGATGGCGTCCGCATCCTGAAGGGTGTCGAGGCCAACGTGGCCGACGCCGACAACGGCACCGACGTTCCCGATGAGATCTTGCGACAGCTCGACTTCGTCGCAGTCGGCTTCCACCCGCTCACCGGCTTCGACGAGTGCGACCGTGCTCGCAACACCGCCGCGCTCCTGAAAGCGATCGCCAACCCGCTCGTCGACATGGTCGTGCATCCGGGCAACGGTGCAGAGTTCCCGCTCGACCTCGATGCCGTGGTCGATGCGGCAGCGGCGGCGGGCGTCATCATCGAGCTCAACGCCCACAGCTTCGATCCGCGCAGCTCCCGTGCCGGCTCCGGGGAGCGCGAGCGCGAGTTCGCCGCGGCAGCCCATGCGGCAGGCGCCCCCATAGCCATCGGCTCCGACGCGCACTTCGCCCTTCACGTCGGTCGCTTCGATGCCGCGATCGCCGTGGCCGAGGAGATAGGACTTGAGGAGGCGGATATCGTGAACCGCTCGGCGGCCTCTGCGCTCGAGTTCCTCCTCGGCAGGAGAGAGCGGCCGCGTCTTGAGTACGGCGGGGTGTGGGAGAGCGCCTCGCCGGAGGAACGAGGGGCGGGGTCGCGGTGGTAGAGCGGCTCGGCCGGATCGGCCCGCGTCGGGCACTCAGACATCGCCCGGTGCGCGACTACCTGTGGATGACCGCAGGGCTCGTGCTCACCGCGTGGGCGCTCAACGCGTTCCTCATCCCCAACCGGATCGCGGCTGGCGGGGTGTCCGGCCTCGCAACCGTCATCCACTACACGCTCATCGAGTTCCTCGGGGTATGGGCTCCGATCGGCATGATGATGCTCGTCTTCAACGGCGCGCTGCTCGCGCTCGCCATCAGGATCAGGGGCTGGCGCTACGCGGCCAAGACGATCTACGGGATCGTCGTTCTGTCGGTCCTCGTCGACGTGCTCGCTCCGTTCACCCCACACATGGCGGCGGGGGACTACCTGCTCGCAGCGTTGTACGGAGGCGCGCTCACCGGACTCGGGATCGGGATGGTGTTCAAGGCCGGCGGCAACTCCGGCGGTACCGACATCGTCGCCCAGCTGCTCTCGGCGAGGGTCCCGCTGGGCCAGGGACAGTTGCTGCTCGCTGTCGACGCGTTCGTCATCCTGCTCGCGGCGCTCAAGTTCGGGCCGGAACTCGCGCTCTACGCCGCGATCGCCGTGTTCGTGATGGGCGCGGCGATCGACCTCGTGCTCGACGGATTGCGCGTCGAGAAAGCCGCATTCATCGTCTCCGAGCAGTCCGGTCGCATCGGCGAGGCCATCCTGCACGAGCTCGGCCGAGGAGCCACGGCGATCTCGGCTCGGGGCATGTACTCGGGCACGGCCCGGGAGATGATCTTCGTGGTCGTGTCCCGGACCGAGATAGACAAGCTCAAGCAGCTCGTGAACGCGATCGACCCGCGCGCACTCCTGATAATCTCGGAGGTGCACGAAGCGATAGGTGAAGGGTTCAAAGAGATGGGAGTCCGATGACCACACACGCCATCGACCGGCAGCAGATCGAAGCGGCTGCTGCGCGCATGCGCGCAGACATCGTCGAGATGATCGCCGAGGCGGGATCCGGCCATCCCGGCGGCTCGCTTTCGGCGGCCGACATCGTCGCCGCGCTCTACTTCGGCATCATGCGGCACGACCCGGCTGACCCCGACGACCCCGCACGCGATCGTTTCGTGCTCTCGAAAGGCCACGCCGCACCGGTGCTCTACGCTGCGCTCGCCGAGGCGGGCTACTTCGGCAGGGACCACCTGCGCACGCTGCGCAAGCTCGGCTCGATCCTGCAGGG
>SKMN01000076.1 GCA_007121015.1 Coriobacteriia bacterium
CTCAGGGCGACCGCGACGACGAGTTCGTCGAGAAGTCCGGCGGCGCGCTCGATGATATCGAGGTGGCCGGAGGTCACCGGGTCGAACGTTCCAGGACACATGCCGCGCTTCACCCTCGGCCACCCTCCCCTCTCCATCTTGCGATGTCCACCTCCGTGGACCCGTACCTTCGTGTCGAGTCCGACTCGCACGCCTCAGGCCATTCGATCGCGTCGCCAGCGGTGTGCTCCCAGACCAACAGCGCGTCGTCTTCGAGCAACCCTCGCTCACCGAGGTCCCGTACTAGTGCCGTGACCTTGGCCTTGTTGATTCTATAGGGAGGGTCGAGAAAGAGCAACGAATACTGATCGACACCGATGTGGCCTGAGTGCACGGCCGTGAACACATCGGCGTCGAGGACCTTGGCCTGGCGCCCGAGACCAAGGTCGGAGATCGTGCGGCGAAGTGCCGTGAGGGCCCTGCGGTCCCGCTCCACGAACGTCGCCATCCTGGCTCCCCGCGAGAGCGCCTCGATGCCGAGGGCTCCCGAGCCTGCGAACGCGTCGAGCACCGACACGTCCGACAAGTCGCTCCCGAGTCGCGATGTCAGTGCCGAGAACAACGCCTCTCGGACACGGTCGGCTGTGGGCCGTGTTACCGTGCTCGAGGGCGCGTGGATTGTCCGGCCCTTGAACTCGCCGGCAATGACCCTCATCCGCTCTCCATCCATCCGTCTGCTCCCGCGAAACGGGAACGGACCTCTCGCCACAAGGGCCGGTGTTCGGCACGCTCGAGTCCCGGGTCCGCAGCGAGCATCCCGGCCGCGTCGCAGCGCGCGCATTCAAGTAGTTCGGCATCATCGATGAGAGACGCGACCCCCAGCTCCGGCAGCCCGTGTTGTGCGACGCCGAGGAGTTGGCCCGGACCTCGGAGGCGCAGGTCCTCCTCGGCGAGTGCGAATCCATCGCGGCTCCCGACGATGGCTTCCATGCGCGCCCGGCCCACATCGGTCTTTGGGTCGGCGAACAGATACACCTCGCCGGGGTACTCGCCTCGGCCTACCCTGCCCCGGAGCTGGTGGAGTTGCGCCAGCCCGAAACGCTCGGCGTCCTCGATGATCATCACGGTCGCGTTGGGCACGTCGACACCTACCTCGATGACGGTCGTGCTCACCAGCACGTCGAGTTCTCCGCTACGGAACCGGCGCATCACATCGAGGCGCTCGGCGGACTTCATCTTGCCGGTGAGGACTCCGACGCTCAGGTCACTGAAGACCTCGGAGGTGAGGCGTTCGGCTTCTTTAAGGGCGCTCCTCGCCTGTATCGCGTCGGACTCGTCAACGAGCGGACAGACGACGTACGCCTGGCGCCCACGTTCGACCGCTGCGCGCACCGCGTCGTACGCATCGCCGCGGTGGTGGCGGTCGACCAGTCGTGTCGTGGAACGGCTGGCCGCAGAAGAGTGAGGGCACTCCCGGAGATACGAGGTGTCGAGGTCGCCGAAGCGTGTCAGCGCGAGCGAGCGAGGTATGGGGGTCGCTGTCATGACGAGCATGTCGACGGCTTCTCCTTTACGCCGCAAGGCGAGCCGCTGCTGGACGCCGAAACGATGCTGCTCGTCGACGACCGCAAGCGTGAGCTTGGCGAAGGTGACCCCGCCCTCTATCAGGGCGTGCGTCCCGAACAGCACGGCGACCCCACCGCTCTCGACCTCGTGGAGGATGTCCGACCGCTCAGCGGCGAGCGTCGAGCCCGTCAGGAGCCGCCACGACACGCCCATGTCGTCGAGCAACGGTCCGACCTTCTCGGCGTACTGGACGGCCAGCACCTCGGTGGGAGCCATCATGGCGGCCTGGGTACCGGAGTCGGCAACGGCTGCGAGGGCGTGGGCGGCGACGACCGTCTTGCCGGTGCCCACGTCACCGAGTAACAGGCGGTTCATGGGACGCGGCGAGGCGAGGTCGTCGAGGATGTCACGGACCGCGACCGACTGGTCGCCGGTCAGGTCGAACGGCACGACGTCACACAAGGCCCTCAGGGCCGCACCGTCGGTCCGGTGAACGTGCCCTGGACGACCGTCGCGTGACGAATGGTGGCGCATGAGGAGGCCGAGCTGCAGACATAGCAGTTCTTCGTAGGCGAGGCGACGACGCGCCGTGCGGGCCTCGACGAGGCTCGAAGGGAAGTGCATGGACCGGATCGCCGCCCGCAAGGACATAAGGTCGCGCGCAAGCCGTGTCTTGACCGGCAGGAAGTCCGGGACATCGGCATAGTCGTCCGTGGCCGCAGCCACCAAGCGTCGCAACCAGTTGATTGTCAGGCCCTCGGTCGAGCGGTGGACGGGAAGGACGCGACCCGGCTCTTGCGGCGCGCCCGGTGCTCCGAGTTTCTCGACGAAGGGCGCCGTCATCCTATGCATCCCGAAATCGAGCTCGACTTTGCCTGCGAATGCCACCCGCTCACCCTCCAGGAAGCGGTCCGCCATGTATGGCTGGTTGAACCATACGCCCAACAGCGATCCAGTATCGTCGGTTATCGCGACCTCGACGATATTGAGGCGCGGTCGCGGCTGCTTCTTCTGGACGCGCCGGACGACACCGGTCACCGTCACTTCGTCACCCTGTTTCACACGGGAGAGCGGCAGTGTCGTCGTCAGGTCGAGATAGCGGAACGGCCAGTGGGTCACGAGGTCTCCCACCGTCACTATGCCGATCCGTTCGAGTGCTTGTTCCCTGTTCGCATCGACGAACCGTGCGGACCTGACGGGCGAGTCCCACTCTGCCCGCCTACCCGCACGGCTCATGCCGCTACGAACCGTCATACGAACCCGTCAGCGCACGGGATGGTACGCGACGCCGACGGCGCCGGGACCGGCGTACGTTCCTATGACCGCACCGACGGAGCCCACCGACACGAGTTCGTAGTCGGCACCGGCGAGGTCGAGTGACGCGCGCATCCCGTCGGCGAGATGGGGTGCGGCGCCGTGCATGATCGTGAGGGCGACCGTACCGTTCTCGCTGTCCTCGGCGACCTGGGCAGCGAGAACGATCATCGCCTTCTTGAGGCCCTTGACCTTCTTGAACGGCTCGACCGTGCCCTCGTCGCTGAAGGTGAGTACGGGCTTGATGTTCAGGACCGATGCGGCGAGACCGGTCGCCTTGCCCGCACGTCCACCCTTGACGAGGTACTCGAGGGTGTCGAGCACGAAATACAGCTTGCAGGACTCTGCCGTCTCGCGCGCGGTGGCCTCGACCTCTTCCGCGCTACCTCCCGCGTCGCGCACGTCCACAGCCGCCCTGACGGAGAGCGCGGTGGCCTGCGACGCGCTCTTCGTGTCGACGATACGTACGGGGACCGGAGAGTCGGCGGCGGCTATGGTCGCAGATTCGAACGTGCCCGAGAGTGCCGCGCTCAAGTGAATGGAGACGATCTCCGTACACCCCTGCTCGGCGAGATCGGCGTAGACCCCGGCGAAATCAGCCGGCGAAGGCTGTGAGGTCTTGGGGAGCATGGGCGAGGTCTTGAGCTTCGCGTAGAACTGCTCGGGCGTCATGTCGATCCAGTCCAGGTGTGATTCCTCACCGAAAAGGACCTTCAGCGGCACCATCTTCACATCGTTGTCGGCCAACCACTCCGGCGCGAGGTCGCACGTGCTATCAGTGACGATTCCGATTCGTGGCATCGTTTCCCTCTCAATCGACTACTCTGCTGACATGATCACCGGGTATAGTGGCTGCTCACCTCGGTGGTGTTCTACCTCGAGCTCGGGATGTGCTTCCGCTATCCGTTCCGCAAGACGTGTGAGCGATTCGTCGTCGAGGTCTGCTCCACCGAGGATGGTCATCGTTTCCGTATCATCCGCGAGGAGGTCGGCGACCGCGACAGCCACCTCGATCACGTCCTCGCCCACCACCTCGATCTCGTGGTCGACGATGCCGATGATCTGACCCTCGGCGACAGAACCGCCCTTGGAGGTGGAGTCCTTCACGGCTGTGGTGACCTCGCCTGTCTTGACGGCGGCGGCGGCCTCGGTCATCGCCTCGACGTTCTCCTCGAGTGTGGCATCCAGGTCGAGCGCGAGGAGCGCGGCGAACGCTTCGGGGACCGACCTCGTGGGAACGACGCCTACGGGACGGTCGCTGACCTCCGTCACCTGCTGCGCGGCCATGTGGATGTTCTTGTTGTTGGGCAGTATCAGGACCGACTCCGCAGCCGCCGACCCGGCGGCGTCGAGGAGTTCCGCGGTCGAAGGGTTCATGGTCTGACCGCCGTTGACGACCACGTCGGCCCCGAGGCTGCGGAGGATGTCGCCGATCCCCGACCCGGCGCCGACGACCACGACACCGAACGGCTTGGATGGTGCGGTATCGGCCTGGCTCTCGGCGCGAAGCGATTCGCTCCGGGCAACCGTCTGTCGACGCATGTTGTTGATGTGGACCTCGGCGACCTCACCAAGGGACGTCATGTAGGAAAGCACGGCTCCGGGATCGTCGGTGTGAACGTGGATCTTCAACACGTCGGGGTCGCCCACGACGAGTTCCGAGCCCCCCGCACTGGCCACGTACGATTCCACCTGCGTGCGGTCCAGGTCGACGCCGTAGAGCAGGAACTCGGTGCAGTACAGGTACTCCTCGTCGTCCCAATCCTCCACGGGCGCGATGGTAAGCGCAGGCGCGGCGGCAGTCTCGATGACGCCGAGGTCGAACGGTTCCCCACGCCACGACGCGAGAAGACCCTCGGCGAGTATGGCAAGCCCGAACCCACCGGCGTCGACCACCCCGTTCTCCTTGAGTACTGGAAGCAGCTCAGGTGTTCGACGCACCGACTCCACCGTGGCATCGAGCGTCGAATCTAAAGCCTCATCGAAAGATATCCCTGCGTCGACAGCGGCGCGCGCGGCGACGCTCGCCTCACGCAACACGGTGAGCATGGTGCCTTCGACGGGCTTGCGCACGGCTTGGAATGCCACGGTCGTCGCGCGCTCAAGTGCTCGAGCGAGCACTTCCGCCGGGTCCGAGTCTTCGGTGGCCGTTGCGATGGCCTCAGCGAGCCCGCGGAGGATCTGGCTCAAGATCACGCCGGAGTTGCCTCGCGCACCCATGAGCGATCCATGGGTCATGGCCGCGCACAGCTCGGGGATCGATGCGGAGGAGTCGAGCTGGGACAACTCTGCGACCACCGCTTCCATGGTCAGAGCCATGTTCGTCCCGGTATCTCCGTCCGGTACGGGGAACACGTTGAGCCTGTTCACCTCTTCGGCGCGTTCGCGCAGTGCGGCGGTGGCCGACGAGACGAGTGATGAGAACAGTGAAGAGGGGGCCATCTCACCTCGCTGGTCTTGTGTCATGTGCGGACTTTGATCCCTTGGACATGGACGTCTACATCGTCTACCTGGACGTCTGCCATCGTGGTGAGAACATACTTGACCCTGTCGACAAGGTTGTGTGAGACCTCACTGAGGTTCGTCCCGTGCTCCATGACGACGTACAGATCGACCTTGACACCCTCACCTGCCCCGCGGATGGTCACCCCTTTGCGCAGCTTGTCGCGCGAAAGGAGTTGTGCCACACCGTCCCGGAGGGTCGAGCTCGCCATGCCCACGATGCCGTAACATTCGAGTGCTGCAAAGCCTGCGAGTTCAGCGAGCACGTCGTTTGCGATGTTGATCTCGCCTTTGACGTCGGCGGACATCTACCTCTCCTCCTCGTCGGTCGTCTCGTGCTCGAGAGCGTCGAGTTCCGAGATCAATACCTCGGTCGACACCTCGTGCATCTGGGCAACCGCTTCGAGGGTCTCGATGCTCGCTCCAAGACATCCGGCACACGCGAGCCCGTGCCGCTCGAAGACGGCGGGCGCGCCGGGATGACTCGCCAATACCTCTGAGATGGGCATGTCGGCCCGGTACGTCGGCATCGAAATCTCCTCGACAGCGTGGGTCGCCACGCGAAGTACGGACAGTATATCCGATTGCCGTAGGACGACAGGCGCGTCCGGTGCACGGCGAGGGCTGTTCGGGGCAACGCTTGTGACCTGTTGAGCCGGTATGTTAATCTGTCGGACGCACTTCGACTGGTCAACCAACGCGCCTCGCGCGAGTCACTCACCCGAATGGAGTCTCAGATATGTCGAGAGTATGCAGCGTGTGTGGCAAGCACCCGGCCGCAGGCCGTAACGTGAGTCACTCGCACCGGGTCACCAACCGCGTGTTCCGCCCGAACATCCAGAAAGTGACCGCGGTCGTCGACGGCACCAAGAAGCGCATCAGCGTCTGCACCAAGTGCATGAAGGCCGGTAAGATCACCCGCGGCTAGCTCGCTCCGAGTCGCCGCGCTCGTCCTGAGTACCGCTCGAGTGCGATTCCGAGACCGCGGAACCTTCCGCCTCGATGAGGTCACGGAACACCGTGACCAGCTTCGGGTCGAATTGCGTTCCCGCGTTGCTTGCAAGCTCTTCCAGCGCTTCACTATAGGTCAGCGCCGCGCGGTATGGTCGGTCCGACGTCATCGCGACGAACGCATCACTGATCGCGAGTATCCGCGCACCGATCGGAATCTCCTCCCCTTTGAGACCGTTGACGTAGCCGGTCCCGTCATAGCGCTCGTGGTGGTGGTACACGATGGGAGCGACAGCGTGGAGTGCCGGAGCCTGATCGAGGATGTCCGCCGCGATCACCGGGTGCATCGTCAGGAGTCCACGTTCGATGGTCGAGAGCGGCCGATCGGTAGAGAACACGGACTCGCACGCCGCGCTCATGCCGATGTCGTGAAGCATCGCTGCTATCTCGAGCGCCCGAGATTCGTCCTCGGCCAGCTCCACGGCGTCTCCGAGCATCACTGCGTAACGCATGACGCGCTCGGTACCGCCGGACGCGTACGGGTCCTTCGTCTCCATCGCCAGTGCGAGCGCTCGGAGCGTGTCGAAGTACAACTCTCCAGCCGACTCCATCGCGCGCGCGTTTCGTAACGCGGTCGCCATCTGGCGTGCAAGAGTCTCCAGGCTCGCGAGGTGGGTCCCGGTGAACCGTGTCGGATACGCCCGGGCGCCGACGTTGAGTACTCCAAGCGTCCCATGCTCGTCTGAGATGGGCACGGAGACCGCCGAGCGGACGCCCCGCGAACGAGCGGGGGTCGACCGGCCAGGCATGTCCTCGATGACGAGCGGTTGACCGGACAGCGCCACCCACCCGGCGATACCGTCACCCGGGCGCACCGCAGTGCCTCTCACGACCTCCTCCGGCAAGCCGGCGGCAGCGGCTATCGACAGTGTCGCTCCGTCTTCTGCGTAAAGCATCACACTGCCGGTTGCGGCGTCTGTGATATGCATCGCGCGGTCCAGTGCCGATCGCACGATCTTGTCGGGGTCGAGCATGCGCGAGAGGTCACGCGCAGATTCGAGCAGCGCCCGGGCCGATTCCGACTCCTCGCGGGCAGCGGTAAGCGCGAGTGCGGCGGCCAGCGGGACACGGAACGCAGAGGTGACGTGGTTGAGGATCTCGATGTCGGGCGGCTCCGAGTCGAAGTCGACGGCCGCGACGCCAGCCATCTCCCCGAAGTTCACCGGCACCGCGTAGCGCCACACGGTCGAGGCGCCGTGGGTGGCGGGACTGGTGGTGAGGGTCTCCAGAATCGCCTCACCCTGCTCGTGTGCGGCCTTCAGTGGAGCGATGCCCACCGCAGGAGGCGCGATCTTGCCGCCGGTGGCCCTCGCGACAAGGGCGAGTCCCTCGGTGGCCGAATCGGCGTTCCATAAGGTGACGTCGCTCACATCGCCGAGCGCACGTACCGTGGCACACACAGCGTCGACGACGCTTTGGGCATCGATCGACGTCGGAGCTATGAGGTCGACGGTGGTCGACCTTCGCGTGGCGGAGCCGGGATTGGGCTCCTCGGCCACCGTGGGTTGCGCAGGGCCGGGTTCGGGATGCTCGCGTGCGGCGGACGGCACGGGTCGCACCACCGGTACCGGCTGACACGCCCGAAAGCACACCGCAGCGGCGACGGCCATGGCAGCAGCGACGAATCCGAGAAGCCATGAGCCGAGGAGTACGGCGACGACCGCATGTCCCGTCGCCGCGATCCCGGTGATCGTTGCGACGATTCGGCCGACACGCTCTGGTCTCATCTCCCCCATGTTGCGATTATAACGGTTGAAGCGAGATCCGGCATCTCACCAGCAATGTCCCCGTGCGAGCAAGCCGGTGCCTACTTTGTGAGCGATCACACATACCGTGCCCTCATGGACCTGCACCTCCGCACGCTCGCCGGTGATGGTGTTACTGATGCCGAGCGACGAAAGGGCACTCAGGCTGTGCCCATCGAGCGGATACTCCATGCCTGCACACGACACCACCGCAGGCCCGATCGTAGCTATCAGCGACACCGTCGCTCCCAGCGGGGCCAGCGTCAACCTGGAACGGTAGGTCATATCGAGCACCCAGCCGGCCATGCCCGGGTCGCCCAGCGTGATCTCCAGGTCAGGGAAGCGCGACACGGAGCCGAGTGCGGCCGCCGTGTGATCGAGCCTGCCGCTCCACGCAGCGGTGACGCACACGCCCGTACCGCCGGCCGTCTGCATCATCTCCAAGGCGAGGTCGAGATCGGTAAGGTCCTTCCTTCGCGGATATCGCATCACCTCGACACCCAGTCCCTCGGCCCACGCCGCCGTCTCCGGTTCGAGGGAGTCAAGGTCCCCTACGATCGAGTCGGGACGCCGCCCGACACACCTGACCAGTGATGCTCCATCGTCCACCGCTACGACGTGCGTCGCCTGGCCGATGAGACCGGCGTAGTAGCCCTCCGGGTCATCGGCGGGGGCGGCGCACACGAGAACGGTCGAGAGTGAGACGCTCACGTGCCGGCGCTGTCAGAGACTCTTGACGGCATGGCTCGCTCCAGGACCGGCAGTATGACGATCGCTGCTGCGAGTGCGGCGGCCGCGGACACGGGCACGTACGTATTGTAGAGGGCCGAGTACAACCACACCGGCTGACCTTCGGGTGCGAAGCTGCCGAAGAAGACGACTCCGGAAGCGAAGTGGGCGATGTAGCGTCCGAGACCGCCGAGAGCGATGCCAGCAGCCGCCCACGCGACCGAGGCACCGTACGCGGCCTGGCTGAGCGCAGCTTTCAAGGGACGCGAGACGACTCCGCTCAGGCCGACGAGTCCGTACGCGACCGGGTAGTCGAGGATAGGCTGGATCCAGTGAACGATGTACGGGTTCACGAGGAAGTCAACCGCGCCATAGAGCGCTCCAGCAGCCAAGCCGGCACCCGTTCCGCGGCGAAGCGCGATGATGAACAGCGGGAGCATGTTCAGCGAGACCGAGCCGCCCTGCGGCATGCGCCACACCGTGATCATCGCAAGCACTGCGGCGAGCGCCACCGAAAGCGCGATCTCTATCAACACTCGTGTCCGTCGCGAATCCATACGTCCTCCTTCAAGCGTTGCCGGCAGGATTCCGTATGGGGACGTCGGTGTGGCGGCGATACTCGCGTTGCCGCATTACCGTGGTGCCTGCCCCGCATTACCGGGGCCGTCATCTCGGTCGCAGTCTCCAGACTGCCTCTCAGCCGCACACAGCAGCTCCCGATACGGTATCTCGTTGACGTGATGGTGTCACACGGTCGAACGGGTGTAAAGGCCTGCGACCTTAACGGGAACCGAACTGTTCACCAAGTGCCCGGTATATCGCCCTGGCGACGGTATCGCTCCACGTCGGGTCGCGGAACGCGGCGAGATCCTCTTGTACGGCGTACGCGCCGAGGCGCACCCGAAGGGCCGGACCATCGATACCGGCGGAGATCTCGTCTTCTGCGAGGATCGCGCGCTGCACCGGTTGGTCGGGCTCGGAGAGGATCCTGGTCAACTCGTCGGCGAGCGCGCCGGTCGCCTGACGATGCGGCGAGGGATCGATATCAGGCGCAGGCGCCAGTACGGCCAACCCGCCGGGAGGGGCCTCGGGCGCATCGAGTCCTACGAACGCGGTGACGACGGGCGTTGTTTCGAGTGCGCGTTCGATGCGGACCGGAGGCGCGACATCCGTCTCGGTGGCAGACCGGGTAACAACGACCTGTCCCCCCGACGCCTCGATCAGAGAGCGCAGTCGCCGTGACACCTCGAACGTGATGTCCACGTCCCCGTCCCCGTCCGGGGCGGGATCGAGGACGAATACGCGTCCCTCGAGACGATACGGCAGAAGAGCGGTGCTCGCGGTGCCCTCGGCGGCTATCCTCACGCGCACGATCTCCGACGTCCTCACTCGCGCACCAGGCGCGGGCACCGTCTCGACGACGGTGTCTATCGGCTGATCGGATTCGACGGCCTCGATCCTCACCACGAGACCAGCCTGCTCGAGCATCGCGCGCGCGACGGTGATCCCGAGGCCGATCACGTCGGGCATCGTGAACTCTTCGGTACCCGCCGATACCACGAGGAAGATCTCGGTCCCTCTCCGCACGCCTACCCCGGGATCGGGGAACTGGGAGAGCACCGTCCCGGCCGGCTCGACGTCGAAGCGACGCTCCACGCTGCCGAGCGCAAGTCCCGCCTGGGCGATGCGCGTACGAGCCGCCCCCTCCGGTATGCCGGTCACATCGGGCACCAAGACGGTCGCACCGGCGAGGAACCACCCTCCGAAGACGAGCAAGCCGGCCACGAGCACGCCCAGGGCTCCTAGTCCGAAGAGGAGCGCGTGCGGCACCAGCGGGCGGCGAGGCGGCCGCTCCCGGACCACGAGCGGCTGTTCGATCCCTTCTGCCTGCTCGGTCGAGTTCGTTGTCGTCGTGTCTTCATTCATCGGCATCAGTGTAATACCACTCCCTCACTTGCAGCGAGGAGCCGCGCGCGGTATCGTGCAGCGCTACCGAATCATCGCTGTGGTGAACCGAGAGGAACCTGGTCCATGCCCACATACGACTTCCGTTGCCCTTCGTGCGACCATACGTTCCAGATCTTCCGGCCTGCGAGCGATACCAGCCAGGTGACATGTCCGATGTGCGACACGGCGGCCAAGCGGGTGTTCGTTCCGGTCGGTGTGGTGTTCAAAGGTTCCGGGTTCCACAACACCGACTACCGAGACCGCCCCACGGCATCACCGGAGTGCGCCAGTTCGCCAGACACGCCATGCTCCCCGTCGCCGGGCGGCGCAAGCGGGTGCGATTGCACCGGTTGTCCCGGTGCCGAGTAGCCGCCTCGTCAGTCTCGTCTCACCCAGAACTTCTCGGTCCCCGTCCGGTATACCGTCTCGATGAACCGGACCGTGCCCGTACGATTGTCCATCGCGATGGAGTGAGTCCTCGCTCCCTGGCCGAAGTATTTCACCCCACGGAGCAACTCGCCGTCGGTCACTCCACTCGCGACGAAGGCGACCTCGTTGGATGAGACGAGACAGTCCATGTCGAGGACGCCGTCGATGTCACACTTCGCCATCTGCTCGGCACGCGCGCGGTCCTCGTCACTCCTGAAGGCGAAGCGACCCATGAAACACCCGCCGATGCATCGCATCGCCGCGGCGGCGAGCACTCCTTCCGGAGCCGCACCGATGCCAAGGTAGAGGTGGATGCCGGTCCCTTCGATCGCGGTGGCGACCGCGCCGAACACGTCACCGTCGCTGATGAGCCTGATGCGGGCACCCGCTTCACGTACCTCGCGAATGAGGTCCGTGTGGCGCTCACGGTCGAGGATGCACACCAAGATGTCCTCGACCGGGCGGTTGAGGGCAGCAGCGACATTGCGGACGTTCTCGGTGGGTGAGGCATCGACGTGCACCACATCGGCTGCCGCAGGACCGGTGGCGACCTTGTTCATGTAGGTGTCCGGGGCGTTGAGCAGCGAGCCTTCCGGCCCGAACGCGAGAACGGCCAGCGAGTTGGGCTGGCCGTATGCGGTGAGGTTGGTTCCCTCGAGCGGATCGACCGCGATGTCGATCCGCTCGCCACCGCACCCGACTCGCTCGCCGATGAACAGCATCGGAGCCTCGTCGCGCTCGCCCTCGCCGATGACCACCTGGCCATCTATGTCGAGATTGTCGAAGGCCTTGCGCATCGCCTCGACTGCGGCCGTATCGGCCGCGTGCTTGTCCCCTTTGCCCATCCAGCGCGCAGCAGCGAGGGCTGCAGCCTCTGTGACCTCGAGCATCTCGACGATACGCGTGCTTCGCATCAGGCCTCCTCGGTCGTGGATACAGCAATCATAGCGTGTCAGAACGCAGCAACACCGCGGCGAAATGGCCATCCGGACCCCCGCGCGTCGGGTGGGTCTGTAGCCACCCTTCGGACGTCACCCACTGCTGCCACCCCTCGGGCACGCACCCATGCACGGGAGCCGTCGAGAACCCGCGTCCCGTCTCGCTGGCGAGGAACGCCTCGACGACGTCAGCGTTCTCGCGACGCGTCACCGTGCAAGTCGAGTACACCACGAAACCGCCACCTCGGACAAGGCGCGAAGCGACGTGCAACATCCGTTCGCCGAGTGCCGCCAGCGAGTCGATCTCTTCAGGATTCAGACGCCAGCGCTTCTCCGGATGTCGGCGCAGGGTTCCCAGGTTGGAGCAGGGTGCGTCCACGAGGACGCGATCGGCCGAGCCTTCGCCTCCGAGTATGGCGATCGACGTGTCGGTCGTCGCATCGACGACGATACAGTCGACATCCGGCACCCCGAGCGACGTTAGCCGCTCGCGCAGGATCTCGACCTTGAACGCATGCAGGTCCGATGCGGTGATACGGCCGGCACCACCGGCGCGTGCCGCAGCCGCCTGCATGAGGACCGTCTTCGTCCCTCTTCCTGCCGCTACGTCTACCGCAGTACCGCCGGGAGGAGGAGCGGCGAGCATCGCCACCGTCTGGGAAGCCGCGTCACTGACGATGAAGCTGCCACGCGCGACCACGTCCGAGCGCAGGGCCGGACCAGGCGGGTTCACCCGAAGGCACCCTGGAGGACCGGTCTCCTCGACCTCCACCCCGAGAGAGCCGAATCTCTCGATGGCATCCTCGTACGTGTCGAGGAACGGGTTGTGGGCGACGTAGACGGGCGCCGGCTCCGAAGCTGCATCGAGCGCCTCACGTGCTCGCGCGGGACCGAGGTCGTCGAAGAACCGGTCGACGAGCCATCGCGGGTGAGCGCTCGCGCGCGCAAGCGCATCCCGGTCGGTCGCCGGATCGCCCCACGGGAACGACTCGGCTTCCTCGGCGACACGCCTCAGTACCGCATTGGCCATGCCGGCGGACGACGGGTGGGCGCCGCGCACGGCGGACACGGCGTCGTGCACGACCGCGTGCGCAGGGGTGCGCGCGAACAGGAGCTCGTAGGCGGCCATACGCATGATGTCACGCACCAGCGGGTGCACCCGGCGCGGACGCGCGAGGTGCCGGTCGAGTGCTTCGTCAAGGGTGCCCTCGGCGGCGAGCGTCCCGTACACGAGTCGGGTCACGAACGCCGTGTCACGCATGTCCAGGCCGGCTGCCTCGATCGCCGCTCTCAACAAGGCACCACCCCACGCGTCGCGCGAGCGCACGTCGGCAAGCACCGCGCGGGCGACCCGCCGAGGAGTGCTCACGCTCACCTGCATCGCTCCCAGACGCACTGCTCACCGAGGCGCGCCCCTCTCGCGAAGCACGATCCCTCCATCGAGGAGCGTCCCTCCGGACGGACCTCGGTGAGGACCAGTGCTCCGTCCGACAGGCCGATCACCGGCTGACCTGAGTCGAGCGTCATGTGTCCGGGTTCGACCGGCGTATCGGTGGGCACTACCGCGATCACGGTCAGGGTGCGTCCCGCGAGACACACGCGCGTAGACGCACTCCGGGTCGACGCGCGTATCCTCCGCATCGCTTCTTCAACGGTCATATCGGGGTCGAGCGCCACGTCCGCACGGGTGATCTTAGGTGCGTACGTGGCCGCGGCGTCATCTTGTCGCGTCCACACGACCGTTGCGTCCTCGACGTGGTCCAGAACGTCCAAGAGCGCGTGGGCGCCGATGGTCGATAGCGTGTCCGTGAGTTCCTCGACGGTCGCCTCCCCTACCGGCACCTCGACCTGGAGCGCATACGGACCGGTGTCGAGCCCCTCCTCCATCTTCATGATCGACACCCCGGTGACTCTGTCTCCAGCGAGGATGGCACGGTGTACGGGCGCCGCGCCGCGGTATCGAGGCAAGAGCGACGCATGCACGTTGATGCACCCGTAGCGAGGCACAGCGAGCACGTCCGGAGGAAGCAGGAGCCCATAGGCGGCGACGCAGACGACATCAGGCGCGATTCCGCGCAGATAAGCGACCTCTTCGGGGTCAAGAAGGGTCTCGGGTTGCCTGATGGTGAGTCCGAGATCCGTCGCCGCCTCTTTGACGGGCGAGGGCATCGGCGACCTGCCTCGCCCCGAGGGACGATCGGGCTGCGTGTACACAGCGACGACATCGTGTCGATCGTGGAGGGCGCGCAGTGACGGTACCGCGAAACGCGGCGTACCCATGAAGACGATCCTCACTGAGATCCCCCTCGCCAGGACACGCGATCAGCCGACCTGCTCGTGTATCTCGTTGTAGCGTCGGATCGCGTCCCGGCGGTCCTCGGCGGAACACCTGTCGAGGACGAGGACGCCATCGAGATGATCGATCTCGTGCTGTAGCACGCGGGCGAGAAGTCCTTCCGCCTCGATGCGCACGGGCGCGCCGTCGAGATCGACGCCCTCACACGTCACGCGAACGCTCCGCGGGATCATGACCCCGATACCCGGGACCGAGAGGCACCCTTCCTCATCGCACTCCGACTCTTCGGAGCGCTCGACGATGACCGGATTGCACACTGCGTAGAGTTCGTCGTCCACGTCGTAGACGACGACCCGCTTCACGACACCGAGCTGAGGAGCCGCCAGGCCGACGCCGGGCGCCTCGTACATCGCACAGGCCATCGCGGCGACGAGTGTGCGTAACTCCGTGTCGCTCGCTGGATCTACCTCAAGCGAACGTTGTTTTAGCGCAGGGTTCGGGTGTTCCAGGATGCGCATCGCGCGAGATACCTCCAGCGTGTCGCACGGGCGGCCGTTTCTCGTGGCCACCCGGATCAAGCAATCATCCTGCCTACATTCTACCTCACTACCGTTCGCGCACGGTCACATCAGATCGAGCGGATCGATGTCAGGCGCCACCGACACGTCCCGGGCCGTCGGGGTGGACATGAGTGCAGCGCGCACCAGTGGAGCCAGCGGCTCGCCCGAGGGGGCTTTCACTACGACATGCCACCGATACCGGTCCTTGATGCGGGCAAGAGGTGCGGGCGACGGCCCGAGCACGCGCACGCCCGCGGGGGCCCGCTCGGTCAGGGCGAGCGCGACCGTGTTGGCGTGCTCCTTCGCCTGCGAGCCGTCCCGTGAGGTGACGGTGATGTTCGCCATACGACCGTACGGCGGGAAGCCGAGTTCCCGCCGGTCTGCACGATCCGTCGCGTAGAACACCTCGGGGTCGCGCATGACGACGGCTCGGATCGCAGGGTGATCTGGCCAATATGTCTGTATGATCACGTGACCCTCCCGCGCCCCCCTTCCGGCGCGGCCGGCTACCTGCTCGAGCATCTGGAAAGTGCGCTCACCAGCGCGGACGTCCGGCAGGTGGAGCGTAGTGTCCGCAGTGACGACCCCAACGAGCGTCACGCTCGGGTAGTCGAGCCCCTTTGCGAGCATCTGGGTTCCGACCAACACCGCCGAGGAGTGGGCTTCGAACTCGGCGAGCCTGCGCTCGTGCCCTCCTTTCGCCGAGGTGGTATCCGCGTCCATCCGGACGACAGGCATCCCGGGGACCGCGAGAGCGACCTCCTCGGCCACGCGCTGGGTACCGGCGCCGAAACGACGCAGGTACGGGCTCTCGCACCGGGGACATACCGGGGGGACCGAGACCCTTGCCGCACAGTGGTGACACATGAGGACCGGGCCCGTTTCGTGGAAGGTGAGCGAGGTCGCGCACCGATCGCACCCGGGCACGTGGCCACACTCGCGACACAACAGGAACGACGCGTACCCGCGGCGGTTCATGAGCAGGATCGCCTTCTCGCCACGATCGCGCACGCCCTCGAGCTCCTCGGCCAGACGACGCGAGAACATCGAGCGGTTGCCCGCGACGAACTCCGCGCCGAGGTCGACGACCTCGATCGCGGGAGGCGCCCCTCCCCCGACCCGCTCGGGGAGCACTGCGACCGCACACTCGGCGTTCTCGGCGGCGTGCAGCGCCTCCATGGACGGCGTGGCGGTCCCCGTGACGAGGATGGCGTCACGCTGTCGCACGATCCGGCGAGCTACCTCCCGCGCGTGATACCTCGGTGAGGACCCTTGCTTGTAGGAGGTCTCGTGCTCTTCGTCGATAACGACGATGCCGAGGTCGGCCACTGGTGCGAAGATCGCGGAGCGGGCGCCTACGACCACCCGTGCCTCACCGCGCGCGACGCGTTCGAACTCGTCGAAGCGCTCGCCGCTCGAAAGACGACTGTGTAGGACCGCCACCTCATCGCCGAACCGCGAGCGGAAGCGGCCGACGGTCTGCGGGGTGAGGGATATCTCGGGGACCAGTACTATCGCACCACGGCCGGCCGCCCGCACGTCTTCGATGGCACGGAGGTAGACCTCCGTCTTGCCCGAGCCGGTGACCCCTTTGAGTACGACCCACGACCCGGGCGTGGCGCCGCGTATCGCGTCGAGAGCGCTCTCCTGCCCCGGGGACAGCGACTCGTGGCGAGGCGCAGGGCGTAGCGCGGTAGCGGGGCCGCGAGTCCGCTGACGCTCGCGGACGGTCACCGCTCCCGCCTCGGCCAGCCGGTTTACCACCGAGGAGACCGCCCCGAGGAGGGCGTTGAGTTCCGCCGTGGTGAGGGGGCCTGCCGCCAGAGCATCGAGCACCGATCGCTGCCGGATGGCTCCTGTCGACGGCGCGTACCCGCTGTCCTCGCAAAGCTCCACGACCCGCTCGCGCGCCTGCTTGACCCGTGGCTCGACGAGCCGCCAGCCATCCGGGCCCTTCGCAGCCCTCGGTACCGAACCAGGGGGAAGGAAGAGTCGGACAGCGTCAGCGAGAGGTGCGACGTACTCCTCGGCGAGCCATGCTGCGAGACGGGCAGACACGTCGTCGAACCGGGGCGGCGACACAACGGCAAGAAGGGGCTTTCGCTTCTGCACCTCGCTCGTCGCAGCCACCTCGACGATGTGACCGACAGCCTCCCGGTGCCCGAACTCGACGAGGACCGCGCACCCCACCCGCGCCTCGGCCTCGAGTCCGGGCGGGATGTCGTAATCGAACGCGTCGTCCAGCGCGCGCGCAGGGATGTCGAGTGCCACCCGCGCAACCGCCATCGTGTACCTCCGGGACTCCGAGTCCGACCATGATCCGCGCCAAGCATACCGGAGGCCACCGACACCGTGTGCCGATGGCCTCCGGAGCGGGACTAAAGGCTAGTCGTTGAGGCCGGCAGCCTCTGCCAGGGCCTCCGCGCGATCGGTGCGCTCCCATGTGAAGTCCTTGTCGGCGCGCCCGAAGTGTCCGTACGCGGCGGTCTTGCGGTATATCGGCCGACGCAGGTCGAGGTCGCGTATGATCGCCCCGGGTCGCAGGTCGAAGACCTCGTCGATGGCGTTCTCGATCGCCCCGACTGCGATCGTCTCCGTGCCGAACGTCTCGACGAACACCGAGAGGGGGTGCGAGACGCCGATCGCGTACGCGAGTTGTATCTCGCAACGCTCGGCCAGTCCCGCTGCAACGACGTTCTTGGCCACCCACCTGGCGGCGTACGTCGCCGAGCGGTCGACCTTCGTGCAGTCCTTGCCGGAGAACGCGCCGCCGCCGTGACGGCCCATCCCGCCGTACGTGTCGACGATGATCTTACGGCCGGTCAGACCGGTGTCACCCATCGGCCCGCCGATGACGAAGCGCCCGGTCGGGTTGATGAACACCTCGGCCGAGGAGTACTCGAGACCCTCGAGGTCGAACACCGGCTTGATCACGTGCTCGATGAGGTCGGGCTTGAGGAGCCCCTCGATGTCGACGCCGTCGGCGTGCTGCGTCGAGATGAGGATCTTCTCCACCCCTACCGGCTTGCCGTCGACGTACTTGACTGTCACCTGCGTCTTGCCGTCGGGCCGGAGGTACTCGAGCACGTTGGCCTTGCGCACCGCCGTGAGGCGCTCGGCGAGACGGTGAGCGAGGTAGATAGGCATCGGCATGAGTTGCGTGGTCTCGGTGCACGCGTACCCGAACATCATGCCCTGGTCACCCGCGCCCACGAGGTCGATGGGATCGCCGTCGAAACCGTGCTGGACCTCGAACGACTCGTCCACGCCCTGGGCGATGTCGGGACTCTGCTCGTGGATCGTCGTGACCACGCCGCACGTCTCGAAGTCGAAACCGTACTTCGCGCGGGTGTAGCCGATCTCCTCGACCACCTCGCGCACTACGGAGGGGATGTCGACATATGCATGAGTGCGGATCTCACCGGAGACGACGACGAGACCGGTCGTCACGAGGGTCTCGCACGCGACGCGCACGTAGTCCGGATCGGCCGCAACGCCACTGGGCGATACGAATCCCTCGGCTGCGAGTTCGGCCTCTCTGGCTACGATCGCATCAAGGATCGCGTCTGAGATCTGGTCGCACATCTTGTCGGGGTGACCCTCGGTCACGGACTCAGAGGTGAAGTAGAACTCACGGTCTGTCATGGACACTCCTTGTCTTCCGGCACCGTCCAGGCGCACAAAAAAACCCTTGCCCGGTCAGACAAGGGTTTCAGCTTACGCGCGCACGACGCGATCGCGGTCTTCCCTCATCTTCCAGGCCGCAACACCAGCCTGCCGAGACGTGGCACCGTGCGTCACTTTCGACGTCGGTTGCCGGGGCTTCACAGGGCTCGGTCCCTCCACCCGCTGCGGCCGCGTACGGCCGCCTCTTGATGAGCAC
>SKMN01000061.1 GCA_007121015.1 Coriobacteriia bacterium
CGCCGATCGACTCGCTCGCGCTCGCCGGCGGGGCATCGGCCGATATCGTCGTGACGGTGACGGTGCCGCCTGGGGCATCGCTCGGCACCCAAGACGTCACCACCGTGCGCGCCCAGCTTGCCGGCGATGCGGCCACCTATGGGGCCGCCCGCGACACGACCACGGTGCGCCGCGAACTCAGCATCGCCCCCGACCGCGAGTCCGTGGGCGGACCCGGCACGTCCGTCTTCTACCTGCACACCGTCGCCAACAACTCGGCCGAGGAACGCACCATCGATCTATCGGCGCTCTCCTCGCTCGGGTGGGACGTGAGCCTCTACGCGGCCGACGGCGTCACTCCCATCACCTCGGTCGCGCTCGACGCGTACGGCGGCACGGCCGACATCTACGTTCGCGTGAGGGTCCCGAGTGGCGCGAGCTCGACTCACACCGACACGACGACGGTCACCGCCTCGTACGGATCCGTGTCCGCCTCGGTCACCAACACCACGAGCGTGCACACCCTCGCGACCTACGACGGGCCAGGCTACTCGAACGTATGTACCTCATTCGTCCCCGGCGAGACGGTGTACGCGCGCGGCATGGGGCTTACCGGCTACTCCGAGGTCCGATTCCGCTGGATCGACGCGAACGGGACGCTCGTCCACATGAGCGCCCCGGTAGGCGTCGACTCGCTCGGCACGGCGTTCAACTTCTACCCGCTGCCCGCGAGTGCTGCTCTCGGACAGTGGACGCTCGTGCTCGTGAACGCGTCGGATGACGCCGAGATCTCCCGAAGCTACTTCGACGTCACACCCGATGCCGAGATCACCGCGCTGAGCGCCACTGACGCGCCCGGCCTCGGAGACACGGTGCACGTGTCGTCGAGCGTTGCGAACAGCGGCGGCCAGGCCATCACCGGCTCGACGATGACGTACGTGATCTGGTGGGACGCCGACGGTGACGGCGTGTTTAGCGCCGGTGACCTCTACATCGATTCGAACGGTGGAAGCCAGGTGTGGGACGGCGTCTCGGCGGTCAACACGCACGTCACCACCGGGATCGATGTGTCGGCTGGCGAGACGTGGACCGAACCGTCGCCGCTGGCGGTCTCCAACACGAACTTCCCGAACCAGGGCACGTACCGCGTCACCGCGACGTGGCGCACGAGTTCCGGAGCGCTCATCGATACGCGCCTGACCGAGTTTTACTCGATCCCTGCCCTCGGCTGGCCGCTCTTCGTCCTCACCGTGATGCTCGGTGTAGGCTTCATGTGGCAGGCCCGGAACCGCCTCGTACCCGCGCTCGTGAGGAGGGATGAGCGATGATCACGTCGCCCGTCTTTCTCCTGGTCGCAGCGGCTGCGTGGGCGCTCCTCACATGGCGACTGTGGAGCACCCGGCGCTGGCTCGTCTACTACATCACCGGAGCCGTGGGCTTCGTGCTCCTCGCCATCTCGGTCCTGCGCACGTTCGGGCTCGACGCGTCCGTCGAGTACGTCCAGGCGCAGCAGGTGGTCGCGCTCGCCGGGCTCATCGGCATAGAACTCTCGCATCTCGGCGCGTCGGGACTCGCGATCCCCAACCACACCGGCTGGGCGATATTCGACATCGGCATCGAGTGCTCGGCGCTGCTCGAGACGTTCGCGTTCACCGCTCTCGTCGCGTTCTACCCGGCGTTTCGGCGCGGACATAAGGCGCGCCTCGTGGCGCTGGGTGTCGCGGCGACATGGGTCGTCAACCTCCTGCGCATCCTGCTCATCGTCGGCATCATCAACGCGCTCGGCACGTCGTGGGTCTACCCCGCGCACGCCGTGTTCGGCCGCCTGTTCTTCTTCGTGGCGACGATCGCCATCTACTGGTACCTCGTCACCCGCCCGACCATAGCGGTCGTCTCCGGCAACCTCGAGGAGGCGTGATGGACAGCCTTCTCGTATTCGTACTCGTGTGGGGTGTGTGGCTCATCACGCCCGTGCTGATCGACGGCATGGACGCCGTGAGCAGGCTCGTCGTCGTCAAATCACGCCAGCGGCAGTTCTCGCGCCGGCGGCACTTGTCAGACGACGAGCTGCCGACCGTCTCGCTCATCGTTCCGGCATACAACGAGGCCGAGGTCATCGACCGTTGCCTGACCTCGATCAAAGCGCAAGACTACCCGCACGAGAAGTTCGAGATCATCGTGGTCGACGACGGCAGCGACGACGGGACCCCCGAGAAGGTCGAGCACCACGCCAACGGTGGGACCGCCGAGAACGGCGATGCGTTCCGCCTGCGCGGGCGAGCGATCCGCGTCGGCCCGTTCCGCGGCACCATCACCCTCATCCGGCGCGAGCGCGGCGGCAAGTCCCAGGCGCTCAACGCCGGCATCGAGTCGAGCTCGGGCGAGATCGTCATCAACATCGACAGCGACGTCGTGCTCCACCACCACGCCATCCGCAACATCGCCGCCGCGTTCGTACGCGACCCCGAGCTCGGCGCGCTCACCGGAAACATCGAGATCGACTGGGACGTGCTCGAGGCGCGCGACGAAGAGGGCCGCCTCGTCCTCGACGAGGAGGGCCACGTCGTCCCGCGGCCCCTCGACACGATGGAGCGCTTCCTCTCCAAGTCGCAGTTCCTCGAGTTCCTCTCCTCGTTCGACCTCGGCCGCCGCTCTCAAGCGCTCACCGGCACGATGTTCACGCTCGCAGGCGCGTGCTCGGCGTTCCGTCGCGACATACTCCCCTGCGGACCGTGCTACTCCAACACGACGGTCTCCGAGGACACGTGCCTGACGTTCGAGCTCCACCGCAACGACGTCAAGATCGGGTTCGCCGAGGACGCGAAGGTCTACCTCGAGCCGGTCGTGAACTGGGACGAGCTGTACGCACAGCGTGCACGCTGGACGCGCGGACAGCTCGAGGTGTGCGGTATGCACGAGGAGATCATCGGGAAGCACACGCACGGCGCGTTCTCGCGCCGCTCGCTCCCCAAGACCCTCCTGCTCGACCACACGCTCGCGTTCCCCCGGCTCATCTGGGCGCCTCTGATCCTCTTCTTCCCGATGCTCGGCTACTCGTGGGCCGTCATCGGCATGGCGCTCGCGGGGATGTACGCGTTCTACGTCGCGATCGAGGCGCTCAACACCGTGACCGTGTTCGCCATCTCCGATGAGCACACACGCAGCCGCATCGAGCAGTGCGGGTGGACGCTGTTGTTCCTGCCGCTTTTCCGGTTCATCGTGTTCCACTTCCGCTTCTCCGGGTTCCTCGTTACCCTCATGGAGGAACCGCAGTGGACCATCAAGGGTCCGGTCGACGAGATGCAGGACGGACTTCGCCTCATGCGCGTACGCTCGATCGAGTTCGTGACGATGATGGTGGGCTCACTGACCACCGCCGTACTGCGCGTCGGGCGGTTCGCACTGTCGACACTCGGCCCGCTCCTTGTGACGCTCGTCGTCCTGGCAGGACGATTCGACGCGTATTGGAAGCGGTCGGCGTAGCATGAGCGACAAGGGGCCAGCGAGTCCTGCGCTGCGCACGAGCCGGTCGTGGCCGACGGTGGCGGGCGTGGCCGGGATGATGCTTGTCGCCACGCTGCTCGTCTTCCACCGAGTGAGTGCGGCCGTGCGACTCGGACCGGAGTGGGACACGTACGCCTTCCTCGCTAACGCCGCCGAGTTCGCAGGGAAGGGCTTCGGCTATACCGAGCCGCACCGTCCCCCGTTCATGTCGTTCCTCACCTCGCTGTGGTTCCGGGTCGCGCCGTTGTCCGAAGCCCCGATCCAGTGGGTCGACGGGATTCTGACGCTCTCCGGCGTACTCGCGGTCTACCTGCTTCTGCGGCGCCGCGTCTCATTCCCGCTCTCGCTCGCCGGCGGACTCGCCTTCCTCGGCGTGACCCCTGTGTGGGAATGGCTCGGTATGGGCTACACCGATACCCCGTCCGTCGCACTCTCGCTGTGGGCACTCCACGCCGCCATCCTGGCGACCGAGCGCGACTCGCGCTGGTACCTGGCGCTCGGCCCGCTCTTCGTGCTCGCCTCGCTGACGCGCTTCACGGCACTCATCGTCGGGTTCCCGATAGCAGTGTGGGTCCTGCTGAGGTGGGCGCCATTCCGCCACGCCAAACACGTGGCCGGGGCCGTGCTCACCGCAGCAGCGACCTACCTCCCGGCGGGCATCTACTACATGGCGCGGATGGGCGACGCGCTCTTCCCCTTCCTGTTCGCGTTCACGCTGAGCGAGGTGGTGAGCACGCCGGGCGGTGAGGGCGCTGCTTCCGCCGACGCGCTGCACTACGTCCGGAACCTGCCGGGCTTCTTTGCGAACCCTGAGTACACCGTGCTCGCGATCCTCGTGATCGGCGTTGGCCTCTACGCTCTCCTGTACGCCCTGTTCGCCGATGGGCTCCGCACGTCGCGCCCGGGCCCGGGGGCGGTAGCGGTCGCGATCGCCGGTGCGGCAGTAGGTGTGGCGGCACAGTTCGGCGGCGGGCTGGTGGTGCGGCAGGTCGCGATTCCCCTGGCGATCGTCGTCGTGTGGCGTGCACTCGCGCCACGCGAGCCAGCAGCAGAAGCCGGCTCCAGGGGCCGTGTCGCACCGGCCGCCGCGCTCGATGCCGTCATGCTCGCCTGGCTGCTCGCCTACTTCGACTTCCACGGCCACCAGACGATACAGATCGCGCGGTACTACATCCCCATGGCCGTCCCGGTGCTCTACTTCGTGCTGCTCGGGTGGGACCTGCTCGCTCACAGGCTCGGCGTGCTCGTTCGCTCGGTGTGGCCAGCGAAGGCGCGTTCCGTTGCTGCTGAGGCGGCCCCTGTTGCGATCGCCGCAGGCGTGTCCCTAGTCCTCCTCTTCAGTACTGTCTCGATGGCAGCGTCGCCATCACCGGCCCCGTTCATCGGCATCGATGCGGCTCGCGACTCCGCACTGTGGGTCGACGAACACCGCGCCGACAGCGACCCGGTCGTCTCGGACCTGTGGCCGCACACCAGCTGGTTCTTGCGCGCGGAGATCCCTGCGATGCCGCTGTTCACGGACTCCCGTGCGTTCAGCCACCAGCTCGACAAGTCCGCAGCCGAGTTCTACCTCACCGTGCACCCGGACAGAAACTACGACGCGTACGAGCCTGCTGCCTCCTTCGGCGTTGTCGAGGTCATCCGCCGAGGTGACGTCCGCGCCGCCGAACTGCCTCGAATCCTCCACCTGGGTACGGCGTGGACGAACTACATCGAGTCCCTCACCGGGTACGCCTACTACCTCGATTCGACGGCCGGCCGGTACGGCTTCGAGGGAAGCGCGTACCTCGACGCGTACACAGCGTCCGAGCTCGGCGGTTACGACGCGGTCACGGTCGCCTCGTACCGCTGGCGTGACCGCGGCGCCGGCGAAGACGCGCTGCGCGGGCACGTCGAGGCCGGCGGCTCGGTGATCATCGACGCATCTCAGAACCTCGGTGGCCTTGCGTACGCCGTCACCGACACGATCATGTTCGACACCGTCATCCGCCGCGGCCAGCTCGCGCCCCACGCGCCGATCGAGCTGTCAGCGTCGTTCGCAACGCGCCATCCGGACGTCGGCTCCGTCAGCGCCGCTCCGTGGATAGACGAGGGCGGCGGCACGTGGACCGGCGCCACCTACGAAGCGCGCCCGGGAAGCCCCGCGCTCGAGACACTCGCGACGGTGGGGGGCAGACCGCTCGTCCAGATGCAGCGGCTCGGCGAGGGTCGGATCTACTGGATCTCCTACAACCTCGCCTGGCATGCGTTCGTCTACGAAAACGACAGTGAGGCCCGTCTCATCCGAGCTGTGCTCGACGACGCGATCGCTAGTGCTCGAGCGTCTCGCTCGACGGCTTCCGCACCGTAGCGAGGATGAGAGCGCCGGCAAGACCGGGCAATAGGATGAGCATGCCCAACTGCAAGAGCGCAGCCTGTGCCGCGACCGCCTGGTCGACTCCGGCGCGCACGAACAGTGCAGCCATCGTGAACTCCCCGACCCCGATGCCACCAGCGGATATCGGGATGAGTCGCGCGATCGTCGAGAGCGGCGCGAGCGCGAACACCGTGAAGATATCGATGGGCGCGCCGACCGCCCGGCAGCACGCATATACGACGGTGTACGTGACGATCCACGCGGCGAACGACACGGTCCACACCTTTGCTAGCAGCCGCAGGGGCGGCCGGGCCTGACGGGCAACCACCTCTTCATCGAGATGCGCCCGCGGCGCAAGGAACCTGAGCAGGAGCCGCCACAACCCTCCGGTCGGCACCGCGAACGGCACGAGCGTCGCGAGCGCGATGACGCCGGCCACCCCGGCGAGCACCGGGTCGCCGGCGACCACCGCTCCCACGACACCCATGGCGGCGAGCGCCGTGAGCGACGTGAGCTTGTCGAAGACCGACGAGATGACCATCTCCTCGGCATGCCCGTGGACGGTGAGCCCGTAGCGTGCCTTCAGTAGGTCGGCGGCGCCCATCGGCAAGATGAGCGCGATGCCGGCGCCTACGAGCGTGAGCCGGTATAGGTGCCACGGACCGAGCAATCGGCCGTGAGCGTTGAGCAGCAGCCCGTGGTTGTACGCTCTCACCCAGACACTGAGCGGGACGAGCGCGACGCCAAACGCGAGCCACTCGGGCCGCATCGCGCGCACGGTGGCGAGGTCGCCGAAGCCCGCGGCGCGCGCGAGCACGTAGACGAGCCCGAGCGCGACGGCGATCCGCAGCGTTCTCCACGCTATG
Source organism: Coriobacteriia bacterium (assembly GCA_007121015.1). GTDB lineage: Bacteria > Actinomycetota > Coriobacteriia > Anaerosomatales > SLCP01 > SLCP01. The sequence goes on from SKMN01000061.1 coordinate 6,706, forward strand.
CGCAGCGCTCTGTCACGCATCGCGGCGGTCACCGGCATCGCGCATCCTGCGCACATCGGCTTGGAGACGGATGACCGAGCGGCGCATCTCCAGCAGCTGCGACGCGACGATCGCAAAGCCGAGCGCCCCCGCCCCGCCGAGGAGGAGCAAGACCATGACGGTCATCAGCGGCCGCTCGGGGTTCAGGTCCCCCGAGAGGAACACGCCGAGGAGGAACGATCCTACCGCGACGGCGGCGAGCAGAAGGAGTATGCCAAAGAGACCGAACAGCGAGGCCGGCCGTGCGAGCACGCTGAACAGCAGGTGGCTCGCGACGGTGGCCTTGGGCCGGAACTTCGAGCGCCCCTTCTTGCGAGCCCGGAGCGTCGCCGGCATCTCGACGATGCGGTAACCGAGCGCCATCGCCTCGGAGAGGATCTCGAGGTGGATCTCCTTGCTGTCCGAAGCCAGATCGAGCGAGCGAAGCACGTCACGGCGGTACGCGCGCACGATGCCGGTGCTGGTGTAGACGCGCTCGGGAAGCGCGGAGCGGAGCACGACGTTGCCGACCCGCGAGAACGCGAGCCGCACGAACGGCACACCCTCGACAGCGCCCCCGGGCATGTACGGTGAGGCAAGCACGATGTCCGCCTCGGGGTCGTCGAGAAGTGTCTGCACCATTCGCACGAGGTGGTCGACGGTATAGCTGAGGTCCGCATCGATCGAAGCGACGATGTCGCCGCGAGCCCGGGCGAATCCCTGCCGCAGCGCGTAGCCGCGGCCGCGGTTGATCCGGTACGACACCGGACGCAGGCGGTCGTCCCGCTCGCCCTCGCGCGTGAGGATCGCGCCCGTGTCGTCGTTGCTGCCGTCGTCGACGGGGATGAGCTCGTAGTCCCACCCGCGCTCGACCAGTGCCGCGCCGACCGCAGCAAGTGTCTCGGTCGCGTTCTCGGCTTCGTCGTGCATGGGGATGACGACCGAGATGAACGGCTCCACTGAGTCCTCCCGTCCCACGATGGTTGCGCGCGCACGCCGGCAACCGTTCATGCCTGCCGTGCGACAGTATAGCGCTCCGCCACCCTCACCACCGCCCCGGTGGCTGTGCAGGCGACATGATCTCCACCCTCACTCATGCCGGCGGGGGATACCCGCTCCTACCGACCGGCTGCTAGGGTCTGGGTAGGCCTGAGGGGGTCGTGCGCATCCACATTGGGGATTCGAGCGTTACAAGCACTGACACGTACCGCTCATCCCCGACAAACGGTTGCCGTTCGTCATAACCGGCTCATGATTGCCGACTGACGGCCCGATATTAGGGATGAAAGGTCATTCCGCGAGGTAGGGAGAGTACGATGTCAACGCTCATCGCCATGATCGTGTACGGCGCGTTCGCCATCGGCTACGTACTCATCCTCGCGCTCACGGAGCGCAGCGCCAGCACCTACGTCGCGAACGGCTGCACGACGCGCCACGAGCGCACGACGATCGCCCTCGCTCCCGTTATGACCGCCCCGGCGACCGCAACCACTCCCGCCGCCGCACGCACCGCGCACGCGGCCTAGCGTCGCCGAGCGCGCACTAGGCGCAGACATCGCGCCTCAGCCGCGCTCCCGCATCCACCGGTCCATCGCTCGAGCGGCCTTCTTGCCCGCCCCCATCGCTTCGATGACCGTCGCCGCCCCGGTGACGATGTCGCCGCCCGCGTAGACGCCCGGCAGGTTGGTCGCCCCGTCGTCGTTGGTGTGGATATAGCCGCGGCTGGAGAGCTCGAGGTCGGGCGCGGTCTGCGTCACGAGTGGGTGGGCGCGCGTCCCAACAGCGATGATCACCGTGTCGCACTCGATCTCGAACTCGCTGCCCATCACGCACACCGGCGACCGGCGTCCACTGTCATCGGGCTCGCCAAGCTCCATACGGTTGGCGACCATCCCGGTCACGAACCCTTCACGCCCCACGATCTCCACCGGCGAGCAGAGCATCTTGAACGCCACGCCCTCCTCGGCGGCATGGTGGACCTCCTCGCGCCGCGCCGGCATCTCATCTTCGGTACGGCGGTAGACGAGAAACACCTCCTCGGCCCCAAGACGCAGCGCGGTGCGCGCCGCATCCATCGCGACGTTCCCGCCGCCCACGACCGCGACCTTGCGCCCGCGCGCGACCGGCGTGTCGGCGTGCGGGAACTCGTAGGCGCGCATGAGGTTCACGCGCGTGAGGAACTCGTTGGCCGAGTAGACGCCGTTGAGGTTCTCCCCGGGGATGCCGAGGAAGACCGGCAGCCCCGCTCCCGCGCCGATGAACACGGTGTCGAAGCCCTCTTCGCCCATGAGCTCATCGAGGGTGTACGTCGCGCCGATGACCGCGTCGGTGACGATCTCCACACCCATCTGAGCGAGCATGTCGATCTCGGCCTCGACGATGTCGAGCGGCAGGCGGAACTCGGGAATGCCGTACGTGAGCACGCCGCCGGTGGCGTGGAGCGACTCGAAGATCGTCACCGCGTTGCCGAGGCGTGCGAGTTCACCGGCGCACGCGAGCCCGGCCGGGCCCGAGCCCACGATGGCCGCCCGGTTGCCGGTCGCGGGAGCGACCTCGGGCACGCAGCGGCCCTCGAGCTCGCAGGCGAGGTCGTAGTCGCCGAGCCACCGCTCGAGCCGCCCGATCGCGACCGGCTCGCCCTTGCGCGCAAGCACGCACACGATCTCGCACTGCTCCTCTTGTGGGCACACGCGCCCACAGATCGCCGGAAGCGCGTTGCGCTCCTTGAGTACGGCGACAGCGGCAGGGTAGTCGCGGTCGATCATGTGCGCGATGAACGACTTGATGTCGATGTTGACCGGGCAGCCCTCGATGCACGTGGGATTCTTGCACTGGATGCAGCGCATCGCCTCGGCGTGCGCCATCTCTTCCGTGTAGCCGATAGGGACCTCAGCGAAGTCTTGCGCCCGCTCGGCGGCCGGACGCTCCGGCATCGACACGCGCGGTCCGCGCGACGGCTTGTGGCGGGGCTTCTCGGCCCCGGTCCCTTGCTCTACTGATGACATTGGCACCCCCGCGCGTACTCGGCGTCGGCTTCGCGTTCCTCTTCGTTGTAGACGCGCTGGCGGCTCATCAGCTCCTCGAAATCCACGGCGTGCCCATCGAAGTCCGGGCCGTCGACGCACCCGAACTTCGTCTCGCCGCCCACCGTGACGCGGCACGCGCCGCACATCCCCGTGCCGTCGACCATGATCGGGTTGAGCGAGACAGTGGTCGGCACCCCGAACTCGCGCGTCGTCTCGGCGCAGAACTTCATCATGACCGCCGGCCCGATCGCCATCGCGTGGTCGATCGCGCCCTCCTCGCAAAGCGCCTTGAGCGGTGCGGTGACGAGCGCCTTCTCGCCCGCCGAGCCGTCGTCGGTGCAGACGATGAGCTTGACCGGGAGCGCCTCGAACTCCTCGCGCAAGATGAGCAGATCCGCGGTGCGCGCGCCGAGGATGACGGTGACGTCCGCGCCCGCCTCGGCCATCGCGCGGGCGACCGGGTAGGCGACCGCCGCGCCAACGCCACCACCCACGACCGCCACACGCCCGAGCTCGTCGGTGTGCGTGGGCACGCCGAGTGGCCCCACGACGTCGGCGAGCGAGTCGCCCACCTCGAGATGCGAGAGCTTGTGCGTGGTCTTGCCGACCTGCATGAAGATGAAGCGGATCCAGCCTTCCTCGGCAGACCAGTCGGAGAACGTGAGCGGGATACGCTCGCCGGTCGCATCGACGCGCAAGATGAGGAACTGGCCCGCGCGTGCTTTGCGGGCGATACGCGGCGCCTCGACACCCATCTCGAAGACGGCGTCGGAGAGGCGGCGTGTGTGAACGATGGGGAACATCGGGCCTCCAGCCTGTCGGACGTGCGAACCAGTATACTCATATGAGCCCGAGCGTGAACCCGCTCCTACGACCCGATGTCGACTAGCCGAGGAGTGCCGTGCTGCGATCCGCCATCCTCAGCCTCACCCTTCTCGTCGCGACCGCGATGCTCTCCGCGCCGCTCGCGGGCTGTACGGGCGACGGCGCTGCCGAGCCGCTCCACACGAGCCGCGAGGCGCTGGGCACCGTGGTCGCGATCACCGTGTACACGGGAGACTCCGATGCCCGCGCCGCCGAGGTTGCCGACGCGGCGTACGACGCGATGGCGGCGGTCGAGGCGGAACTCGACGCACACGACCCGGACTCCGCGATCGCCCGCGTCAACAGCGCGCCCGACCCGGCCCTCGAGTCGCTGCCCCCGTATGCCGAGGAAGTGCTCGACGCGATCTGCGCCCTCGAAGTACGCGAGTGGTTCTCGCCACAGCTGTGGGCCGCGACGGGACTCTGGGCGTTCGAAGACGGCGGCCACGTGCCCTCGGCTGCCGAGCTGGATGCCGCCCTCGCGGACCCCCGCTACGACTTCGGCGGTGCGGGGAAGGGGCTCGCGCTCGATGAAGCCGCTGAAATGCTACGCGACTCGCCGGCGGTCGATGCGGCGCTCATCGCCTCGGGCAGCACGACGCTCTCGCTGGGCTCCAAGCCCGACGGCGAGCCATGGCGCATCGGGGTAGAAGACCCGCGCGACCCCGCGACGCTCATCGCGACCGTCGAGGCGACCGCCGACATCACCGTTTCGACGTCGGGCGACTACCAGCGGGCGTTCGACCGCAACGGAATCCGCTACCACCACATACTCGACCCGGCCACCGGGCGCCCGGCCCTCGGGTTCCGCTCGCTCACGGTCGTAGGCGACGTATCGGGCCTCGACTCCGACATACTCTCGACCGCGCTGTTCGTCGCCGGCCCGGCCCACGCGCTGTCGTATGCCGAGGAGCACGGGCTCGGACTCGTCGTCGTGGACGCCGGGGGCCGGACACATGTCGTGCCCGGCCCCGAGGATCGAACGTGGGAGATAGTCGCCGAGTAGCAGCGACCGACGTCACGTCTATCCGTCGATGAAGTTCTTGACCGCGTTGTAGAGGATCGGGATCTCCCAGTACTTGCCTTGTAGCGCGTTGATGATCGCGATGATCCCGACCACGACGACAGCCAGCCAGACGACCAGCCAGATGATCCAGCCGATGAAAGGCACGATGCTCACGAAACTGGCGACGAAGCCCACGACCCACAGGCCCAGGGCCTGGACAGCGTGGAACCGTGTGAACCGCTGATTCTTGTACGGCTCGATGAGCAGGACGATGATAGCCACGATCCCAAAGAGGTAGCTGAGCGCCGCGAGCAACTTCGCCGTACCGTCGTCCTGCCCGCTCGTCACCTGCGGTGCAGGGGGTGGCTGCGGGGGTGCAACAGGAGTCTCGTCAGACATGTGACCCTTCCTTTCGTCTCGGACCGCTCTCCTCCACTACGGACGAAACACGTACCCGGGCACGCCGAACGCGCGCCCGCGTTTGAAATATACCCGTTCGAGCTGTTAGCATCGTCATGTAATGCGCCTTCCGGGGCGAACAGCCGATATGCGATGTAGCACCGCTTTCCGGAGGAACCGTCAGATATGCAACGCAGCCGCGCATACGTCGTCTTTCTTCTTGCCGTCATCCTCACCTTCGCCTCGGCACCGCTTGCCGCCGGCAACACGCGTGCCGAGATGGAAGCGTCGCAACAGCGCGCCCAAGAGGCCAGAGAGGCCGCACGGCAAGCCGAGGAGACAGCCGCCCGCTACCAGGCCGAGGCGCGCTCTCTCGACGAGACCATCGGTGAGATCGCCGGGCAGGTACGCGAACTCGAGCCCCGCATCGCCGATGCCGCGAGCAGGACCGCCAACCTCCAGGACGAACTCGAGGACCTCAGAGGCCAGATCGCCGCGAAGGAAGTCGAGGTCGACAAGACTTCTGCTGAGCGAGACCGGCAACAGCAGTTGCTCAATGCCCGCATGACCGCCTCGTACAAGCAGGGCTCCTGGTTCTACCTCGACATGCTGCTCGACTCCAAGACCATCAACGACCTCATCTCGCGAACCGCGCTCGTGCAAAGGGTCATCTCGTCCAACCAGGACCTCGCCATCCAGCTCGCCGACACGACCCAGCGACTCCAGACGCAGAAGACAGAGCTCGAACGCACCCGTGACAACGTCTCCGAGAAGCGCGCAGAAGCTGCTGCCGTCGAAAAGAGCTTGCGCGACATGCGCTCGCAGCGTCAGTCGGCGCTCGATCGGCAGCAGGCCGTCCAGAACCAGAAGACGGCGCTCATGGAAGCCAGTGAGGCCGATGCGGAACGTTGGCGCGCTCAGGCCGAGGAAGAAGAGGCCACCGCTCGCCGCCTCGAGGCCGAACTGCGCGCGCAAGCCTCGTCCGGTGGAGGACAGTACCAAGGGGTGATGGCGTGGCCGGTGCCCGGCGGTAGGCTCACCTCGGGATACGGCCCCCGCACACACCCGATCTTCGGGACGCAACGGTTCCATCACGGTATCGACATCAGCCGCGGAGACGGTGCGATCGTGGCGGCAGGTGACGGGACCGTCGTCCGTGCCGACTACGGCTGGAACGGCGGGTACGGGAACCTCATCGTGATCGACCACGGCGACGGCCTCACGACCCTCTACGCGCATATCCTCGCCGGAGGCATACACGTGTCGCGCGGCCAACAGGTCGCGAAGGGCCAGGAGATCGCGCTCGTCGGGTCGACCGGATACTCGACCGGTCCACACCTGCACTTCGAGGTACGCGTCAACGGCGCCTCGACCGACCCGATGTCCTACCTTAGGTAGCGAGACACGGGTTCTACCGCGGCGGGGCGTACCCGCAGAGCTTTCCTGCGCAGAGCGTAGCCCCTCACTCCGGCTCTGCGCGCGTGTTGAACTCGTTCATCGCCGAGCCTATCCCGTGCTCGATGATGTGGGCGACCGCCTTGGCGCCGAGTAATACCGCTTCGCCGAGATCTTCGGCTGCCTGCGGTCCCACCGGCTCCAACACGAAGTCCGCAGGGTCCTGCCGGCCCGGAGGCCGTCCGACCCCGACCCGTACCCGCAGGTAATCGCCGCTGCCGAGCTTCGCATGAAGCGAACGCAGCCCGTTGTGGCCGCCGTGGCCACCGCCGCGCTTGGCACGCACGCTTGCCGGTGGCAGGTCGATGTCGTCGTGCACGACGATGATCTGGTCGACCGGCACGTCGTAGCGCACGGCAAGCAACGCGACCGAACTGCCGGAACGGTTCATGAACGTCTGAGGCATAGCGAGCACCACATCGTGGTCGCCGAGGCGCACCTCTGCCACCTTCGCCCCGCCGAGGTCCTTCCAATACGATGCCCGGAGGTCCTCGGCGAGGTGGTCGACGACCATGAACCCGGCGTTGTGCCGGGTCGCCTCGTAGCGCGGTCCGGGGTTCCCGAGACCGGCGACCAGATAGGTCATGGAGTGCTACTCCTCGTCGGCCGCTTCGTCAGCAGGCTCCTCGCCCACGAGCGCGGGCTCGGCGGCCTCCTCGGCTGCCTCTTCCTCCTCGACCTCAGCGGTCGGCATCGTGACCGAGCACACCACCGTCTCCGGGTCGTCGAGGATCGTCACGTTCTCGGGGACCTCGATGTCAGCGATAGTCATCGTGTGACCGATCTCGAGTTCGGAGATGTCGACGTCCAGCGTCTCGGGCAGATCCGAAGGAAGTGCCTCGACCATGACCTCACGCACGCTCTGCATGAACACGCCGCCGGCCTTAACTCCCTCGGCATCGCCCGTGAAGTGGAGCGAGACCGCAGCGTGCAGCGTCTGGTCCATCCGGATCACCTGGAAGTCGACGTGCAGGATCGTCCCCTTCACGGGGCTGTGCTGCACCTCGCGGATCATCGCGTTGACCGGCTTGCCCTCACCCTCGATGTCGATCGAGACGAGCGTCGCGCCTGCGCTCTGGTGCGACATCATTAGCTCGAACGTGTGCCGGTCGAGTGCGATGGAAATCGTCTCGCGTCCCGCGCCGTAGAGGACGGCCGGGATCTGTCCTGCCTCGGCCAGGCGCCGATTCGCCTTGCCGGTGACCGTGCGAGGTACGGCCGTGATCGACGTGGTCTCACTCATGTGGTTCGATCTCCTTCCGTGTGGGCCCGCGCCGGTCGCGCGAGCCTCGCTTAGAGCTGGAAGTCCGGGTCGAAGAGTTCCGACACCGACTCGTCGTTGTACACGTTCTGGATCGCATGGGCTATGAGCGGCGCGACGCTCAGCACCCGGATCTTACCGCCGAGACGCTCTGTGGGGATGCGCAGGGTGTTCGTCACGACGACCTCGGTGATCGGCGAGGACTCGATCCGGTCGTAGGCGGGAGATGAGAAGATGCCGTGCGTGGCCGCGACGTAGACCATCTTGGCCCCCTTGTTCACGAGGCTCTTCGCGCCCTCGGTCACCGAGCCACCCGTGTCGATCATGTCGTCTATGACGATACACGTGCGGTCCTCGACCTCACCGATAACGTGGGTGATCTCGGCGACGTTATGGTCGGGACGGCCCTTGTGCATGATCGCGAGGCTCGCTCCGAGCATGTCCGCGAACTTCTTGGCGACCTTGACCCGGCCTACATCGGGCGAGACCACGCACACGTCGTCGAGCGGCAGGTTCTCGAAGTAGTCGGCGAGAATCGGCAGCGCGGTGAGGTGGTTCACCGGCTGGTCGAAGAAGCCCTGGATCTGGCCTTGGTGCAGGTCCATCGCGATCACCTTGTCGATGCCCGCGACGGTCATGAGGTCGGCCACGAGCTTTGCGGTTATCGGCTCGCGCGCAGCGGACTTCTTGTCCTGGCGAGCGTACCCGTAGTGGCTCACCACGGCCGCGATCGAGCGGGCGCTCGCGCGCTTGGCCGCGTCGGCCATGATGAGCATCTCCATGATCGCGTCGTTGACCGGGTCGCAAGCTGACTGGATCAAGAACACGTCAGCGCCTCGCACGCTCTCAAGGAAGCGCACGTAGATCTCCCCGTTGGCGAACTTGTCGATCTTGACGTTGCCGAGTTCGATACCGAGGTGCTTGGCGACCCCCTCGGCAAGCTCGGGATTCGATGTCCCACTGAAGACCATCATGCGCTTGTCGGAGTCAACCATCACTCGCCTTCCCGTTCGCTGCCCTGCCGGCCGGCCCCGTCTGCGCCCGCACGGCGGCGGGCCAACCACCCGTCCACCGTTCGCTGCTCGGAACGCTCGATGCCGAGCGCCCCGGGCGGCACATCGCGCGATATCGCACTCGCTGCCGCGGTGACCGCACCCTCACCGATCCGCACGGGGGCCACCAGCATGGTATCAGAGCCGACGAACGCACCGTCCTCGATCACGGTCCGATGTTTCTCGAACCCGTCGTAGTTACACGTGATGGAGCCGGCACCCACGTTGACCCCGCTACCGATGGTGGCGTCCCCGATATAGGACAGGTGGGGCACTTTCGAACCTTCCCCGACCGTCGAATTCTTTATCTCAACGCACGTCCCGGCCTTGGCCTTCGCCGCGAGCAAGGCGCCCGGCCTCAGGTACGCGACGGGACCGACCGTCGCACCCGGGCCGACCTCGGCGCCGACGAGGATCGAGGAGTCGACCACCGCGTCCTCGGCGATACTCGAGTCGGTCACCCGGGTGTTGGGTCCGAGATGCGCGCCATCACCCACGCGCGACTCACCGAGCACGAACGTCATCGGCTCGATGACCACGTCTCTCCCCAACTCGACGTGCGGGCCGACCCACACGAGTGACGGGTCGGTCATCGTGACACCGGCAAGCATGTGGCGCTCGTTGATGCGACGCTGCATGAGCTTCGCGGCCTCGGCGAGGTGGACGCGCGTGTTCACGCCGAGCGCCTCGTTCGCATCGCCTGCCGGTACAGGGATGACCGCAAGCGACTGCTCGCGCATGAGTGCGACCACGTCGGTGAGGTAGAACTCGCCCTGCGCGTTGTCCGTGGTCAGACGGTCGAGGTCGCCGAGGAGCGCCTCCGCATCGAAGCAGTACGTACCCGTGTTGACCTCGCTGATGAGCACCTGTTCGTCGTCGCAGTCCTTCTGCTCCACGATCGCCGCGATGCCGTCGGCCTCATCGCGGACGATGCGGCCGTAACCGGTCGGGTCCTCCATGTGCGCGGTAAGCACCGTCGCTCCCGCACTATGACGTTCGCGCTCGGCGACGAGGGCCGAGATCGTCCCGGAGGTGATGAGCGGGGTGTCGCCCGAAAGCACGACGAGGGACCCGGTGAGAGGGCCGAGGACCTCGGCCGCACACATGACCGCGTGCCCCGTGCCGAGTTGACGGTCCTGCCGCGCGTACTCGACGCCGTCGAGAAGTGCCTCGACCGTCCCGGCGCCATGTCCGGTCACGACGACGATGCGCCCGCATCCAGCTCCGTGAGCCGCCTCGACGACGTGTCGCACCATCGGCACACCGAGGATGCGGTGTGCGACTTTTGGCAGATCGGACTTCATGCGGGTGCCCTCGCCGGCCGCGAGGATGAGTGCGGTCGCGCCCATGGTGCGCTCCTTGTCGTTCCGCGGACGAGTAGTCAGGTCCCGGAGAGGATTCGAATGGCTGGGGCGGTAGGATTCGAACCTACGCATGGCGGATCCAAAGTCCGCTGCCTTACCGCTTGGCTACGCCCCAGAGCACACCGAAGTGTAGAGAAGCCGTGCGGGGCCGGTCAAATCGACGGGCACGGCGAAACCGCCTCCAAGGATCCAAGGAGATGGACGAGTCGCGATGTGGGGTCCCGAACGGGACTACGCTCTCGCGACCGCGGCCTCGGCGGTGAACGCCTCGACCCCGCCCTCCTCTTCAAGCCGAGCAAGCACGGCGTGCTGGATGTGCTCGCGTGCCTCGGCGTTGATGGGATGACAGATGTCGCGGAAGTCACCGTTAGGAAGCCGTCGCGACGGCATCGCGACGAAGACGCCCTTGTCGCCGTTGACGACCCTCAGGTCGTGGACGGCGAACGCGTCATCGATGACGATGCTGGCGATGGCGCAGACCTTGTTCATGGAAACAGGACGAAGCGTCACCCGTGTGATATGCATCGAAGCCCCCTTTTGTTGCACGCGTGGTGCGAATGCCGCTTGCGTGTCGCCTCCCCGCGACACTCCTGCAGTGTACATTCCCCTTACCCGCCGAGTGAACCGGATTCCTTCCGTGTCGACCTGGTGTAGAGGACCCGCTCGGCGACGACGACATCGACCGGCTTGTCGACATCGGCCCCGATCGATGCGTGAGTCGTGTACACCGCCGCTCCCGTGCCTCCGATCAGCTGCCCGAGCTTTCGCTCGACCTCCGACACCGTAAGCCTTCCGAGAAGCAGCCGTGCGACGAACGGCATGCCTATCACACGCGCCATGGCGACAGGATTCTTCCGTGTCGCGAATATCCTGCCACCTATCTCCTGGTTCGCCATGATTATCTCTGGGTCGATGAGCATCATGTTCCCACCGGTGACCGAGCCATCGGCCAGCCGGATGAACGTGCGCTTGGAGCCGGGGTACTGGGAGAGCATGTCGTCCCTGCCCACGAGCGGGTACACCGCATCGGCGCCCGTCGCGAGGCTCTGCCTGACGAAGTCGTCGATGGCTTCGGGAGTGATCGCGGGGATGTCCCCGGTGGCGAGGAGTACCCGCCGGTCGCCACGGAAGGCTCCCACGCCCGCAACGACGTTCTCGACGAACGAGCCATCGGAGACGACGATCTTGCCGATGTCGTCGACCCACGCCCCGAGGCCCTCCGCACTCGGCACCACGACCGCGACCTCGCCGACCATCTCGGCGTCGCGGAGCGCTTCGGCGACCCACTGGACCATCGGCTTGCCCGCTATGGGTAGCAGCCCCTTGAAGCGACACGAGGGGTCGATGACCGCCCCGTCACCGCCTGCCAGCACGACTGCATCGACCATCATGGACCGTTCCCCTCCACCTGTCGCCGCACCCCGACACTACTCGAACGTGTTGCGCACGCCCAGTACCCGGCGCGCGTAGCGGCGGCGGCCACATCATGTGCGGCGCCTGGCGACGCGCACACCGCGAAGACGGCCGAACCACTGCCCGAGACCGCGCACCCGGCGACCCCGGTCTGCCTGCGGCACCACTCGAGTGCATCGGCGATCCGGGGCACGATCGTCGTAGCCGCATCGGTCATGTTGTTAAAGAGTACCGGGGCTATGGCGGCGGCACTACCGGTCTCACACGCTTGCAGCATCCGTCGGGCACCGGGGGGAGGTGGTAACTCGAGCCGATCGAACACCGCGTACGCACGCGCTGTGGAGACCGGCTCGGCGACGTTCACCACCACGATGTCGAGCGCTGCCATCTCGACCCTACGCTCGAACACGTCGCCGCGGCCTCCGTAGAGCGCCGTCCCTCCTTCGAGGAAGAACGGCACGTCGGCACCGAGGTCCGTTGCGACGGCAAGCAGGGCGTCGTCGGCCACCTTCGCCCCCCAGAGCGACGGCAGGCCGGCCAACACGGCAGCCGCGTCCGAACTCGCGCCACCGAGGCCGGCGCCGGCGGGGATCCGCTTCTCGAGGACGATGTGGACGTCCGGCGACCTGCCGACCGCCTCTGCGAGCGCGAGCGCCGCCCGGTACGCGAGGTTCTCCTCGGACGGGATACCGAGAGGTGCGTCTGCGACGAGAGACACGCCTCTACCGGTCGTCAAAGTGACGGTGTCCGACAGTTCGATCGCGTGCAGGACCGTCTCCACGTCGTGGTAGCCGTCAGCCCGGAGTGCACCTACTCCGAGGTAGAGGTTGACCTTGGCCGGTGCGGCCATGACCACACGGGCTCTACCGCTCACCGTCGACCCTCCGGAACGACACGGACGCGGAGCCGCTGAAGCGGCTCCGCGTCCGTTGATCGCTCACGATCGGGGTGTGGGCTAGTTCAGCCACGGGAGCAGGTTCTCCCCGCTCTTAACGCAACTCAACTCGACCGTTCCCGTGAGGACGTCGACGTAGCTGTAGGAGACCCGCGCAGTGCGGTCACGCTTCTCGTCGACTTTGACTACGAACAGGCTCGGGTGAGTCTGTTCCAGGACCCCCTCGCGCTCCATGATCTTAGAGCGGCCCATATTCGCCTTCAGGCGCATCCGTGTACCCATTAGCCCCTGGAGGTCGTCGCGGATACGTCCGACGACCTCGGTCTGCTGCGCAAGATCCATTCATCCGCCTCCTCATGATACGATAGTGCAGTATACCCCAGCAGCGGACAAATCTCAAGGTAGGAGGCCGGATTTCAACGCCGCGGACCCGAGGGTGAGGTACTCCCCGATGCTGAAGGTCTCCGCCCGCCGTGCCGGGTCCACACCCGCCGCGGCGAGCACGGCCTCCACCTCGTCGGGGGTGGCACCGAGCGCGGACGTGAGCGAGTTGCGGACCGTCTTGCGCCGCTGAGCGAACGCGGCGTCGGCCATGCGGGCAGCCGATCCCAGCACCTCGGGCGCCACCCCGCGATCGGTGCGGTCGAGCCGCACGACAGCCGAGTCGACCCTCGGGGGCGGGAGAAAGCAGCTGCGCGGTACCGGGAAGCGTGCGCCTGGCTCGGCGTGGAGTCCGAGCTTGACCGTATAGGAACCGTACTGCTTGGTCCCCGGTCCAGCGGTCATGCGGTCGGCCACCTCGGCCTGCACCATGACCACCGCGAAGCGTAGCGACGGCGACTCCTCGAAGAAACGCAGCACCACCGTCGCAGCCACCGAGTACGGAAGGTTCGCCACCAGCGCTACCGGCAAGCCTAGAGGGGTGTCGAGCCGCTCGAGGGGGACGTCGACGGCATCGGCGTGCACGACCGTGACGTTACCGCACTCGCCGAGCGTGTCCTCGAGCACCGGCATGAGCCGCGCGTCGCGCTCGACCGCGACCACACTGCCCGCCTCGGCGCACAGCGCGACCGTCAGGGTCCCGATGCCCGGTCCTATCTCGAGGACGGGGTCTGTGGCGGTAAGCGCGGCGAGTTCGGTGATGCGCGCGACGACGTTGTTGTCGACGAGGAAGTGCTGGCCGAGGGACTTCCGCGTGTAGAGCCCGTGCGCGCGCAGCACATCGAGAGTGGCGCCGGGGGTCGCGAGCGGCGAGAAGGCCACGCTTGTCGCCTCTTACGGAAGGATGGTGATCGTCACCGTGCGCCGGCCCCACGCCAGCGCCTCGGCCCGCGTGTCGAAGCACACGTCGATCTTGTCGCCCTTGATCGCCCCGCCCGTGTCCGCGGCGATGGCGTTGCCGTAGCCGGGTACGTACACGCGGGTCCCGAGCGGTATGACCGAGGGGTCGACGGCGATGATCCCGCGCGTGGCACGAGCGCCCGTCGCGGTCCGCGTGCTCACGCCAGGGTCGCCCGGCGAGTACGCGGTCGCTACCACGGTGAGCGTCCTGCCCTCCCGTGGAGGCTCGGAGGTGGCCCCGGCGCGAGAAGCCACGACCCGAGGGGCGCTCCGCCTGGTCCCTACGGCGACGACCTCGTCGACGGGCTCCGTGACGATGCTCTCGGCGGAAAGCGTTCGCGGTCCTTCGACACCTTCGGTGACGACCACCCGGTAGATGCGGACCGTGGTCCCCGGCTCCCCTTGACGCTTGATCGCCCGGGAGCCTTGCTCCATCGACGGGTCGTTCTCGACGACGGTGCCGTGATCGACCTCGACGTGCTCTTCGACGATCCGGACGAACACGTCGCTCACGGAGATGGTCATCCCGGGGGAGAGCGGCGTTTCGAGGGACGGCTCGACCGTGTGCCCCGAGGCCGGGTCGAGGCCTGTCGCGACGAGCGCGTCAGCAACGGTCGATCCGACCACGTCGAGCGCGAGCGGGCTGCCCGAGATATCGACCACGACGGGAACCGCATGTCGCACGACCACGGTCATCCCATCGGAGACCGGGGTCGCAAGGCTCGGCGACACCACGTCAGCGGGCCCGAGGACGATACCTGCGTCCGCTATCAAGTCGTCTACCGTATCGGCGTCGGACATCACGTAGCTAGCGTCCCCGTCAACGACGAGCGTGACGCCGCTATCTGCCCATACGAACCCGGTGACGCCCAGAACGAGGAATGCTGCTGCGACGAGAAGTGCGACTAGTCGGTACGGCTTGAGCGATCGCGCCGGGCTTTCCGGCGATGCTCCCATGAACCCCTCTTCATCGACTGTCGGTTCAGCGAGTGAAGTTCGATTATAGCCATCGGACCAACACGCCACAAACGGCCAGTTCGCGACGGAACACCCCGTGAATCGGGCCGGCCGAGGAGCGCTCCTACGGTGTGGCCCGTCGACTAACGGCCTCGACCAAGGCATGACCGGCCCGCGCAGCTCTAACGAGCTCATCGGGGAAGCGTTCGATGTCCCCGGGCGCATCGGGACCTTCGACCGAGAGCTCCTCCGTGCAGTCGATGCCGAGCACCGCGAACACGCTTCTCGTGGGGGCGACGGCAGACGAGAACCCGTACGGGTCTCCGCCTCCGCGGACGAGCAGGAGCGCTCCCGGCCTGCGCAGCGCTACCGTCTCACCGAGCAGGTAGCGCCGGACCCAGTACGGCTGCATGCGGTCGTAGAGGGCCTTGAGGACCGCGGGCACCGTCGCGAAGTACACCGGGCTCGCTACGATCACGGCGTCCGAGGCGTCGAGTCGGCCGTAGACCTCCGCCATGTCGTCTGCGACCACGCACCGTCCGGTCATAGCGCACCCGCCGCACGCGTTGCACGGAGCGATATCGTGTTCGACGACGACGAGCTTCTCGGCCACGCCACCTCCCTCGCCCACGCCCGCGAGGCACTCGTCGAGCAGGCGTTCGCTGTTGCCACGCCGGCGCGGTGAGCCGGCGATGCCGAGGACACGCGGAGCATCGACGGCGCTCATGAGCGCGACCCCTGACGACGGCCGAGGAGGGCGTGGGCGTTGGACATGAGTGCGGTCGCGCACTTGCGCGCGTCCACGCCGTGCGTGCGTGCGAGCATCGCTGCCGTGTGGGTGACGAGCGCGGGTTCGTTCTTCCGGCCGCGGTATGGATCGGGAGCGAGGAACGGGCAGTCGGTCTCAACGAGCAGCCGGTCGAGCGGCACGGCTGCCGCCGCGACACGTAGCTCCTCGGCTTTCTTGAAGGTCAGGGGTCCGGCGAACGAGATGTGGCACCCCATCTCGACGAATCGAACGGCGAGCTCTGCATCAGCGGTGAAGCAGTGGATGATGCACCCGGCCTCAGGGACACCGAGCTCGGTCAGGATGTCGATGCCTTCGCCGTGCGCCTCGCGCAGGTGGACGACCGCCGGCAGACCGAGTTCGTGCGCGATCGCGAGCTGGGCCCTGAACGCGATCCGCTGGTCGTCGCGCGGCGAGTTGTCGTAGTGGAAGTCGAGTCCGGTCTCGCCGATCGCGGCCACGCGGGGGTCGCGTGCGAGTTCGCGCAGGCGTGCCTCGGCGGCCCGGTCGTAGCCGGACGCGTTGTGCGGGTGACAGCCAACGACGACCCTCACCTCCGGCGCGTCCGCAGCTACCGCGGTATCTCCGCTCGCAGCGGGTCGGGCGAGGCGCCGACCGGCCTCGCCGAGCCACCCTGCCAGCCCCTCGAAGGTGTGTTCGGGCGATTCGGTGACGTCGACGACGGTCGCCACGAACGACACCTTCGCCTGCGCTGCACGCACGAGCGCTCCCGCAGGGTCGTCGAGCATATCGAGGTGCGCATGCGTGTCAGGCACCGGAGCGCCGAGGTCGGGTGTCTCGTAGTTGGTGTCGATCACGGTGTCTCCTCGGCAGGGATGCTCCTGCGCGGCAGGTGCATCACGCCTCGTCGTAGATGCGCGGGTACAGCGGGTCACCCTTCGAGACCGCGTTGCCCGAAGGGAGCCGACCCCACGCGGCGGCAGTCGCGATATCGGTCACCGCATGGATGTCTCCGAGGCTCAAGCGACGCCACACGTCCGCCGAGGTCTCGGGCATCACGGGTGCGCAGAAGAGCGCGGCGATCCGCACGGACTCGAGCGCGTTGTAGATGACGGTCGCGAGGCGGCCGTGGGTCTCCTCGGCCTTGGCGAGGTTCCACGGGGCCTCGTTCTCGATGTAGCGGTTCGCGTCCTTGATGAGGTCCCATGTCGCCTCGAGAGCGGCCCCGTAGTCGAGACGCTCCATCGCCTCGGCATAACTCGCAGGCAGGGCGTCGGCGAACGCGCGCAGTGCCGCGTCGGCTTCCGTCGGCGCTTCGCCCGGCGGCTCGGGGACCGCGCCGTCGAAGTACTTCTCGGTCATGTTGAACAAACGCGAACACAGGTTACCCCAGTCGTTGGCGAGGTCCCCGTTGTAGCGCTGGACCATCGACTCCATGGAGATCGATCCGTCCTCGCCAAAGCGCACGTCACGCAGGAAGTAGTAGCGGTACGGATCCACGCCGAACCGCTCGACGAGCGAGGCAGGCGTCTGCACGTTGCCCTTGGACTTGCTCATCTTCTCGCCCTTGGTCATCAGGAACCCGTGGGCGTAGACGCACTCGGGCACGTCGAGGCCGGCCGCCATGAGCATCGCGGGCCAGATGACGCAGTGGAAGCGGATGATGTCCTTACCCACGAAGTGGTATTGCGCCGGCCAGCGGTGATCGAACTCGTCCGCCTTGGCCGGGTCGCCGTAGCCGATGGCGGTGATGTAGTTGAGGAGCGCGTCGATCCACACGTACGTGACGTGACCTTCACTAAAGGGCAGCGGGACGCCCCACGTGAAGGTCGTACGGGAGATGGAGAGGTCCTTCAAGCCACTCTTCACGAACGAGATGACCTCGTTCGCGCGCGTCTCCGGACGGATGAACGGGCGCCCTTGGGCCGCGCGCGTCTCGTAGAGTTCGAGCAGGGGCTCGGCGAACTCCGAGAGCTTGAAGAACCAGTTGTCCTCCCGGATGAACTCCACGTCGCGACCGCATGACGGGCACTCGTGCTCGCTCACCTGGTCGGGGGTGAAGTACGTCTCGCACGGTACGCAGTACCAGCCCTCGTAGTGGCCCTGATAGAGGTGACCCGCGTCGTGCAGCGCCTGCCAGAACGCCTGGACGCCGCGCTTATGACGCTCCTCGGTGGTGCGGAGAAAATCGTCGTTGGTGATGCGCAGCATCTCCCACGCCTCGACGAAGCGCGGAGCGATCGAGTCACACCATTCCTGCGGGGACATGCCGGCCTCCTCGGCGGCATGCGCGACCTTCTGGCCGTGCTCGTCGAGACCGGTGAGGAAGTGCACGTCATCGCCGACCATCCGGCGATAGCGTGCGAGCGCGTCGGCGGCCACGGTGGTATACGCGGTGCCGAGGTGCGGGACCGAGTTCACGTAGTAGATGGGGGTGGTCAGATAGAACGATTCGGCACTCATCGGTTTATAGACTCCGTCCGTTGGGTAATACTGGAAATATCGAAGGGTGCACACGACCTGATTCTAACCAATACGGCCCTTCGTCACTCGAACACCGTCCACGGAAGCAGGGGCGACATGAATGATACCGGTATCGTGAGACGCGTCGACGACCTCGGACGCATCGTCATACCTATGGAACTGCGGCGCACCCTCGGCATCCGCGTGAAAGATCCCATGGCCATCATGGTCGACGGTGACCGCATCATCCTACAGAAGCACACCGACGTCTGCGCGATCTGCGGGAGTCCCGACGGCATCGTCGAGTTCAAGGGGCGTCCTATCTGCGCTCAGTGCGTCACCGACATCAAGGCGAAGTGACGAACGGTCGCCGGGCGGGACACGCACGCCACCCTGCGTCACGACGGCGCCTTGTCGAAGAACCTTCACTCGTGTCCGTGAGCGATACGATAGACGTCGTTGCGCGGTGCCCCGAACTCGCCGGCGACCCGCTTCACCGCATCCGAGCGCTTGACCCCCTCGGCAGCCAGCGCATCGAGACGGGTCCGGATCCCCTCGATATCGAGGATCTCGCCCTCCCCTCGTGCCGGAGGGCCGACGAGCAACACCACCTCGCCCTTGAGCTCGCGCTCCGCGAGACTCGCGGCGAGCTCGTCGATCCGGCCGCGCGCGACTTCCTCGTGCAACTTGGTGAGCTCGCGCGCCATGCATGCCTGCCTCCCGGGGAGGACCTCGGCGATCGCGGCGAGCGCGGCCGCCGTACGACGCGGCGATTCGTAGAAGACGAGCGTGGCGTCGAGACCGGCGACCGCCTCGAGGCGGGTGCGGCGCTCGCCCGCCTTCCTCGGCAGGAATCCGCCGAAGTAGAACGCATGGGCCGGCAGCCCGCTCGCGACGAGCGCTGTGATCGTGGCCGAGGGACCCGGGAGCACCTCGACCGCCAGACCGGCTTCGATGCACGCATCGACGAGGTGGGCGCCGGGGTCCGAGACGCCCGGGGTCCCGGCGTCTGAGACGAGCGCGACATGCGCACCGGCGACGATACGCTCGACCAGCTCCGGCGTGCGGGCGTCGAGGTTGTGCGCGTGATACGAGCGCATAGGGGTCTCGATACCGTAGCGTGCCAGCAGCGTGCGGGTGACGCGCGTGTCCTCGGCGGCGATGACGTCGGCGTCGCGCAGCGCGTCGAGCACGCGTACGGTCACGTCACCCAGGTTGCCGATGGGCGTCGCGCAGACGCTGAGGCGACCCGCCGCCATCGATCACTCCGATGAAGCCGGTGGCTGCGGAGGCCTCGGCGGCCGAGGAGGTGCCGGGGGGGCGTACGGCGGTGCCAGCGGCAGGCCACCCCGAGGCGGGGGCGGCGGAGCCGATGGTGGTGGAGCGGGCGGGGGCGGACCGCCGGCACCCGGCTGTGGTGCGCCGGGAGGCGCCGGTGCGACAGGTCCCGCGCCGGACCCGAACGGCGACGTCTCCTCGACGATCTCGCGTCCGGTCAGCCTTCGGTAGAACACCGTCCATACCGCCGATGAGAACGCCGAATAGATCGCGGCCGGCAGCAGGAGGGCCAGCATGAGTATCAGCGCCGCGACCACCGCGCCCCATATAGAGTCCCCGAGAGCGGCGATCATCACAGCGACCCCGAACACCGCGGTGACCATACCCACGACGATCCCGTACGCGATGCCGATCGCGAACATGAGGAGCCACATCACCGCTACGTCCTTGAAGCGCGTACGCAGATCGGCCCAGGCGGCGCCGATCGAGCGGAAGACACCGGTGCCCGACAGGATCGCGTGACGCACGCCGAGCGTGTCCAACACCCCCGCGACGATGCCCGCTACGAGGAGGAGGGCGCCGCCGAAGAGCAGACCTCCGCACAACCCGACGAACGCTTCCGGCCCGGGCACGCCGCCACCGATGATCGGTCCGAACAGCGGCGCAAGGATCGCGACAAACAGCAGGGCGCTCAACAGCACTATCGGCGCGAACAGGACGAAACCGATGCCGAACACGCGGAACCACGCACCGAACCCGGACGACCAGCCGTCGAGACCGCGGACCGCGCGTCCCTCCTCGGCCTCGTTGACGAGGTGGACGAGCCCTCCCTTCGCGGCTATCGAGATCACGAAAAGCGCGAGGCCGACGAACGCCAGCGAGGCGGCGACCGCCACGACGAGGCCGAGGTTATCCTGGACCCAGAAGACGAACTCCTGGAACTGCCGGACCATCGCATCATCGACCTCGCCCCTGCCGAACGAGTAGTCGATGCCGCCCGTCGAACCCGCGCCGCCGGCGAACAGACCGAACAGCCAGAGAATGCGGTAGCGCCACGTCACGGCCCACGCGCGTTTCAGGATGCCGATGTGGTCCACGTTCCCGCCTCCCCGTACGATGGCCCGCCGGGTCGGCGGCACCTCTCGAAGACCTTCCCGGTCACTCTACCCGTTCGAGCTCGTACGCACGCGTGCCGAGCCCCATCTTCTCCGCATACGCCATCGCGTGCGTCCCATCGATGCCAGTGACCTTCGCGAACGTGTCGTCTCCGGCCGCATGGCCTTCGCCGCGCGTCCCCGACAGTCCTGGCGCATCGCGCACGAGGTCGTAGGCCGCCTGGTCGATGGCGACCGGATCGGTACCGGCCAGCACACCGATGTCGGGCACGACCGCCGCGTCCGAGAAGTGCAAGCAGTCGCAGTCGGGTGTCACGTCGGTGACGAACGACAGGTAGACGACCTTGCCGGCCTTACCGACGAGCGCGCCCGCGACGTGTTCGACGATCTTCTCCTGGATAGCGTGCGGGGTGGTCTTCCACTCGATGGCGATCGCCCCGTACGGGCACGCCGCCACACACTCACCGCAGCCATAACATACCGCCTGGTCGACGACGGCCACACGGTCCGGTCCGATGGCGATCGCGTCGACCGGGCACCACTGCACGCACCTGCCGCACGCCGTGCACTTCTCCGCATCAGGGTCGGGGCTGAAGTCGGCGTGCATGCGCTGCTTCGCGCTACGACACCCCAGTCCCATCCCTACGTTCTTGAGCGCTCCGCCGAACCCGGTCGCCTCGTGACCCTTGACGTGGCTGACGACGACCATCGAATCGGCGTGGGCCGCGGCACTCCCGAGCTTGACACTCTCGAAGTGGGTGCCACCGTCGATCGCGACCTCGACACTATCGCGACCGTCGAGCCCATCGGCGATGACGATCGGCGCCTCGACCGTCGCGTACGCGAATCCGTTGTGCAGGGCGCACTCGAGGTGGTCCACCGCGTTCGCCCGCTGCCCACGGTAGAGGGTGTTCGAGTCGGTGAGGAACGGCTTACCGCCGACCGCCTTCACCCGGGAGATGACCTCGCGCACGAACATCGGCTGGACGAACCCGGTGTTGCCCGCCTCGCCGAAGTGCAGCTTGACCGCGACGAGGTCGCGTTCAGCTATCGCGTCCGCGAGTCCCGCCCTCTCCAGCAATGACCCCGCGCGCGAGACGAGGCTCTTCTTGGCCGGCGTGCGGACGGGCGTGAACCACACCGTCGCAGGTGTCACAGCACTCATCGGTGGAGCCCCTCTCGCGAATCGTACTCGTCCAATGCAAGCGCGGCGGCGCCGAGGACGCCCGCGTCGTTACCAAGCTCGGCTTGCACGAACGTCACGTCGCGACGGCCAGCCATCGCCTCGGTGGCCATGACCTCCTCGGCCCGGTCCATGATGAATCCGCACGACTCGCCGATGCCGCCCCCGATGACCACGAGTTTAGGATTGAGCAGGTTGACGAGTCCGACGAGCGCCCTGCCGAGGACGTCGCCCGCCTCGAGCAGGATGCCGCGCGCGACCTCGTCACCCTTGAGCGCGGCGGTGACCACGTGCTCCGCGGTGACCTCGGTCTTATCGCCACCCGCTTCGGCCAGGATCGCGGAACCGTCGTAGCGCTCGACCGCTTCGCAGCCCTTCGCGCCGAGCGCGGCCCGACCCATGTAGCTTTCGATGTGCCCACTGCCGCCGCACGGGCACGGCGGGCCGTCCATCTGCACGACCATGTGTCCCACCTCACCGCCCATCCCTCGCGAACCGCGGTACGGCTCGCCGTCCAGGAACAGGCCGCCGCCGACGCCGGTGCCGAGCGTCAGCATGAGGAAGTCGCGTGCGCCTTTCGCCGCGCCGAAGCGCGACTCGCCAAAGGCCGCGAGGTTGCCGTCGTTGTCGAGGGTGACCTCGTAACGGGAGCGGGACATCACGAGCGAGCGGACGTCTACGCCGGCGAGCGGCAGGTTCGTGCAGAACTCGACACTCTGACGCAAGAAGTCGATCTGCGCAGGAAGGCCGATGCCGACCCCTGCCACCTCGCTCGGATGCGTGCCGGCGGTCACGTCATCGATAAGGTCGATGATGGCATCAACGATGGCGAACGGACCGGAATCCGGTGTGAGCATGACCGCGTCTTTGACGATGCGGCCCTTGCGCTCCACAAGCCCCGCGGCGATACGGGTACCCCCGACATCGACGCCCACAGCGAACGATGTGCGCATAAGAGAAGCGACCTCCTCGGCTGGTAAACGGACGAGGCGACGAGCCGACCTGCGGCTAGTCGCGACGTCCAGACGGTGTCCGACCCGATGATATCAGTAGTCCCACAGGATGCCCCGCTGTTTGATGATGCCCAACTCCTGCATGCGGTCGGTCATCTCGCCTTCCGTGACACCGAACAGCCGGGCCAGGTAGCGGTGATCGTTGAACCACTTGAGCGCCTGGTCGCGCACGAGGGACTCGGGCAAGACGAGTTCGGCGGCGACCAGTTCCGCGTCCCGGTGCTCCACCGCGGAGTCCCGCGGGTACGTCGCGGCGGGGTCCTCGAGCACGAGGAGCAGGTGACCGATGAGGTGCGCGAGCGTGCGGCGCTGGTGCTCTTCGCCGCGCTGCACGTTGACGAGCAGTACCGGGAGTCCGTCCTCGTTGACCGCGGCGCCCGAGAAGAACGATGGCAAGCTCACCATGCGCACGGGCACGCCGAAGCGCGCCGCGACGGCGTCGAGCGGTACCGGTGGCTCGGCGACACCCGCCTTCTCGAGGGCGTCGCTCGCAAGTCGCCGGTAGTATGCGGCGGAGTGAAGGGGCACCCGTCTTCTCCTGCCAGCACGGCCAGCTGGTCTCTCCTACGGAGTGTATCGGCATGGATCGCGTGCGAGCTTCCGCTTCAGGCGTGCATCTGCCGATACACTAAGGGTAGCATTCGGTATGTGGTCGAACGCCGCGAGGGAGTCAGTGTGACCGAGAGGGAACGTCCAACGGCCGAGGAACTCGTCCGCGTGCTCGCTGGCGCGGTCAATGCCGTGCGCCTCTACCCGCCATCGAGCGAGCTCCCGGGCCAGGCACTCGATCGCCTGCTCGAGCACGCCTCGCGAGCCACGGCTGGCGGGGCGACCGTCCGCTTCCTCGTCGACCCCGAAGGGTTCCGCCAGGGCGACGCGCGTATCGCCGAAGGGCACACGCAGTCGACAGCGCTCGCCGAGAACCTCCATGCGATGCAGGTCGGTCAGCTGATCATCGCGCCAGGCGTCAGCCGCGAAGAGGCCGAGGCGTTCGTCACCCTCATCGCCGGGGACCCGCGCGCGATACGACAGCAGGGGGGGCCTCGGTCGCTGTTGACTGCCGCAGGGGTCTCCCACATCGCCGTACTCGAGGTCACGCTGCGAGCATCCTCGGAAGAGGGACTTCCCGGACTCGACCTGGCGAACGCGCCGCTCGACGACATCGCCCGAGAGACGCTTGCGGCTGCGCGCCGCTGGACCGCCGGGGCCGAGCAGGGCGCCCCCGCAGACGACGAAGCCGCGCGCGCGATCGACTCGCTCGAACAGGCGACCCGGGACCTTGCCGCATCGCGCGTGGCCCAGGCGCTCATGCGGCTCGACGACGCCGAGCGCATCGAGGTCCTCGCAGCCACTCTGCGTCCCGGTCACGGCGGCGTCCAGATGACGGGCATGCTCGACATCGTCGCACGCATGAACCCGTCAGCACTCGCACGCCTCCTCAAGCTTGCGGCCGCCGCCACCGGCGGCACTCCCGAGCTTCTCGCCTCACGTCTCGAACTGCCATCCGAGATCCTCCGTGAGTTGATCCTCCTCCTCTCGCCCCCGCCCCGCACGGAGGCCGAGTGCGGCGTCCCCCAAACGATCGAACCGGAGCGCATGGCCGAGGAAGCATCGGCCCCCGGTGGAGAGGGCCATGTCGCACGACTCCTGGCCGATGCGCCTGCGACCCGCGCGGGTCGTGCCCTCAATGCCACCATCGCGCTCCTGAAGGACCGCGAAGACGCCGAGAGCGTGAAGGCGGTCGGCGAAGCACTCGCCCCGGCCGCTCGCGCAGGCGCGTTGACCAGCGTGCGAGAAGCACTCCGGCTCCTCGATGAAGCGGGCGCCGAGCCGGGACTCTCCGCGGCCACGGTGGCTGCGCGCGCATCGCTCAGCGACCCGGAACTCCTCGCCACGATCTGCGGAGCGGTACGCAACGACGCCGATGCCGCTATCGCCGGAGAGATCCTCGCGGCCGCCGGCTCGACCGGAGCCGACGTACTGCTGAGCCATGTGGCCCATGCCAGCCCGCAATCCCGCTCCCTGTTCCGCCCGGTCGTGCGCGGCATGAGCGAGCAGGTCCTCGCGATCGCAGGACGCAGACTCCGGAGCGACGATGCGGTCACCGCGGTCGGCATCCTCTCGGTGCTCCCCGACCTCGGCGACAGACAGGCCGTCCCGGTGATCACGTCGGCGCTCGAGCACCTCGACATCACGGTGCGGCGGACAGCCGTGAGCACGCTGGCCGACGTCCCGAGTACGGAGGCGCGCCGTGCCCTCGCGCGAGCACTCGGTCACTGGGACCCGGAGACGCGTCGCTGGGCCATCCGCGAGGTCGGCCGCGCCGGAGCCATCGAGGCACTCCCGTCTCTCGTGCGCATCCTCGAGGACATCAACGTGTTCGAGCGCAATCACGAGCTCAAGAAGGAAGTGATCAAGTGCCTCGAGTCGCTCGGGTCACGAGATGCGCTCCCGATCCTGAGACGCTGGGCACGCAGACGCTTCATACTGGGACAGAAGAACAAGGAGCTGCGATTCCTGGCACAACGAGCAGTCGACCGTCTTTCGGCCGAATCACCCGGAGAAGGAGTAGATGCCCGATGAGTGACGCCGTAGACCCCACGAACGACGATCTACAGTCCGCACCGGAGATGGCGAACGAGATCGCGTCGAACGCGCGTGCGCCGTTCGCAGACCCGGCCCGGCTGGCGAAGGCGAAAGAGCTTCTCAGGGCTCTCGCGGTCTCGCACACCAATGCCGGCCTCTACCCGACGACGCACCCGCTCGTAGGTCAGTCCCTCGGCGAACTCGTCACAGCAGTAGAGGCGCTCCGCGACGACGGCTTCTCGAGTGTCACCATCAACATCTACAAGCGCACCCTCTTCGTGGAGAACCAGGTCTTTCCCGAGGAGAGCATGACGCACCGCAAGACTGTCGAAGACCTTCTCGCGCACGGGATCTCAGCGCTTACGCTCCTCGCCACCTTCAACCTCCGCGATGCGACCGCACTCGTGGAAGCGCTCTCGGACGACTCGATCGCCGACCTCGAGGCTGCGCGCCGGATGTTCGAACGACGCGGCGTCGTCGGCGTCGAGCTGTCGGAGACCGCGCTGTTCGAAGAGGCCGGAGAGGAGGAGGAGCAGGAGAACAAGGTCGCCGCTCGGCAGACGTACGACGCGGGCGTCGAGGCGATGCGCGACGTCGAGACGCAGACCAAGCTCGGCAAGGTCTTCGACGTCGAGCCGCTCCAGCACATGGTGAGCAATATGCTCGACAACCTCTTCCGGGACCCGGCGGCCGTGCTTGGTCTCACCGCGATCAAGGGACACGACGACTACACCCTCAACCACTCGATCAACGTGTGCATCCTGTCCCTCTCGCTCGGAGCATCGCTCGGCCTGGACAACGTCGGATTGCGCTCGCTGGGGCTCTCGGCACTCCTCTACGACCTCGGGAAGGTGCGCATCCCGGAGGACATCCTGAACAAGCAGGGGCCGCTGACCACCGACGAGTGGCACATCGTCAAGAGCCACACCAAGGAAGGCGCCGACCTGCTCAAGCGCATACAGCTCGTCGACGAGATGCCGATGGTCGTCGCCTACGAGCACCATCAACGGCACGACCTGCAGGGATACCCGGAGCCGCAGGGTGACCAGGAGCAGCACCTGTTCTCGAAGGTCGTCGCGCTCTGCGATGCGTACGACGCGATGACGACCCGGCGCCCGTTCAGACGCGAGATCCGACCGGACAAGGCCCTCGCGGTCCTCATGCAGGGACGCGGTAAGGCCTACGACCCTGCTCTCACCAAGTCTCTCGTGGCTATGCTCGGCATCTACCCGATGGGCGCGGTCGTCCACCTCGACGACCAGTCGACCGCGGTGGTGTTCCGCGTGAACACCGACGACCTCCTGCACCCGCGGGTGAAACTACTGGCGGACGCCCACGGACGGTGGCGCGAGGACCCGGAGGTCCTCGATCTGCGCGTCGTCGACCCGGAGACCGGCGAGTTCGCCCGCTCCATCGTCGAGTGTGTCCCCGCCTCGGATGCGGGCATAGATGATGTCTGGCAGTACCTCTAGGCCTCGCGGCGACCTCCGATGAGCCTGGAGCGCTCCCCGGGTTGGCCCCTCGGCCACGACGATCAGCGCCTGCTCGCCGCTGCGGAGGTCCTCGCCTCCACCATAGAGTCACAGGTCGAGACAGCGACGCGACCGGAGGACGGGGTCATCGCCGATGCCGTCCTGATAGGTGCGTTCCACGTCGCCCGCGCCGCACGCTGCATGCGGGCCACTATCGCACTGTCGCGCGCGGGATATGCCGTCGAGTCGGCAGCGGTGGTACGCACGCTTCTCGAAGACGCGGCGAGTCTTCGGTACCTTTCGCTCAAGCCGGGACCGCGCGCCCACAAATGGCTGCGCTTCGACGAGACGCGGTCGCTCGAGTACTGGCGACTGAGCGAGCAGCTCGAACTCGGGATCCCGAAGTCCGAGCGCATCGAGAAGCTCGAGGAGCGCGGCGCACGGGGCAACCCGGTGTGGTGGTCGGGCAAGTCCCCGTCGGTCATGGCACGAGAAGCGCGCTCAGGCGACGAAGACCTCTCGCGAACGTTCCGCGCTCTCTATCCGTGGCTCTCCGATGTGGCCCACGCGAACGTCAAGACGACCGTGAACTACTACTTCACCGATGCCGACGGCTCGCCCGTACTGCGGGTCGGCCCGTCCGACCACCTCGTGAGCCTCATGGTGACGGTCATGGCCGACCTCGCCATCAAGGTGTGCGAGATCGCTCAGGACCTCGGCGCACGCACCGACTTGGCCGAGATCAAGAAGGCCCACGCGGCCGTCACGAACGTCACCCCACCGGGACCCGCGCCGCTGGAGTGAGTCCTGTTCCGCTGGAATCCGGCCGCGCGGGGGATGAACAGCTCTATGGGGCCTGAACGCGACATCGTGCACGACGCGGCGACCAAGCTGCGAGTGATGATCGTGACCGTCCTCGGGGCGGGAATCGTCTTCCTCGACACGAGCGTGGCCAATGTCGCACTGCCGGCTATCCAGCGCGACCTCGGCATCTCGACCGCATTGCAGCAGTGGGTCGCATCGGGCTACCTCCTCACCCTCTCGGTGCTCTTGCTCGTGGGCGGCAGGCTCGCAGACCTGTTCGGACGCCGGTTCGCGTTCACGACCGGGCTGGCCGCCTACTCGGTCCTCGCGGTTGTCGCCGGCTTCGCACCGACCGGACTCGTGCTGGTCGGAGCACGTATCGCGCAAGGAGTCGCGGGTGCACTGCTCGTGCCCACCACGCTCGCGATCATCAACGCGACGTTCCCGTCCAACGAGCGGGGCGCCGCCATCGGCACGTGGGCGGCGTGGTCGGGCATCACCACGATCCTCGGCCCGGTGCTCGGCGGGCTCGTCATCGACAACCTGACGTGGCGCTACGCGTTCTTCATCAGCCCGCTCGTCGCTATCGTCGCCCTCGCTCTCGCACGCGGGGTGCCGGAGTCCCGCGACGAGGGCGCGGTGCGCTCGATCGACTACGTCGGGGCACTGCTCGTATGTGCGGCGCTCGGCGGGATCGTCTTCGCGCTCATCCAGGGCCCTGTCGTCGGTTGGGACGCGCCGGAGATCGTGTGGGCAGCTGTCCTCGGCACGGCACTGTTGCCCGTCCTCATCCTCTACGAGCGAACCCGCGAACACCCCATCGTCCCCCTCGACATGTTCGCTAGCCGCAACCTGACGGTCGCCAACGTCGCGACGTTCTTCGTCTACGCCGGTCTCTACGGGACGTTCTTCTACGTCTCGCTGTATGCGCAGACCGCGCTCGGCGCCTCGGCTACGATCGCCGGGATCCTGTTCGTCCCGATCACGGTGCTCCTGTTCTTCCTCTCCCCTTACGCCGGACGCCTCAACGACCGCTACGGACCGCGCTGGCTCATGTGCTTCGGACCGCTAGGTGCAGCCGCCGGCCTCGTGATCGCCTCGATGACGGGCTTCGGGCAGCTGTGGACGGTGCTCGTCCCCGGCATCATCGTGTTCGGCATCGGACTCGGCTTCACCGTCGCGCCCGTCACGGCAACGGCCATCGGCTCTGCCGAGGAGCGCTTCTCGGGAGCCGCCTCCGGCTTCAACAACGCCGTCTCCCGCATCGCCGGCCTGCTCGCCATAGCAGTCATGGGCGTCGTGGTCGTCCAGCTATGGCAGACAGGCCTCTCGTCCGCCATCGACGACGCGCCGAGTAGCGCGCGTACAGCGCTCGAGTCCGTTTCCGACCAAGCGTTCGTAACGCCCGACACGGGCGGACTACCGGAAGAAGCAGCATCGGAAGTGATCGCTGCGACCAACGAAGCGTCCCGGACATCGTTCCGTAGCGGCATGCTGCTCGCCGCCCTGCTCGTGGCACTCGGTGGCCTCATCTCGGCGATCTGGCTGCGAAACCCGGAGCGGACGTGCGACACTACCGAGCTTGCGTGCGAAACGGCTCCCTCATCGCAGTGAGACGAGTGGCGACCGGCTTACCCGCCGCCATCAGGGCGCGGCAACGTCGTCGTTCAAGGCGAGCGGCAGCTTCTGTTGCCTCGGGACCTCCGGCTGCTCCTCGGCGAGTCTGACCGCCAGTATGGCGAGGTCGTCCGGAAGTTCGCCGTCCCCGAACGCCAGCACGTCGTAGACCACCCGTTCGACGACCTCGCTCGGCGTCAGGTAGCTCGAAGTACCGAGCGACTCCATGAGCCGCGCTTCGCCATAGAACTCCAGACCGCTCCGCGTCTCGGTGAGGCCGTCTGTGTAGAGGAACAACAGGTCGCCCGGCTCGAGTCGTACTTCGGCCTGCTCGAACCCGACGCCTGCGAAAGCTCCCAGCATCGGACCGGTCACGGGCAGCCTCGACACTCGTCCATCGACCTTCAGGACGGTCCCGGTCGCATGCCCCGCGTTCGCGTACACGAGTCTGCCGTCACGGCAATCGAGGATGCCGAAGAACGCCGTGAGGAACGACTCTGTCGGCGTGGCCTTGACTATCAATTCGTTCGTGAGGCTGATGATCTCGCGAGGCGTCTTCCCTCTCTCGGCGGCGTGGGCACGGATCGTGTTCTTCGCGAGCGACGTGAGTGCGGCCGCGTCGATACCCTTGCCAGCCACATCCCCGATCGTCACGCCGAGGTGATGCTGATCGAGCTCGAAGATGTCGTAGAAGTCACCGCCCACGCGGGCCGCCTCGGTCGCGGAGTGATAAGCGTGGGAGAACTCGGCTCCCGGCAACTCGTCTGGCATCGACTGTAAGGCCTGCTGCAGCCGATCGGCGATCTCGCGCTCCCGTTCGTAGAGCCGCACGTTCTCGAGTGCGAGCGCAAGGGTGGCGGCCGCCCTGTTCATGAAGTCTACCTGCTCGTCGGCGAAGGTCTTCGTCTCCCCGAAACAGCACGCGATGAGCGTACCTATGACCTCTCCGCGCACGACGAGCGGGGCCGCTATCAGCGACGCGATGTCATACGTCTTCATCAAGCATTGGTTGGCTCGCGGATCGTTGAGCGCGTCGACGGACACGATGGTCTCTCTCGCCTCGAACGCGCGCGCCGGTAGCGGCGCATCTGAATCGGACATCCGGACTCCACAGAGCTCCTCAGGAAGACCGTGGGCGTACGTCACCTTCCAGTAGCCGCCACGGCGCATGCTGACCGCCGAGGCCCCGACCTCCATCGTCTCGGCGACCTCTGCGACCACGTGCACCATCATCTCTTCGGTGTCGAGGATCGAATGTGCAGCGGTATCGATCCTGTTGAGGGCTTCGGCGTACCGGGCCTCCCGCGAGCACAACTCGAACAGGCGGGCGTTGTTGAGTGCGAGCGAGAGGGACGCGGCGACCTTGCCCGCGAAGTCGACCTGCGGTTCGTCGAACGCGCCGGGTCCCGAGCGATAGCCGAACGCGATGATCCCATACCGCTGGCTTGCCAGCGCGAGCGGCGCCACCATCAGGGAGCACAACTCGGTCCCGCACGCATGTCGCCCGTTGAACCGGGCGATCTCCGGCTTCCCTATGACGAGCGGCCGATCCGCCTCGAGCGCCTGAAGCGCGCCGGGGAACTCGGTCATCGGCATCGTCGATCCGCGCATCTCCTCGGGCAATCCGAACACATCGACGATCCGCAGGTCCGAAGAGCCCGATAGCAACGCGACTGCTATGCACTCACAGTGGATGCCGGCCGCCAGTTCGGGGACGACCTGCTCGATGATGGAGCGGGCATCGAGAGTGGAGTGGACGATCCCGTTGACCCGGTTGATGGCGTCGCTGAGCAGTTTCGCCGAGACCGAGGCGGTCACATCGACCAGGGAGAGCACGAGGCCGAGCACGGTTCCGTCCTGGTCCTTCACCGGGGTGAGTCGCCAATCCCAGTAGGTGACCCCTCGCCACGGCTGATTCGCATACTCGAACGGTTTGGCACGGAACTCCACGCCCTCGCCCGTATCGCGCACCCGCTCGAATATCGCTTGATTCTCGGTGTCAGGGAACAGGTCGAAGTGGTTCCGACCGAGCAGTTCGGCTTCGGTGTGGTTCGACCCGTGGACGTACGCCGAGTTGACCTCTACGAACTTCATGTCGGTGTCGAGGTAGGCGAGCTGGGCATCCGTGTTCTCCATGAACGCACGGAGCACGCTGCGCCGTTCCTCGATGTCGCTGGCCGGAGGTTTCTCCGCCGGCTGGGACGACCCGGGTCCCGTCTCGACCTTGTCCGCAACGATCGGGGGCGGGACCACTACGAGCACGTAGGGGTCCCCCATGATCTCGAGTCGCTGCATCCCGTCCGGCCACACTTCGTCGTAGGTCCGGCCCTCCATCTCGACGTGCGGCGCAAGGGCCCGGTACGCGCCGTTGGCGTAGACGTGCTCTAGACCGCTGCCGCCCTGGCACGAGACGCAGAGTGCCACTGGGGTCGGGTCATCCTCGACAAGGAGCCGGAGCGACTCGAGTGCAGACTCATCGCCCGTGGCCATCTCCAAGAGCGCATGAAGTGTGTCGGCGTGCATCTCCCTCATTCGCCTGACCGGTCCAGTGCCCAACAGAAACGACCACCGCGCACGACTATCGCCCGTCCCCGCAGTGCGGGAGACATATATCACGTACCCAATACGCCTACGACCTACGTAACGGGACTGAGTGGTGAAACAGAAGAGCCGCCCCGTAGGACGGCTCTTCACTGATTCATGTGGTGGCCAGAGACGGACTTGAACCGCCGACACGCGGATTTTCAATCCGCTGCTCTACCATCTGAGCTACCTGGCCGTATGGATGCTGGAACATACTACCCAGGCCCTCGGCGACGGTCAAGGTGAGTGCAGCGACGCCCCGCTCCCGTGTACACCGTTCGCGCCTTGTGAGGTCCGCTACCGCCCCTGCATCTGGCGCAGGTACGGGTACGGGTTGACCGCACCGCGTCCCGGCAAGTGGATCTCGAAGTGCAGGTGCGGAGCGCTCGCGCTCGCATTACCCGTGTAGCCGACGGTGCCGATGGTCTGCCCGGCGCTCACGCGGCCCGACCCGACGATGATGCTGTCGAGGTGCATGTAGTGGAACGTCCAGCCATTATCGGCGTTGAGCCGGATATAGAGACCGCTGTTCGCGCCGTTGCTGCGGCTCACCGTGCCCGAGAGCGTGGCGACCACCGGCGTACCGGTCGCAGCCATGATGTCAGTTCCCTTGTGACGACGGCGCCCTCCATCCCTCGAGGCGCCCCACGTATCGCTGTAGTAGTTGGGCCCGGCGACCGGGAACACCATCCCGTTGGGACCGGCGACCGCGGCAGCCGCAGGAGCGGCAGGAACCGACGGCGCGGGACGTGACGCTGCAGCGGCGGCGCGCTGGCGTGCCTCCTCGGCCCTGCGTACCTCCTCGGCCAGCTCACGCTGAACACGATCGTACTCCGCACGCTTCGACTGCAAGCGCTGCTGAAGGGCGTCCCGCTCGGCCTTGAAAGCATCGACCTTGCTGGAACGCTCGGCCTGCTCGACCTCGAGCCGCTCGCGGTCCTCGCGTAGCTCGGTCAACAGCCCCTCGACACTCTGGATCGCACTCGCATCGTCTTGGGCGACGCGGGTCGCGTAGTCGAGACGGGTCACGAGATCGTTGAAGTCCTGTGCTCCGAGGAGGAACTCGATGAAGCCGAGGTTGTCAGCCCGGTACCACGACGACACGCGTGCCTGGAGCACGTCCTGCGCCTCCGCCAGCGCGACCTCGTTCTCGCCGATGCGCGCTGCCGTGTCCTCGATGGCCTTCTCGGTCTCGTCGAGAGCCCAGAACGCCTCGTCGTAAGCAGCGCCGGCACGCGAGAACTCGTCGTTGATCGTGTTGAGTTCCGTCCGCAGCTGCTCGACCCGTTGAGCGTTCGCGTCCGCACGGGCGGGGACGAGCAACGTCACGGCCACAAGCGCCGTGACGACGACGGAGAGAGAGTGCCTGAGTGTCCGTGCCCCGGTCATTACCACCCGGTCCGCTATCGGTTCCGATGCCGAGCGCCGCACGCATATCCCGTGCGGGGCCATGCTCGACCTGCGATTATAGCACGAGGCGGGACCGAACGCCCGCCACACGGTCCGGCTCGGGCGTTCAACGGGCTTACGGGAACATCGCGCCGATCTCGGCGGCGAGCCCGTCGGAGAGCACCACCGGGCCGCCATAGAGCAGGGCCGTCGAGACCTCGGCGATGCTCGCATCCATGCGCGCCTTGGGGGCCGACTCGAACGCCGCGGGTCGCGTGAGAAGCAGCACGCCGCCCCGACGCCCGGTAGCGGCCGCACCCGACAGCGCGTCGGGGAACCCGAGACCGGTCGCCACGCCGACGTACTCCCACGACGCCCACGCGCGAACCTCCACGGCGTGGTGGGCAAGGTTCGCCGCGGTCTCGTAGCGAGACGCTCCGGACACGCGCGCGACACCGGTATGGCCGGCGTTCAGCTTCGAAACGGTCGTTTGGACCCCGGACGCGACAGCGGCGTCGCCGCCGACCACGGTCACGTCGAGGACGTCGTATGTTTCGATGTAGCCGGCTGCGACAGGGTGGAGCCACGTGCGCGGCGTCAAGAGCACCGGCATGTGCTGCGAGAACGCGTACGGCCCCGCGGCGAGCGCATCGGCGAAATCGTCCCCACGCACGAGGAACACCGATTCGACCGTACCGCCGCCCCCGACAACGAGATCGGTGACCCGTTCCGCGACCGCCCCTGCGGTCTCGTAGCGGTCGTCTCCCCACAAGCGCACGACATCGAACCCCCGGTCGACCCTGAGGTACGTGACCACAGCATCGGATATGACGGCCGAGCCACCGACCACGAACAGGTCGGTCGCCCCGACCCGCTCGAGCTCGAAGACCATCTCCTGGAAGGAGTCGGTGAAGACGCTGTCGCGCACGAGCAACAGCGGGGCGTCGAGCGCGCCGGCAAGTGCGGAGGCCGCGAGGGCATCAGGGTAGTTCGCACCGGTCGCGAGTACCGCGGCGGTCGAGGTCGCGAACGAAGAGCGCGAGATGGCGATCGAGGTGGCGTAGCGGTCGAGGCCCGCCAGACGGTGGACCTGCGGTGTCTCGATGTCGCACGCAAGCGTGAAATAGACTGCCTGGACGGGGGGCTGGAACACGGTCACGGCAACGTAGTAGGTGCCACCGCCATCCGGCGGTACGAGGTACTCGATGACGGCCGGGTAGGAGATCGGCGTACCCGAGACCGCGATGCGCCGGGTGAGCTCAGCAAGATCGGTTGTCGCGGGGTCGTAGAGCCTCAGCTCGAGGTCGGCGACGGCGATGTCGGCATCGAGAGTGAGTCGCACCAGCTCACCGGGCGCGAGGTCGACGCTGTAGACGCGCCGGTCGGTGCCGGCCGGGCCGATGGTGTCCTCGACCGTCTGTCCCGACAGCAGAGGCTCTCCGGGAAGATCGGTGGCGAGCGGCTCGATAGGACCCGCGGAAGCAAGGACTATCGGCGCCATCGCGAACGCGAGTGCACATACGAGGAGCACGCTGATAGCGGGACGAGCGGATCTGGCCATGCGTATCACTCCTCGGCACACTGAAGCGGTCACGATTCTGGGCCGCGCGCTCGCGGCCGCTTCTGATTGTGCCTGAGGGTGCCGCGAGAGTCCACGTGCAAACGGCGGGCGGTTCGCCTAGAGCGCCATCCAGACGAGGTACGCCGCCGCGCCGATGAGCGACACGCCGCCGACTCGCTGGAGCCACACGGTCGCTTTCGAGAACGCACGCATGCCCGCAAGCACGCCGGAGAAGACCGCCACCAGGAGTAGCGGGGCTCCTCGGCCAAGCCCGTAGAGGAAGAGCAGGCCCGCACCGGTAGCCGGGTCGCCGCTCGCAGCAGCAAGCGTCGCGATAGCGGCGAGCACCATCGAGGTGCACGGAGGTACGACGAGTCCGAACGCCAACCCGAACAGCCCCGCGCCGAGCAGGCCCTTGCGCTCGGGACGCTTGAGGAAGAAGCGGTTGGCGAAGGAGAGATCGAACTGGAAGACGCCGAGCATCTGCAGGCCGAGCACGACGCATATCCCCGCCATCAGCCAGAGTGCCCACGGGCCCACGAGGATCGCCCGGCCGAGGGTGGCGGCGAGCACGCCGATACCGGCCGAGGTCGCCGCGACGCCAAGGATGAAGATTCCGACGAGCGCGAGCGAACGCACGGTCGTCTCGCGCGCATCGGCCGAGCCGGGGAGCGCGCCGGTCACGTAACCGAAGATGGCGGGCACCATCGGCAACACGCAGGGGCTGAAGCCGGCGATGACGCCGCCGACGAGCGCGACCGCAAACGAGACCGCAGTGATGCCGGAGGGGTCGGTCCCGAGTCGGAGTGCGAGCTCTTCAAGCATCCGTCGCTACTCCGACGCTGCCACGAGGGCATCGAGCCGAGACTGGAACTCCCCTGCCGCCATGGCGCCGGTGAACTGGTCGAAGACCTCTCCGTCGGGCGTGAGGAAGAAGGTCGTGGGCACGAACTGGAACGACAAGCGCTGGAAGAGCGGACGCGTCCGCGGGTCGCCGGTGGGAGCGTCGACGTACGCGACCGTGCCCGCATAGTCGGGCATCACGCTGTTGACCGCCTGGGCCGTTTCGATGCACGGCGGACAGCCACCGGAGTGGAAGAACACGACGATCGGCAGGTCCCCGGCGAGTGCCTGGTCGTAGGCCTCGACCGGGTCGACCGCAGCGGGCGCGCCGGGCTCGCCATTCACGGGCTGGGTCGCGGGCTGGCCGTCGAACAACCGCACGCCGATGATCACCGCGAAAAGCACGACGACCGCCAGCCCGATAAGAACGCGACTGCGTGTGCGAGGGGCCTCGGGGGCGCCTGCTTGCTGCGTCTCGGGCGTCGCTTCCTGCCTACCCTGCTGTGTTCCGCTGTCTCCCGTGTCGCTCATCTGCTCCTGCTCCCTACATCGAGTCGCGTATGAGGCGCTCGAGTTCGTCACCGCTCGGGACGCGACCTGCGGCCTTGACCTGCTCGTCGATAACGAGGCCGGGGGTCGTCATCACGCCGTAGGCCATGATGTCGTTGAGGTCGGTCACCTTCTCGACCGTCGCATCGATGCCCATCCCATCGACGGTCTCTCGGACCGCCTCGGCAAGCTTCGTGCAGCTGGCGCAACCGGAACCCAGGATCTTGATGTTCATCGATACGTCCTCTCGTCACGTCGGCGTTATACCCGCAATCATCGTGCCGTCATAGTTCTGCCAGCTCGGAGGCCACTTGGGCCAGCCGTTCCCGGTCGAGCGTGTAGTAGGTCCAGAGCCCCTCCTTTCGACCCTGCACGAGGCCGGCGCGGCGCAGCACGCTCATGTGGTGCGAGATCGTAGAGGCCGCCAGACCGAGGTGCTCGGCAAGCTTGCACGCACATACCTCGGCCGGAGCGCAACACTCCTTCTCGACCGGGGACGACCTCGATGCCTCGCCGAGGAGGCGCAGGATCTCCCTGCGCTGCTCGGATGCGAGCGCTTTGAACGCTTCGTCGAGCGCCGATGAGGGAGACACGTGCACAGCCATCCGGGGCACTCCTAGTTCGACCGTGTTCGAATCAGTAGTGAATCATGCAGAGCCATCGGCGTAAACCCTCACCAGACCATCCCGAACACCCAGCTGCCGAGCGCCGCGTACACGACGACTATCGCAACGTACACCGCCGTCTTGCCGGTGCCGAGCACCTTACGGATGACGAGCATGTTGGGAAGGCTCAGCGACGGACCGGCGAGAAGGAGTGCGAGAGCGGGGCCGTCGGCCATGCCCTTGGCGATAAGACCTTGCAGGATTGGGATCTCGGTCAATGTCGAGAAGTACATGAACGCTCCGAACGACGCCGCGATGGCGTTGCCGGTGATCGAGTTCTCGCCTACGAGGGACACTACGAGTTCGTCGGGGATGAACGGCATCACGAACCCGGCGATGAACACGCCGATGAACAGCAGCGGCAGGAGCATCTTGGTGAACCCCCACGACTCGGCAAGCCATTTCCCGGCGGCCTCGCGTCGCATACCGAACCCCGCGAGTCCCACGACGACCAGCACGAGAGCGACCATGAGTCCGTACTTGAGGACCGTGTCGATGGCCAGTCCGTTGACGACGAGGATGCCGACCATCGCGATGAAGAAGGGGACGAGCACGCGCTTGCCGGTACGCACCTCATCGTACTCCTCGACGAACAATCCCCCCGCCTCGGGCTTCTCTCGGAAGATGAGCGCCATGGTCAGGCCGACGAGGACGGAAAGCCCGATGGCCGCCACGACGCGCGCCAGCCCGATCTTCACGCCAAGGACCGAGAACGTGAGGAAGATCGCGGCGATGTTGATCGCCGGACCCGCGAAGAGGAAGGTCGTCGCAGGGCCGAGCCCGGCGCCGCGCTTCCTGATGCCGGCGAAGATCGGAAGGATCGTGCACGAGCAGACGGCGAGCACCGCACCGGAGACCGACGCGAGCGAATAAGCGGTACCCTTGTGCGCGGCATCGCCGAGATAACGCAGGATAAGGTCCTTGCGGACGAACACCGCGATCGCTCCGGCGATGAAGAATGCCGGCAGCAAACAGGTAAGCACGTGCTCGCGAGCGTATTCGTGAAGCAGCTCGAAGCCCGAGAGGATCGCACCGGTGAACAGTGCCGAGTCCATCGGCAGGAAGTAGAAGAGGGTGAAGCCGCCGATGATGAGGACGAGCGGCTTCCACTCGCTCCGAACGTCGAAACGATCCACGCACTACCTCCAGGTCCTTTCGCAACTACTTCGATGGTCATCGAAGTTCGATACCTGTCGAAGTATACTGCGCGACGGGGAGGGCGTGTCAAGAGACGCCGAGGCGGCTGAGCGACGTCCCGAGCGACCTAGCGGCGGTCGAGCAGCGCGGCGTGGTCTCGCTCGTACTCCTCGATCGTGAGCGGCCGCGGCGAGGCGTGGTACGGGAAGTCCCACCGCTCCTCGGCCACATCGACGAAGGACCCGTTCACGAACGTGCGAGTCGACTCGAAATCGAGGATCGGATCGTTCACCGACATCCCGAAGACACACGACGTCGTGTACGGGCCCTTGAGGGAGGCGGCCGAGGTCGTGAGGACTTCGTCGACCTGCGCGCAGAGCACGTCGACCGAGGAGGCCGTGAAACCCCTCAGTCGTGCCGAGAGGTTCGACGAGGTCTCGAACTTGCCGATCTCGTGCATGAACCACGCGACCGCAGCCGCGCCAGGCCGCGCTCTCAGCGCGCCGAGGACGCCGCGCCGGGCGATCTCCGGCTTAAGGGTGAGCAGCGCGCTGCGCACCGCGAGTAGCTTAGCGCGCGAGTGGCGGAGCGCCTCCTTGCCGACGTAGGGAGAGAACAGAGCCACGCGGTCGATACGTGACTCCGCCAGCTGCAGCGTACGGAGCGCGAGCAGACCCCCGAAGGAGAACCCGAGCAGCGAGAATCGCTCGAATCCGAGTGCGTCGACGAGGTCGACGACGCTCTCGGCGATGAGCTCGCTGCGATAAGGGGCGGAAAGCGGCGAAGACCCCCCGTGACCGGGCAGCTCGAAGAAACAGGCGGTGTACCGGCGTCCGGCGAACCGGACGAGCGCTTCCCAGTCCTCGATGAGCGAGATCGTCGCCGGGAGCACGATGAGCGGAGGACCTTCGCCACACGTACCGATCCTGAGCGTGGTATGCGGAAGCTCGATGCTGCGGACATCGAGCATGGTCGCTATCGGCGGTGCGGTGACGGTGGGCGGCAACGGTCCTCCGCGACGTGGGCGGTCATCGGGCACAACCCGCTGATTATGCGCGTGCGCGGGCCATCACGGCAAGCGTTGTCCGAGTACGGCATACTGCTCCCTGAGGGATCGTGCTGGAATGGCGAGTGCGGACCGACGCACGCCGCCCCACCAACGAGGAGGATGTCGATGGAAGATCAGCCCGCGATACCGGAGGTTCCC
>SKMN01000047.1 GCA_007121015.1 Coriobacteriia bacterium
ATCCCCCTTCCGGGCTGCGCCCGAAGGTCGTATCAGACGTTGCTTTGACAAGAGCAACATCCATGCCGCCGGCACGAAGCGCGTCGTAGGCCGACTCGAAGCGACTCGTACAGTATACGCATCGGCCGCGAGGACGTGAAACGACAGGCCCACCCGACGAACGGCGACGGGGGCTACCGGGTGTGCCCCAGCGCACATGAGCGCCCATCACCCGCGCTCGGACGCCCACTCGGACAGACGCGCGACCCCCTCTTTCAGCCGGTCGAGCGAGGTCGCGTAGCTGAAGCGCAGGAAACCCTCCCCGCCCGGGCCGAAGTCGATGCCGGGCGCGCACGACACGTGCGCCTCTTCGAGGATGCGGCGGGAGAGCGCGAGGGAATCGGTGCTCCACGTCGAGGCATCGGCGAAGACGTAGAACGCGCCCGTGGGCTCCGTATCGATGCGCAGGCCGACCTCGTCGCGGAGCGCGGGGACGAGGTAGCGCCGCCGCTCGTCGTAGGTCGCGCGCATCAGTGCGACCTCGTCTTGCGCCTGCGTGAGGGCAACGGTCCCCGCCACCTGTACGAAGTGGTTCGCGCACAGGAAGAAGTTCTGCTGGATCTTCTCGGCCGGACGGACGAAGTCACGTGGCGCTAT
This sequence comes from Coriobacteriia bacterium, assembly GCA_007121015.1. Lineage (GTDB taxonomy): Bacteria > Actinomycetota > Coriobacteriia > Anaerosomatales > SLCP01 > SLCP01. Next base: position 637 of record SKMN01000047.1, read on the forward strand.
GAGATAGCCGAGACGCCACCCCGTCATCGCGTACACCTTCGAGAAGCCGTTCAACACGAACGCGCGGTCGGTGAACTCGAGGATCGAGCGGCTCTCACCCGAGAAGTCGAGTCCGTGGTAGATCTCGTCGCTCACGATCCACACGCCCGTCTCCTCGGCTATCTCCGCGAGCGCTCGCAGGTCCTCGGGCGGGAGCACGGTGCCGGTCGGGTTGCACGGCGAGTTGACCATGATGGCCCGCGTGCGCGGCGTGATGGCGGCGCGCACTTCGTCGGGCCGGTAGCGGAAGCCCTCCTCGGCACGGACGCGCAACGGGACCGGTACGCCGCCGAGGAAGTTCACGTAGTTCGGATAGGCCGGGTAGCACGGGTCCGAGACGATGACCTCGTCACCGGGATCGAGAAGTGAGCCGAAGACGAGGAGCATCGCCGGCGAGGTGCCCTGCGTGACCACGATGTCCGCGGGATCGACGGGCACGCCGTACGCCGAGGAGTAGTGGTTGGAGATGGCGACACGCAGGTCGGGCAAACCCGCCGATTGCGTGTAGCCGGTGTCGCCGGACTCCATGGCCGCCTCGGCGGCGCGCGTGATCACCGAAGGCGTGGGCAGGTCCGGGTCGCCGATCTCGAGACGGACGACGTCATGACCCGCAGCCACGAGCTCCTTGGCGCGCGCCACGACGTCCATGACGACGAACGGGCGGATCGCCTCGGCTCGCTTCGACACTCCGTGCATCTGCGTTCCTCCTCTTAGCTGCGCGGCGTGCGCGCGCGGTAGTGTTCCATGAGAGCGTTGCCGAGCACCTCTAAGCGGCGCAGGTCGGTGAAGCCGATCTCTCCGGTCGCGACGACCTCGTGCGGCGGCTCGGGGTCATGCGTGATGCCGTACTCCCGGGCGTTGCGCCACATGTCCGTACCTGGAAGCACGTGCAAGGTCGACATCTGTATCGCACCGGGATCGAGGCCGGTCGCGAATCGCATGCCGTCGAGCACGTCTGCCGGCGTGTCACCCGGCAGGCCGATGATGAGGTCACACTCGACGCTGATGTTCTCAGCCTTGAGAACCGCGACCCCGGCTTCGAATCTCGCGCGGTCCAGTGGACGCCGACACAGTTCGAGCGCGCGGACACCGACCGACTGGGGGCCGGTCTCGACCGAGGCGACCCCTGCGCGGGCAAGCAGCACGGCCTCGTCCGGTCCGATGCGCTCGATGTCGACTTCGATGGTGTGTAGTCGCGCGCCGCGAGCGGCGTGGGGGGCGAGCGTGTCGCTGAGCCACGCGAGGCGATCCGCGGTGAGATTGAATACCGGGTCGATAAAGGAGAACGACCGTACGCCGGGAGCGGTTGCGACCGCCTCGATCTCGGCCTCGACCCTCTCGCGGGAGAACGAGCGTACGCGCTGGGAGCCCTTGCCCTCGTAGCAGTAGCCGCACCGGTGCGGACAGCCGCGGTACGACTCTATGTAGGCGCCGCCGTCGAAGGGTTCGAGGACGCCGGTGAGATAGGGTGAGGGGAGCCGGTCGAGGTCGGCGACGAGGCCGCGGTCGGGCGAACCCGCAGGCTCGCCGTCCTTGCGCGCAGTCACTCCGTCGATGCGCCAGAGCGTGCGCCCCCTGCGGACCGCATGCAGGAGCTCGGCGAAGATCTCCTCCCCTTCGCCGCGCACGACCGCGTCGACCGCCGGGTTCGCGCGCACGACCTCCTCGGCGATCGGGCCCACTTCCGGTCCACCGAGCACGATGCGGCACTCGGGCAGCACGGCGCGCAGGAGCCGACACGTCTCGTAGACGGCGCGAGCGTTCCAGCAGGTGACCGAGAAGCCCACGACGTCGGGCTCGAGACCTGCAAGACGGTAGACGACCCACCACGGGTCGACGCTCACGTCGAGGTCGAGCGTGACGAAGCCGACGTCACCGGCGAGGCCCTGGTCGGCCTGCGCGTAAGCGCGCACGTAGGCAAGAGCGAGCGAGCGGTAGCCGACCGCGTTCAGGCCGACGAGAGCGACCTTGAGGGCCGGCGCGCTCACGTGCGGCCTCCTCGGCACTCGACGACATCGGTGAGGTGGAGCGCGTCGGGCCCGAGCGCTACGGCCGAGAGACCGTGGACCGCGACCCACACCCGGTTGACCATGCCCGTCTCGCACGCGGCGCGGACGTAGTCGATGTGGCCCCCCGGGAGCGGACGGGAGCATTCGAGGACGACGCTCGACGCCCCCCACTGTGCGAACACGGCGACCATGGCCGGGAGCGAGGCGACGGTGTGCGCACAGACGTCGACCCGCCCGCGAACGACCACCTGCTCGCCGAGAGCGGTCGCGGCATCGCGCAGGCGTGTCACGCCCGCCCACGTACCCTCGAACGCTCCCGGCGCGAGGACGCGGGCGTCGTGTTCGACAGCATCGGCGCCCGCGAGCGGCACCTCGACGAAACGTAACCCGGTGGCGATCGCCCCCCGCGCGTTCTCGCCGTGTGCGAAGGCGCTGGCCGCCGTACGCATCCCGATGCGAGCAGCACCGGCACTCGCCGCGAAACGGACGATCTCGGGTAGGGCGGGATGCCCCATCGGCTCGGGCCCGGCCAGCAGGACACCTCCGGCCTTCGCGTCGTCGAGAACGTCGGTGATGCGCTGCTTAACCTCGACGACGGGTGTATACTCGGATGACGGCTTGGCCGTGGTGCAACGTCGGCACGAGAGCGCCTCCCCCTCGCCGAGCATGATGGTTTCGAACCGGATCACCGGCCATTCCCTTCGTGTGATCGTCCCACGACAAGATCAGTGCGCGGGACGTCAAGCGTGCTGTCCGACTAGCATAGACCATGGCTGGCCCGGTATTGAACCCGCTACGCGCACGTGATACATGATGTGATGGCTCTTGCGACACGGAGGATGGATGGACGTACCCGGCCCCGCCCAGGACCGGCGCACCCCGCTGCCACTCTACCTTGCTACAGCGACCGCAGTCACCGTAGCGTTCGTGGCCATCCGCTACATCCACGGGTACCTGCTGTTCCACTCACTCGTCGAGCTGTTCGCTGTGGCGATCGCCGCCGGCATGTTCATGATCGCATGGAACCTGCGGCGCTACTTCGACTCCGGGTACCTGCTCGTTCTAAGCATAGGGTTCTTCGCAGCGGCGTGCGTGGACGTGCTCCACACGCTGGCATACCGCGGCATGGGCGTGTTCCCGGATGCGGAGACGAACCTCGCCACCCAGCTGTGGCTCATCGCCCGATACCTGCAAGCGGCAGCGCTCGTCATCGCACCGGCGTACGCTCGGAGGAAAGCGGAGCCCGTGGCCGTGCTCTCGGGGTTCGCCATCGCCACCGTCACGCTCCTCTCGATGGTGTTCGTGTTCGACGTCTTTCCGACAGGGTTCATCGAGGGTGTCGGTCTCACTCCGTTCAAGATATACAGCGAGTACGCCATCTCCGGGGCGATGCTTCTCGGCCTGGTCGCCGTCTACCTCAACCGCGACACGTTCCCTCGAGAGGTCTACCTCCTACTTTCGGCAGCGATCGTTACCGCCATCGCGTCCGAGCTCAGCTTCACCCTCTACATTGATCCGTTCGCGATATGGAACCTCATCGGCCACGTCCTCAAGGTCGCGACGTTCTTCCTCCTCTACCGTGCGGTCGTGGAGACCGTGCTCTTGCGCCCCTTCGACGTCCTCTTCGGTGATCTCAGGCGCGTGACGCGCGAACTCGCCGTCAGTGAGGAGCGGTTCCGGACGACCTTCGAGCAGGCGGCGACCGGCATGGCGCACATCGACATGCACGGCCAGTGGCTGCGCTTCAACGACCGGCTTCTCGGCATCACCGGTTACCAGGCCGACGAGCTCGAGCACCAACGGCCCGAAGACATCACCTACCCGGAAGACCGGCCTCGCGAGCGCGCGCTCATCGAACGCCTCGTTGCAGGCGAGATCGACGAGTACCGGCTCGACAAGCGTCTGATCGCCAGGGACGGCTCGGTCGTGTGGGTGGAGACCTCTCGTACCTTGCTGCGCGACAGAGACGGGGACCCGCTTCACTTCATCGCGACGTTCGAGCAGATAAGCGACCGCAAGGCCGAGGAGGAGGCGCTCCGGCGCTCTCGCGACCTCATCGAGGCGGTGACCGAGATCGATGCCGCGATCAACGCGACCTCGGACGTCGCCGAGATCCTCCGGATCACCGCAGAGCTGGGGGCGCGGGCGCTCGGTGCCGACAGCTCCATCGTGTTCCTGAGACACGATGACACGTGGACCGTCGCGCACTCCCACGACTTCCCGGGAGAGCCCTCGGCGGAAGATGGTCCGTGGACCCCCTTCGAGGAGGGCGTGTTCGCGTGTACCGATGCCTGCGACCATCCGTTCGTCGACCGGGCCGCACTGCGGCATTGGGACGTCCGGGCGCTCCTCGCGGTACCGCTCACGTCACGGAGGACAGTGCTCGGTGTCGTGTACTACAACTACCACTCGGAGCCGCACCGCTTCTCCGAGCCCGAACTCGAGTTCGGGCGCACCCTCGCGAAGTCCGTCGCGGTAGCGATCGAGAGTGCGAGGCTCTACCAGGCCCAGCGGTCCATCGCCGATACCCTCCAGGCCGCACTGCTGTACACACCCGAGAAGATCCCCGGCCTCATGATAGCGCACGCCTACCGCTCCGCCACCGAGCTCGCCCGCATCGGTGGCGACTTCTACGATGTCTTCGATGTCGGTGACGGCACCGTCGCGTTCGTGCTGGGCGACGTCGCCGGCAAGGGAATCGAAGCGTCGACCCTGACCGCCGTCGCGAAGAGCACCATCCGGGCGTTCGCCTATCAGGACCACCGTCCATCCCACGTGGTGGCCTCGGCCAACGCCGCGATATCCTCGCAGATCGACGAGAGCCGCTTCATCACCGCGGTCTACGGGACCATCGACATGCGTACGGGGCGGCTCAGGATGGTGTGTGCCGGCCATCCGGCACCGTTCATCTGCGTCGAAGGTCAGTGCCTCGAGCACAACCTCGAGCGCTTCCCGCCGCTCGGTGTCGTGCCGGACGCCTCGTACACCGAGTTCGGGATCGACCTGACCCCCGAGACGCTCGTCGTCCTCTTCAGCGACGGGCTCATCGA